>CAYRIY010000003.1:0-95365 GCA_964424335.1 uncultured Clostridia bacterium
TATCGCTTCTACAGCTTTGGCGACGCGATGCTTATCGATTGAGCCGATTGCGAGAGGGTGTCAATGACAAGCGATGTTTCGATTTAAGCTCGAGACGGGAACGGACCCGGTAGGTCCTCGGACAGGCGTGGTTTCGACGCCCCATGGAGATATTCCGACACCTGTGTTCATGCCGGTCGGCACTTTGGGCACCGTAAAAGCGATGTCCCCGGACGAATTGGTCGAGCTTGGGGCGCGTATCATTTTGTGTAACACGTACCACTTGTACTTGAGGCCGGGCGCGGACGTCGTGCGCGAAGCGGGCGGATTGCACTCGTTCATCGGTTGGCAGCGGCCGATCCTCACCGACAGCGGCGGCTTTCAAGTATTCAGCCTGTCGGGCTTGCGAAAGATCGTGGAGGACGGCGTGTGGTTTCGCTCGCACCTGGACGGTTCGTCACACTTCATCGGGCCGCGGGAGGCGATGCGGATCCAGGAGGATCTCGGGGCGGACATCATCATGTGCTTTGACGTATGCCCGCCCTATCCGGCGTCTCGGGAGGAAGTCGAACGTGCTGTCGCTCGCACGCTCGACTGGGCGCGCATTTGCCGAGAGACGCACGATAAGCCCGAGCAGGCGCTGTTTGGGATCGTGCAAGGCGGGGTTCACAAGGACTTGCGAGAGGCGTGCGCCCGCGCCCTCGTCGACCTCGACTTTCCGGGATATGCCGTCGGGGGCCTCAGCGTCGGGGAGCCCAAAGAGGACATGAATGACACCGTGGCTTGGACGCTCCAGTTTCTGCCGACGGAGAAACCCCGTTACTTGATGGGCGTCGGCGCCCCGGACGACTTGATCGAAGGGATCAGTCGCGGCATTGACATGTTCGACTGCGTGCTTCCAACGAGGATCGCACGTCATGGCAGCGTCTTTACATGGCGCGGCCAGATCACGATACGAAATGCGGAATATGCAAGGGATTTCACGCCTCTGGATCCGGAATGCGGATGCTACACGTGCAAGCGCTTTACGCGTGCATACATCCGGCACCTGCTAAAAGCCAACGAGATCCTGGGGATGCGCCTGACGACATACCACAATCTGGCCTTTCTCAGGGATCTCGTCGCCAGGGCCAGAGACGCGATCATAGCGGGTGAGTTCGAGGCGTGGAAGGCGGAGACGCTTGCGAGGATCGCGCCCTCAAGAGCAAACAGAAAGCGCGGCTAGTGAGCTGGCCTGTTGGTAGAGGAGTCCCGGTTTGGCCCGTCGAACCTAAAGAAGGTTTTGCCGAAGTTATGCTGTTGATAACAGGGAAAAGGAGGAGATACACGTGACGTTCATGCAAGCCGCTCAAGGGACCGGGTCCGTGCTCGGCTCGTTTCTCCCGCTCATCATCATCTTCGCTGTGTTCTATTTCGTCTTGATCCGACCGCAACAGATGCAGCAAAAGAAGCGCAGAGAGATGCTCGAAGCGCTGAAGAAGGGCGACAAAGTGATCACTGTGGGCGGAGTCCACGGAGAGATTACGTCGATCCACGACGACGACCTCACCGTCCGCATCGCAGACAAGGTCGAGATTCGCATGACCCGTGCGGGCATCAGCCGGGTCAAGGGGCAGGAGTAGGATGGGCCGGTCAAACCGGGGCCCCGCTGAAAGCGGCGGGCAAAGCAGAACCTCGCCGGTCACCCTCGATGAGGTGAAGGCGCACCCGCTGATTTCAACATTCATCGAGAAGGCGGACCAGCACCTCGGCGCCATGGGCTTTACCGAGCATGGGTACCGACATGTCGAGTTGGTCTCCAACATTTCGCGCAACGTGCTCTCAAGACTTGGGGCCCCGGAGCGCACCTGCGAACTGGGAGCCATTGCTGGATACACCCACGACATCGGCAACGCCGTCGGGCGCTCCGGACATGAGAGCACGGGCGCGATGCTGGTCACGATGGCTTTGCGCGACCTTGCGATGGATCCGGCCGAGATCGCTGTGGTCGCCGGCGCCGTGGGCAATCACGAGGAGTCGACCGGGACGCCGGTCAACGACGTCGCGGCGGCGCTGATCCTCGCCGACAAGTCGGACGTACACCGAACTCGCGTGCGAAACGACGACATTGCGACCTTTGACATCCACGACCGAGTCAACTACGCGGCCGTCCGCTCGTTCTTGAACGTCGACGCCGAGCTTCGCACCATCACTTTGGAACTCGAGATCGAGACCGAGATTTGCCCCGTGATGGAGTACTTTGAGATCTTTCTCACTCGGATGTTGATGTGCCGGCGTGCTGCCGAGTTTTTGGAATGCAAGTTTCACTTGAATATCAACGGCGCCTCATTGTTGTAAACGCAGCGCGGCGTCAAGTTGGCGATTTCTTTGAAATTGACAGGTTGGGCGGGCTGCGGCTATAATGACGTTGTCCTTGTGGGCCGTCGATCATGGTAGGTCCCAAATCTATCTACAGTCGGCCCAATATTCCATTTTGAAATAGGGCCCGGCGGCGGGTGTTGCCCCGGGCCTTTTCCAGTGCGAAAGGGGAGACATGCCTTTGAGACGGGGAACAGGTTTGAGACTGCTCGGGCTGCTCGCGCTCGCCGCCTGCGCGGCCCTGGTCTTGTATTTGCAACCGCTGCGTTACGGTCTCGACCTCCAAGGGGGCGTGCACGTCGTCATGCAGGTCGACGAGTCGTACACTGCTCCGGTGACCCGCGAGGTCATGGAACGGACCAAGGCCGTCATCGATCGCCGGGTGAATGCGCTTGGCGTCGCCGAGCCAATCGTGCAGCTTAGCGGTGATCGACGCGTGATCGTCGAACTGCCGGGCGTTCACGATCAGCAGACTGCGATCGATACGATCGGAAAGACAGCGCTCCTCGAGTTTAAGGATCCAAACGGCATTACGGTCTTTACGGGCGCTGAGCTGCGCAATGCAACGCTCTCCTCCGACCAATTCGGGCGGCCCGCCGTTGCGATTCAACTCAACGACCATGGCGCTCGTCTCTTTGCCGATCTCACGGGCAGGTACTCGTTAACTAGGCAACCGCTCCCCATCGTCCTCGACGGAGAGGTGCTCGTGGCGCCCGTTCCGGAAGGGACGATCGTCGGCGGCGAGGCGATCATCACAGGTCAATTCACGACGGAGGAAGCGCGGCAACTGGCAATTCTCCTGCAGTCAGGATCGCTGCCGGTGCCGTTGTCGGTGATGGAGATTCGCAACGTCGGTCCCACGCTCGGGCAGGAGTCGATCGACTCGAGTCTGAGGGCCGGCATCGCCGGAGTCGTCTTGGTGCTCCTCTTCATGCTGTTTTACTATCGCTTGCCAGGCGGCGTCGCAGACGTTGCGCTCGCGATGTACGTGCTCATGCTCTTTGCGCTCCTCGTAGGCCTGCGAGCCACGCTGACGCTCCCGGGCGTTGCGGGCCTCATCCTGTCGGTGGGGATGGCCGTCGATGCGAACATCATCATATTCGAGCGAGTGAAGGAGGAGCTCCGAAGCGGCAAGCGGCTGCGGGCGAGCATTGACGCAGGTTGGAAGAGAGCGTTTGTCGCGATCTTCGACTCCAACCTCACGACGCTGATTGCTGCGGCGGTCCTCTTTTACTTTGGCACGGGACCGGTGCGAGGCTTTGCCGTCACGCTCTCGCTCGGCATTTTGCTGAGCATGTTTACGGCGATCGTCGTCACGCGGACGCTCCTTAGAGCGGTCGTAGATCGCAACCCCGAACGGTTTGTGCGCTACTTTGGGGTAAAGGAGGCTGCCTAGATGAATGTGATCGGAAATCGCGTCATCTATCTTGTGATTTCGGCCGTCTTGGTCGTGGCAAGCCTGGGCGTGATGGTTGTCAAAGGCTTCAACTTCGGCGTCGACTTTACCGGGGGGTCACTCCTCGAGCGCGGTTTGCCTGGAGCCGTGAGCGTCCCCGAAGTCCAGGAGGCGCTGGCCGCGCCTGAGCTCAGCCAATATGAGCTTGGAGGCAGCGTGATCCAACCCCTCGAAGGCGCCGCAGAGGGCCAAACGGTCATCTTGATTCGCACGAAAGCCTTTGAAGATCAAGGTCCGATCGCTGCGATCGACGAGGCGCTCGAGGCCCGCTTTGGCGAGGTTTCGGTCCGACGCACCGAGGTGGTAGGTCCCGTCATCGGACAGGAACTGGTGCGCCAGGCCATCCTGGCGCTCCTGATCGCAGGAGCGGGCATTTTGGTCTACATCACGTTTCGATTCGAGTATCGGTTCGGGATCGCCGGGGTGATCTCCCTCGTGCAGGCCGTCTTGATTACGCTCGGCGTCGTGTCGCTGCTAGGGCGGGAAATCAATTCGCCCTTTGTCGCAGCGATCCTCACCGTGGTCGGATACGCCATCAACGACACGATCGTAATCTTTGACCGGATTCGAGAAAACTTGCAGATTCGCAGGCGGGAGCCGCTCATGGAACTCGTCAACGTGAGCATTCGCCAGTCGCTCTCCCGGTCGATCAACACCGGTCTGACGACCCTATTTGTCCTCGTGGCGCTCTACGTCTTTGGTGGAAGCTCGATCAAGGACTTCACCCTCACGTTGATCGTCGGTGTCGTGGTGGGTGCGTTCTCATCGATTTTCGTGGCAAGCCCGCTTTGGTACGTGCTTCGGTCGATCGGTGAAGGGCGAGAGCCGGCAAGAGCGGCGGCAAGCTCAAAATAAAGCGGCTATTTGGTCGCGAATATGAAACGAATGGCAAAGGAGGGGCTCTGCCCCTCCTTTTTCGCGCGCTGCGATGTGGAGAACGGGTCTGTGTTATACTGGAAACGATGGGGTTTGTCTACAACTTCGCAGAAGCGATGAGTCTTCCTGACGCAGCCAGTAGCGGGGCGTCTACGAACAGTGCCGGGTGCAAAGGAGGTAACCCATGGTAAGCGACCGGATGAGGCGCTGGATGATCGCGGGCCTTGGGATGGCGGCTCTGACCAAAGAGAAGGTCGAAGAGTTTGTGCAGGAGCTCGTCCGTGCGGGCGAAGTCGACGGCGAGGAGTCGAAGCAGGTCGCCCGGTCTATTTTGAAACACGCCGAAGAGCAAAGAGACGAGTTGCGCCGGTTGGTGGAGCAACAGGTTCGACGCGTTCTCGCCGGTGCGGGCATGGTGACAAAAGTGGAGTACGAGGCGCTCGAGGAGCGAGTGAAGGCGCTCGAGCAGCGCTTAGAACAAAGAGACGAGTGACGTGCAGAGGAAACTATGGAACTTTTCGGTCTAAAGGCCGCGGTGGTACTGCTCTCACTGGTTGGGCTAGCGGGCGCTTTCTTGCCGGCGCTCCCAGGCGTGTTGCTGATCTTTGCCGCCGCATTGCTGTACGCATGGGTGACGGGATTTCAAGTCGTGGACGCTGCGCTCCTATGGTGGCTGGGAGGGCTGGCGGCCCTCGCGCACCTCGCCGACTTTGTGACGAGCGCCGTCAGCGTAAAGTTGGTGGGAGCAAGCAAGTGGGCGATGTGGGGGGCGGGAATCGGCGCTGTCTTCGGCATTCTACTTTTGGGCCCGTGGGGGCTTTTGATCGGTCCGTTCGCCGGGGCGTTCACCGGCGAAATCCTCGCGGGGCGAGATACGAAGAGCTCGGGTAAGGCGGGAATCGCCGCAGGACTCGGCGCCCTTGTCGCCATGGTGATAAGAGGCACGATCGCCGTTGTCATGATCGCACTATTTTGGACAAGGATCTTTTAGTTAATCGGGGCAAGAGGATGGCGCGACGAAATCGGCCTTACCGCCTCCGTTATTTGAGGCGTTACAGACAGATAGGAGAGGCCCTGCTCAAACACGGCTTCGGACTCTTCATCGACCAACTGGACCTGCGCCATCTCCTCCCATTTCGGCGCAGGCTCTTTCGGCGCGGCGACGGAGCTGCGCCGCTTACCGTGGGTGTTCGGCTCCGCCTTGTCTGTGAGGAACTGGGCCCGACCTTCGTCAAGCTTGGCCAGCTCCTTTCGACCCGCGCCGACCTCCTCCCGGACGAAATCACTGAGGCGCTCAGCAAACTGCAAGACGACGTTCCTCCTTTTTCGACCGATGAGGCCGTGAAGGTAGTCCAAAGGGAACTTGGAAAGCCGATCGATGCGGTCTTTGCATCCTTTGACCCGACGCCGCTCGCAGCCGCGTCGATCTCTCAGGTGCACCGGGCCGTCCTTCACACGGGCGAGCAGGTCGTCGTCAAGATTCGCAGGCCGGGCATCGAGCGCCAGATCGAGACGGACATTCAGATTCTTCTTGGCATCGCGCAGCTCGCCAAGGAACGTCTCCGGCCCGATCTCTTCGACCCGGTCGCGGTGGTGGAGGAGTTTGCCCGGACGATCCGCCGCGAGCTCGACTTTAGGATCGAGGGTCGCTATATCCAACGGTTTCGAGAGAATTTCTCAACGTGGGAGCACGTCCACATCCCACCGGTCTATTGGAGTTACACCACCGATCGCCTCCTCGTTACGGAGTTTATCGAAGGCGCGAAGGTGACCGACCGAGCGCAGCTCGAGGCGTGGGAGATCGATCCTTCCGAGGTGGCCAAACGAGGCGCGGAGGCCTTTTTGAAGCAGGTGATGCTCGACGGGATGTTTCACGGGGATCCTCATCCAGGAAACGTCCTCGTGATGCCTGACGGCCGCCTCGCGTTCATCGACTTCGGCGTTGTGGGTCAGCTCGATGAGCGGGCCATGGAGATCCTGGCGGACATGTTCATCGGTACGGTGAGGCTGGACACGGTCCGCATCGTGGATGCGCTGCGGCGGCTCGGGTCGGTGGACGAGCGCGCCGACATCCGCGGGCTGAAGGCGGATCTAAACGACCTCGTCGAGCGACACCACGGAAGTCCGCTCAAAGAGATGGAGCTCGGACCGATACTGACGGAGCTCTTCAAGATCATCAACAAGCACCGGATCACCCTGCCGCTCGACTTCGCGCTCCTCGGCAAAGCGCTCGTTACGATGGAGGGGATCGGAAAGCAGCTCGATCCCGACTTCAATGTCCTGGAGATCGCCGAGCCGTTCGCGATGAGGCTCGTCCGTCGCCGGCTCGATCCGAAGTGGGTAGCTCGCCAGGCATTGAGGGACGGGCGAGGATTTCTGGAGACGCTCGGCCGCATCCCGCCGGCATTCGAGCGTGCGCTCAGCTCCCTAAACCGCGGCGAGCTCGAAATCGTCTTTACGCACAATGGGCTCGACCGCTTTATCAATCGGCTGGACGTGGTGTCCAACAGGATAAGCCTCGCAGTCGTCATCGCAAGCCTCATCGTAGGATCGTCGCTCGTCGTGCAGACGAAAGGCGGCCCGGAAATGTTCGGACTGCCTTTGATCGGGGTCTTGGGGTACATCGTGGCGGGGCTCTTCGGCGTGATCCTCGTCATCTCGATCTTTCGTTCCGGCAGGTTTTGACGGGGCGCACGTGTTAATAGTACAGGGTTGGCGTGGATCTCAAGCGAGCCTTTAGGAGGCTTTGATGCGACGTGCAAATGCTCATCGTGTTGGCGCTCGTATTTGCCAGCTTCGTGGCGATCTTTGCCCTGCAAAACGCGCAGACCGTTCCGATTCGGATCTTTGCATGGGAACGGGAGACTTCGGTTGCCGTCATCGTTCTGGCTACGGCCGCTGTCGGAGCCCTCTCGGCCGTGCTCGCCGGTTTCGTGCGCCAGATCAAAGCCGGGATACGCTTTCGACAACTCCGAGGCGAACTGGCCAACGTAAGTCGGCTGCTCGAGGAGGAGCGCGGGCGTGCGAGCGAGTTGCAAAGAAGGTTAGACGCCCTCGCCCAGGCTGATGAACCCGCGCCCGCCGCCTCGCCTGCGGTCTCGCCGGCTACCGGTGCGTCGCCAGCTCCCGAGAAAGCGGAATTTGAGCCACTCGAGTCCAAGGCGGACGGGGACGCTAGCGATCCCGAGCGCGAACCCACCTGATAGGAGCATTCAAGAGATTTTTAACGTCATGGATGATGCACGTTCATTCCTCAATCGACGCTGGACTCTGCGGACCACGAGCGCGCCTTTTCGTGAAGAACTCGCCCAAACGACGGGTTACAGCCCTTACGTCGCGAAGCTTCTCGCCGCACGGGGCATCCAAACGGCCGACGAAGCAGAGGCGTATCTAGACCCTGGTCTCCACAGGCTCACAGACCCAAATCTCATCCATCAGATGGAACTTGCCGTAACGCGCGTGGCGTCTGCGATTCAGCGCGGCGAGCGCATATGCATCTACGGGGATTATGACGTGGACGGCCAGACGAGCGTCGCATTGCTCGTCAGAGTCCTTGGAGCGCTCGGCGGACGAGTCTTTGCGTACGTTCCCAACCGATTGGAGGAAGGGTATGGCCTCAATGTCGAGGCCCTTGCGAAAGTGCGGGCGGACGGCGCGACGCTCGTCCTCACGGTCGATTGCGGCATTACTTCGGTAGCAGAAGCCCAGTGGGCGAGGGAGCACGACCTCGATCTTGTGATCACGGACCACCATCAACCCGGTCAGGACCTCCCCGATGCAATTGCGCTCGTCAATCCAAAGCTTGGAGCGCCCGAAGCCCTACACGACTTAGCGGGCGCAGGCGTTGCTTTCAAATTCGCTGAGGCCCTGTGCGAAACGCTCGGCGCCGGGCGAGCGATCGCGCATCAGTACGTGGAATTGGCAGCCGTAGGAACCGTCGCCGACGTCGTGCCGCTGCGGGGGGAAAACCGCTCGATTGTGCGGGCCGGCCTCGACCGCCTCAATCGGGATTCACAAGTGCCCGGTCTCATGGCCCTCAAAGATGTGGCGCGCATCGAAGGCGACGTCACGGTCGGGCACGTGGGGTTTGGCCTCGGGCCGAGGTTGAACGCCGCCGGGCGAATCGCCGACGCATCCGTCGGGGTGCGGTTGCTCACGATCGACACATTTGACGAAGCGCTCCCTATTGCAGAGCGCCTGGATCAGGAGAACGAAGAGCGCCGCCGCATCGAGCGGCTCATCGCCGAAGAGGCCGACCGGTTTGTCCTCGAACGCTGCGACGTTGAGCGCGATCGCGCCCTCGTCGCCTGGGGGGAGGGGTGGCACACCGGCGTGATCGGCATCGTGGCATCGCGCATCGTCGAGCGTTACTATCGGCCGACCGTCATTCTTTCGATCGATGGAGAGCTCGTGCGCGGCTCTGGTCGCAGCATTCCCGGCCTCAATTTGTACGAGGCGCTTGCCGATTGCAAGGAGCTGTTTGAGGCGTTTGGCGGCCACGAGGGCGCCGCCGGACTCACGCTCAGGAAATCCAATCTGGACGCGTTTCAAACTCGATTCCAAGAGGCCGTCGAACGGCGCGTCGATCCATCGATGCTCGTTCCGACGCTCGAATATGACGACACGATCGATGTGCGCGATCTCTCGCTCGAGTTGATCGAGGAGATCGGTCGGCTCGCGCCATTCGGTGTCGGAAATCCTTCGCCGGTCTTTGTGACGCCGGGGGTATCGTTGCGTGCACGGCCGGTCGGTCGGGATGGAAGCCACTTGAAGGTGACGGCCTCATCCCCCGACGGCAAGTTCAACGTCGACGGAATCGGCTTTGGCATCAGCGACAAGGTGAGCCCAAAGCTCGAGGCCGGGCGTCTGTACGATGTAGCATTCGTTCCGGAGATCAACGCCTGGAACGGGCGCAGGAGCCCGAGCATGCAAGTGAAGGATATCCGGTTGGCGGCCCGGGAGCGCAAGGAGGGGGCAGAGCCGTTCCGCGCCGCAGGCGAGATCGCGGCCTCTGGAGAATCAGCGGTTCGCGAGACCATCGGACCCGGATTTGGACAAGGCCAGATCGCCGTCCGCCCCAAGTCCGATCCGCCGCATGGGTGGAACGTCGTGGATTGCCGTGGTGGCCGTCCACGTCAGGTGCTTGAGTCTCTTGCCCGCGCCGGACGTCCGGCGTACGTCATCCCAGGCCCGGAAGGCGAGCGCATCGCATACGAGATCGCGGCGATGGGGTATGATGAGCGGACGGTCGTTGTCGGCGAAGCAGCGGCGGCTCGCTCCCCACGAAAGGTTGAGCAGGCCTTCGATCATGCTGCATGGATCGCTGTCGTCGTCGATCCTCCCGGACCGTGGGCGATCGAACAGGTGGGAAAGGTCCTGGCCAAATCGGAGGCGGGCGTCGGTGTCGTGCTTTGGGACCTGCCGCTGGACGTGCGCGAACTCGCAATTCATTCCGAGGCCCTGCGCAGTATGGGCGCGAGTCTCGATTTTTACCTGGCTTTCAAGCCACGCGGCGAGGATGAGCGCCTTGAATGGTATGCGCGCCGGTTCCCCGATAGGGATCGCCTCGGACGCCTATACGTGGCGATCAAAAACGAGATCGGCGCCGGCGAAGCCTTCACGATTCGGCAAGCCTACGATGCGGTGGCCCGCAAGTGGCCCGAGGTCATCGCACCCGAAGGCGTACGGCGCGCCATCGACGTATTTGGCGAACTCGGCCTCGTGGAGCCGGTGAGCGAAGGGTACCGATTGAGTCCGAGCCCCGGAGCCAAAGTGGACTTGGAACAGTCTCTTCGGTATAATGAATTTACTCGTATCCGAGGGCGGCTTGCCCGCTCCCAAAGGGAGCTCGAAGAGGCGCAGGCCGATCGCTTTTTCAGCCGACTTTGGGAAATCTCGCGGGAGATCGAGGCGTCTCCTCCATGGGCCGTGTAAACGGCCTCGCTCCGTCAAATCCTTGAGGTGGCGACGTGTACCTACTGGAGGGGGCGTCGGCCTAAAGCATTTGGGAAGTAACCTTTCGGTGGGGACTCCCAGGGTTTGAGCTCGAAAAGAGTCCAAGGGGTGAGGGGACCATGAGCCTGAGCGTGCTTGTCGACAAGATTCGATCGTACAATACCGAAGCGGATCTCAAGATCGTCGAGCGCGCGTACGCCTTTGCGAGCGAGGCCCATGAGGGGCAGTACCGGGACTCGGGCGACGTCTTTTTCAAGCACCCCTACGAAGTGGCGAAAATCTTGGCCGACCTCGAGATGGATGTCGTCACGATCGCGGGCGGACTCCTGCACGATGTCCTCGAGGATACCGAAATCACTCGGGACGAGATGAAGGCGGCCTTTGGCGACGAAGTCCTCCAACTCGTCGAAGGCGTGACCAAACTCTCCAAGATTCCATTTCAATCCACGGAAGAGCACCAGGCTCAATCTTTGCGCAAGATGTTTTTGGCGATGGCCGAAGACTTGCGCGTCGTTCTCATCAAGCTCGCGGACCGCCTGCACAACATGAGGACGCTCAGGCATCTGCCTCCGGACCGCCAAAAGAAGATCGCCCATGAGACTTTGGAGATTTACACTCCGCTTGCTCACCGCTTGGGAATGTTTAGCCTCAAGTGGGAGATGGAGGACCTCGCGCTGCGCTATCTCGACCCTAAGGGCTACTACGACTTGGTGGCGAGCATCGCAAGGAAGCGCCAAGAGCGCGAAGGCGAGCTCGAAGAGATCATGACGACGTTGCGCGGGCGTCTCGATGAGATGGAGATATCGGCCGAGATCCAGGGCCGGCCGAAACACTTTTACTCGATCTACCAAAAGATGAAATTGCAGGGCCGCGATTTGAAGGAGATCTACGACCTCGTGGCCGTGCGCGTCATCGTCGATTCGATCAGGGATTGCTACGCCGTGCTCGGCATGGTCCACACCATGTGGAAGCCGATCCCGGGGCGCTTCAAAGACTACATCGCAATGCCCAAGTCCAACTTGTATCAATCGCTGCACACGACGGTGATCGGGCCGAGGGGTGAGCCGCTCGAAATCCAGATTCGCACTTGGGAGATGCACCGCATCGCGGAAAAGGGCATCGCGGCTCACTGGCTGTACAAGGAGGGCGGGGACAAACACGGCGAGTTCGAGGAGAAAGTGGCGTGGCTGCGTCAGGTGATGGAGTGGCTGCGCGAGATGAAGGACCCTGAGGACTTCATGGAGACTCTGAAAATCGACCTCTTCGAGGACGAGGTCTTTGTCTTTACGCCCAAGGGCGACGTGAAGTGCCTTCCTGCCGGCTCGACGCCTGTCGACTTCGCGTTCGACGTTCACACCGACATTGGGTTTCACTGCACGGGGGCAAAGGTAAACGGCCGGCTCGTCCCGCTCGATTACCAGCTCTCAAACGGCGAATTCGTCGAAATTTTGACCTCGAAAAACGCCAAGCCGACGCGGGATTGGCTCTCGTTTGTCAAGACTTCCAAGGCGCGCAGCAAGATTAGAGCTTGGGTGAAAGATGACGAGCGGGATGAGATCGTGGGCCGCGGGCGGCAGATGCTCGAGCGCGAGTTGAAGCGGCTCGGCTTTGACGTGAAGGAGGCTTTCAAACCCGAAGCGGTGCAAGAGGCGCTCCGTCGGTACGGACTCAGTCATCTCGACGACTTGTTCGCTGCGGTCGGATACGGCAAGACGGGGGTCTCGCAAGTCCTTGCCAAACTTCTCGGGAAAGAGGAGTTCGAAAGTAGGCGGGCCGAGGTAAAAGAGCCCCGCAAGAGGACGCGGCAAGGTCCGGCGCAAGGCGTTTTGGTGAAAGGGATGGACGACCTGCTCGTCCGCTTCTCAAAGTGTTGCAACCCGGTGCCCGGGGACGAAATCGTCGGATACATCACGCGAGGGAGAGGCGTCTCCGTGCACCGCACCGACTGCCCGAATATCCTCGCCCTAAACGGAGACTCCGCGCGGAGAATCGATGTGCAGTGGCAGGTGGGCGAGACAGGCGCCTTTGCGGTCGAGATCGAAGTTGAAGCGACGGACAGGGTCAATTTGCTCACAAACATCATGAGCGCGATCTCGGAGGGCCGCACCAACATCGAGTCGGTGAACGCACGGACGACGAAATCTCGGATGGCCTTGATCAACCTGATCGTCGACATCCGGGACATCGACCACATGAATTCGGTGATGAACCGGATCAAACAGGTAAACGGCGTCGTCTCGGTGACTCGGGCTCACCCGACGTGATGCAAGGGCAACGAGGCGCATTTTTGACGAGGTGGAGAAAACGATGCGGGCAGTGGTCCAAAGGGTATCTGAAGCGTCTGTGAGCGTTGACGGCGAGGTCGTCGGCGAGATTGGCCGCGGGCTTTTGGTGCTCCTTGGCGTCGCCAAAGGCGATGGCGAGGAGGATGCGCACGCCCTTGCGGACAAGGTCGCGAAATTGCGGATCTTCTCGGACGAGCAAGGCAAGATGAACCGATCCTTGATCGATGTCGGCGGCGCCGCGCTCGTCGTCTCACAGTTTACGCTTTACGCAGATGCCAAAACCGGAAGGCGGCCCAGTTTTTCCAAAGCGGCGGGAGCGGAAGAGGCCAATCGCCTTTACCGCTCGTTCATCGATCGGCTGCAAGAAGGGGGACTTGCCGTCCAAGAAGGGCGTTTCGGCGCCATGATGGCCGTCCGACTCCTAAATGACGGTCCCGTCACCCTCCTTCTCGACACCGAAGGCTCCCTTTAGTCGCAATTGACACTGTTTCGGCACACAGGTACAATAGCTTGTGTCTGTTTACCGGATCGATGAGGGTGGACATGCCTCCCTCTTTATCTTTATTTCCAAATTGCGACTTCCAGCCCGTATTTTCTTTAGTAGACGAAGGGGCGATGTCACGTGTTCTTTCAAACACTCCGACAGCGAATGAAAGGGATCATCATCGTAGTTTGTGTGGCCTTTGTGGTCACGCTCCTTTACGTTGGGGGCGTCAGTTTCTTTGGTGGAGGCGCTCCCCAGGTGCAGGCCGTCGCCCGCGTCAACGGCGATGTGATCAACGTCGCCGAGCTCCAGCAAGCGTACGCCCAGACGGTCAATTTATACCGCCAATTTGGGCAAAATCCAAGTCAAGTCCAGCGACACGGCATGGAGTTTGCCGCCTTGCAGCAATTGGTCGACTACCAGCTCATGGTGCAGGCTGCGAAGCGTGACAAGATCAAGGTGGACGAGTCCGAGGTCAACAATACGATTCAGATGATCAAGGACCAATACGGCGCCAGCTATCAGGATGTTTTGAGAGCCGCGGGCATGACCGAGCGGGAGCTGCGCAATGCGATTCGCGAGCAGTTTCTCGTGGAAACACTGCGCGAGGAGCGCTCTAGAGTCGAAGTGAGCGAGGAGGAGCTGCGCCGAGTTTATGAGGAGCGGCTTCAGGAGATCGAAGTGCGCCACATCTTGATCGAACCGGAGACGGTCGACGGGGAGCGAGATTGGAACGGCGCCCTGCGCAAGGCCGAAGAGATCCTGCAGCGGATCAAGGCCGGCGAAGACTTCGCGGCGCTCGCCCAGGAGTACTCGGATGACGGCGGCAGCAGCCAAGAAGGCGGCGCCTTGGGATGGATCGATCGGGAGACGCCCTTTGTCGCAGAGTTTATGGACGCCGCGTTCAGCCTCGAGGTCGGCGGCGTGAGCGATCCCGTCCAGACTTCTTTCGGATACCATTTGATCGAAGTAACCGGCAGCCGCACCAAGGAAGAGCAGGATTTTGAGAGCGTACGCGACACTTTGAAGTCGCAACTCGAGGCAGAGCGAGGTTTCGATCAGTTTCAACGTTGGATGGATGAGGAGCGCTCTCGGGCGCAAATCGAAATCCTCGATCCACAGTTTCGTGCGTACCAGCTCATGATGAACGACCGAATCGATCAGGCCATCGCCCAGTATCGGGAGGCGATTGCAGCCGCTCCCCTCAACGCGTACCTCTACTACCATCTGGCGGTCGCGTTGGAGCGGGTCGACGCGCACGACGAGGCGCTCGCAGCATATCTGCAGGCGGCCGAGACGAGCGGCTTCGATCCGGAGCTTTGGTTTGCCTTGGGCCAAGCGTACCGCGAGCGGGAGGATTTTGAGGCGGCCCGGGATGCATACTTGAAAGCATCCGAGTACGCGCCGAACAACTTCAGCCTCCATCAGGCGCTTGGGGTCATCTTTGAAGAGATGGGCTTTGAGGATCTGGCGGCTGAGCAGAATGCCAAGGCCGACGAGATCCGTCAGTTCCTCCTCGAGCAGGAGTTGCAAAGGCAAGAGCAGATTCGCATGCAGCAGGAGTTGCAGCGGTTGCTCGAAGAGGCGCAGAGCGGAAGCGCTCCATCGGAGTCTAATTTGGACGAAAGCGCATCGGCCCAGGACGCCGATCAGGGTAGCGCGGAAGTCAATGTCGAAGAAGCGGGCGGCGGATCGGAGTAGGGCTGCTGCGGCCGGACTTTTCCGATTCAAACACGCTCCCGGGCCGCCGGGCCGATTTAGGCTCGATGGCCCGGGAGTTTTCGAATGCGGGACATTTGCAGGGCGAAAGGGGTTTAGGCATGGAGGCCAAGTCGCCTCGGGGCACCTACGACATCCTCCCAAGCGAGGTCGACCTATGGCGGCGCGTCGAAGAGACCGTCGCCGACGTGATGCGAGCGTACGACTATCGGGAGATTCGCACGCCCGTCTTTGAGTATACGGAGCTCTTTCAACGCGGCGTCGGAGAGACCACTGACATTGTGGAAAAGCAGATGTACACGTTTGAGGACCGAGGGGGCCGCAGCGTCACGTTGCGACCGGAAGGAACCGCCCCCGTCGTGCGCGCGTTTTTGGAGCACCGACTTCACGGTCATGGCTTGCCTCAACGCCTTTGGTACGTCCAACCCATGTTTCGCTACGAGCGTCCTCAAGCGGGGCGCACGCGACAGTTCCACCAGTTTGGCGCCGAATCGATCGGAAGTTCCGACCCTGCTTCCGATACGGAAATGATCTCGATCCCAATCGAGGTATATCGCCGCCTTGGGATCGACCGGTACACCGTGCTCCTAAACAGCATCGGCTGCCCGGTATGTCGTCCAAGGCACCGGGAGGCACTGCGGGCGTTTTTCGCCGACCGGCTGGATCATCTTTGCGCCACGTGCAAAAATCGGTACGATCGAAACCCGATGCGGATCTTGGACTGCAAGGTCGAAAGCTGCAAAGAGGCGACCCAAGGAGCCCCGGGATCGGCCGAGTATCTATGTGACGAGTGCGCCGATCACTTCGAGGCGGTCAAGACGCTTCTCAACGCCCTCGAACTTCCGTACGAAATCGACACGCGCCTCGTGCGGGGCCTCGATTACTACACCAAGACCGTCTTTGAAGTCGTGACCGACGCCCTTGGGGCCCAAGGCACGTTGGCGGCAGGTGGGCGTTACGACGGCCTCACGGAGGAGCTCGGCGGCCCGCCGACGCCGGCCGTCGGGTTTGGCGCGGGCATGGAGCGAGCTGTACTCATGCTAAAGTCAGGAACCCAGTCGGACGGGTCCGCCAAGGCTGTCGACGTTTTCGTGGTCTCGCTTGGGGCTAAGGTTCGCCCCGGCGCGTTGCAGATTGCGGACGGCTTGCGCCGCAGCGGCATTGCCACGCGGATCGACTACAGGGAGAGCCTCTCGCAGGAGCGCTCGATGAGGGCCCAATTGAAAGCAGCGGACAAATCGGGGGCGTCGCTTGTCGTCATCCTCGGTGAGGACGAGTTGGAACGGAGCGTTGCAACGCTCAAGGAGATGCGGGGCGGAGGGCAAGAGGATGTTCCTCTCGTCGACCTGGCTGACGTCATCGCCTCGCGCCTTGCAAGCGTGAAATCTTAAACTGATCGAACCCCACTACTAACCCTTGGGGAGGTGTCGGGAAGGAGGTCTTCCCGATGACGAACATGGAGACAATGCGCACACATCACTGTGGAGTACTTCGTGTTGAGGATGTCGGCAAGGTCGTGACGGTCGCCGGCTGGGTCCAGCGAAGGCGAGACCATGGCGGCCTCATCTTCGTGGACCTGCGGGATCGGTCCGGCGTAGTCCAGGTCGTCTTTAACCCACAGGACCTCGGTCCGGAGATGTTTGCCCAGAGCGAGCGCTTGCGGGGCGAATACGTCATCTCGGTGTAGGGAGAAGTGCGCCGCAGGCTCGAAGGCATGGAAAATCCAAACTTGTCCACGGGCGATATCGAGCTCGTGGCGACGAGGCTTGTCATTCTCAACACGGCTGCTCCGCCTCCGTTTCACCTTGACTCCGCCCTCGATGTCGATGAAAGCCTTCGCCTTCGCTTTCGGTACCTTGACCTGCGGCGTGAGGAGATGCAGCGAAACCTGAAGCTGCGCCACCAAGTGACGCAAGGGATCCGGAACTACTTGGACGGGCTCGGCTTTTACGAGATCGAGACGCCGATGTTGACCCGGAGCACGCCCGAGGGAGCACGGGACTTCCTCGTTCCAAGTCGTCTCAATCCCGGCACGTTCTTTGCGCTGCCGCAATCTCCTCAGCTTTTCAAACAGTTGCTGATGGTCTCGGGCCTCGACCGGTACTTTCAAATCGTCCGTTGCTTTAGAGACGAAGACTTGAGGGCCGACCGGCAACCGGAGTTTACGCAGCTCGACATGGAGATGTCCTTCGTCGATGTCGACGAAGTCATCGAGATCGTAGAAGGCCTGATGATTTCGCTCTTTGACCCGTTGGTCGGGACGAATCTGCAAACCCCGTTTCCTCGCCTCACGTACGACCAGGCGATGAACGAGTATGGATCGGATAAGCCCGACATTCGCTTCGGTCTAAAGCTCGTCGACGTCTCCGATTTGGCGAAGGGATCCGGTTTTCAGGTGTTCTCCAAGGTCGTCGAGTCGGGCGGAGTCGTAAAGGGAATCAACGCCAAGGTCAAGGGCGACGGCTGGTCCCGCCGTGAGATCGACCAGCTCGGCGAGTTTGCGGTCCAGCAGGGCGCGAAAGGACTTGCATGGATCATTTTCGGCCAGGAAGAGCCGAGGTCGCCGATCGCAAAGTTCATGTCGCCCGATAGCCTCGCGGCGATCGGGGAAGCCATGGGCGCCGAGACGGGAGACCTCTTGCTCTTTGTCGCCGATCAAAAGGCGACAGCCAACGAGGTGCTGGGGCGCGTGCGCCTCAACCTCGCAGAGCGCCTCGGACTTGCGGACACCGACGGCTTCTCCTTTTGCTGGGTGGTCGATTGGCCACTCTTGGAGTGGGATGACGAGGAGAAGAGGTACACTGCGGTCCACCATCCGTTCACCTCGCCGCACCCCGAAGATCTCGAGCGACTCGAGAGCGATCCCGGAAGCGTGCGGGCGCTTGCGTATGACCTGGTATTAAATGGCGTCGAGCTCGGCGGGGGGAGCATTCGGATCCACCGCCGCGACGTGCAGGAGCGGGTGTTCCGGGCCCTTGGCATCACGGCCGATGAGGCCGCCGAGAAGTTTGGCTTCCTGCTCGAGGCGTTCGAGTATGGGGCGCCTCCACACGGAGGGATTGCGTTTGGGCTCGACCGCATGGTCATGTTGATGGCCGGGATGGACTCGATCAGGGATGTCATCGCATTTCCCAAGACGCAGCGAGGAGCGTGTCTCATGACGCAGGCGCCCTCCTCGGCATCGCCGCGACAGCTCGATGAGCTATACATCAGGCTCGACCCGGAGGTCGCCGCCCTGCGGGATGGGCGGTAGACTTGTCGAACCGTCCTGCGCCGTGATATGATCGTTGTGCGACATGGTTTCCCTGCTATGTGCGTGTTTAAAGTCGGCCTCGTTATGAGCCAACACCGTAACGAGAGGGAGCCCGGACTCCGCATCGCGATGCACATGCCTAGCATGTCTAGGACGTTGCTGACCGACGGGAGGGCACCCACCTGCCGAGGGCAGGTTCATTAACGGCCGACGAAACGGCATAGCGGGGTCTCTTTTTATTCCTCCAAAATTTAACGCGCAACCTCAATTTTTCCGCGAAACCGCACCGGAGGTGGGCTCCATGGATCTCTTCGAGGCGACTTCCCGTACGGAACGGGAGAAGAAAGCGCCTCTTGCCGATCGGATGCGGCCGAGGAACCTCGACGAGTTTGTCGGACAAGCGCGGCTCGTGGGCCCCGGATCTTATTTGCGTCGACTATTTGAGGGCGATCGCATCCACTCGCTCGTGCTATACGGCGAACCTGGAACGGGAAAAACGACGCTTGCTCGCCTCGCGGCGTCCTCGACCTCCTCGCACTTCGAATCGCTCAATGCCGTCACGTCCGGAGTAGGCGACATCCGGCGAGTCATCCAGGAGGCGGCCGATCGGCGGGCGCTTTACGGGAAGGGCACCATTCTCTTCATAGACGAAATCCATAGGTTCAACAAGAGTCAACAGGACGCGCTACTGCCTGCAGTCGAAGACGGCACGATCGTCTTGATCGGCGCCACGACGGAAAACCCGTACTTCGAAGTCAACGCGCCCCTCCTTTCGCGGGCGCGGGTCGTGCGGCTCGAGCCGCTTAGCCCCGCGGATCTGAGGGTGATCGTGCGGCGGGCGCTTGCCGACGTAGAGCGCGGGCTCGGGAGCGATGGCCTCGAGATCGATGAGGACGCCGAGGACCACCTCGTTCACATCGCGTCGGGGGACGCGCGGGTCGCCTTGAACACGTTGGAATTGGCAGCGCTCGGGACGAAGGTGCGCGGCGAACGGCGCATCTCGTTATCCGTGGTGGAGGAAGTGGCCGATCGGGCCGCCGTTCGATACGATAAGACGGGGGATCAGCACTACGACGTCATATCCGCATTCGTCAAAAGCATGCGCGGCTCAGATCCGGATGCCGTCCTATACTGGCTTGCGAGAATGCTGGAGGCCGGCGAGGATCCGAGGTTTATCAGCCGCCGCATCGCGATCCACGCGAGCGAGGACGTAGGAAACGCGGACCCCATGGCGCTCGTGCTCGCGAATGCAGCGGCGCAAACGGTCGAGCGCGTCGGTCTGCCCGAAGGGCAGCTCGCGCTCGCACAAGCAGCCGTGTACGTGGCGACTGCGCCCAAGAGCAACGCAGTCTGTGTCGGCATTGCCAAAGCTCGCGAGGACGTGCGGGCGGGAGAGGTCGGCCCGGTGCCTAAGCACCTGCGCGACTCACACTACTCGGGCGCGGCCGCGCTCGGCCACGGAAAGGGTTACCGCTACCCGCACGATGATCCGTCGGGCTACGTTCGGCAAGACTATTGGCCTGAAGGCATGGAGGCCAAAGTCTACTACCAGCCTGTCGACCGAGGGCACGAAGCAAGAGTCCGGGAGCGGATGAACCGACTTAGGGAGCGTTGACGCTGTTGTCATTGGCGTGCTATCATTGGGCTGACGTAAAAGCGAGTGTTTTACTCGGGTTTTGTTGGTGTTCACGAGCCCCGTTGCTATAGGATTTGAGTAAAACCTTGCGAAACGGCGGAGGTGACTAGTCGCCTTGAGAATATCCTCGAGAGGCGAGTACGGAGTGAGGGCGATGTTCGACCTGGCGCAGCGTTACGGCGAGGGCCCCATCGCGCTCAAGCTGATCGCCGAGCGACAACAGGTATCGGAACACTACCTCGAGCAGTTGATGGGGGCCCTTCGCAAGGCGGGGCTCGTCGGCAGCGTGCGCGGCGCGCAAGGCGGGTACGAGCTGCTGACACATCCTGAGAACATCTCGATCGGCGACATTATCAGAGCGCTCGAGGGGCCGGTGCTCACGGTGCACGGCTCCGACGGCAACGCCCAAAAACCGGAGGACCCGGACCAACTCGCTATTTGGATGATGTGGAGTTCGATGGCCGAGAAGGTCAACGCCGCGCTCGACTCCTACTCTTTGGCAGAGCTTTGCGATGAGGCGGCCAGAATGAAGGCGCAGGGCGATTCATTCATGTATCACATCTGACTTGACGCCGGCGTTTGGCGATTTGGCGGGCTCGATGCTTTAGCAAAGGAGGCGGCGTCCCAGCATGAAGCGGATCTACATGGACTATGCAGCGACGACGCCGCTCGACCCGGACGCGGCGGTGGCCATGCGGCCGTATCTCGAGGAGGTCTTTGGCAATCCGTCGTCGCTTTACCGCACCGGCAGAGACGCGAGAAGGGCGCTCGACGATGCACGGGATCGCCTCGCGGCGATCTTGGGCGCGGACAGCCCCCGGGAGATCATCTTTACGAGCGGAGGCTCGGAGGCTGATAACCTTGCGCTAAAAGGGGTTGCCTGGGCCCTCGAGAAGCAGGGGCGACACATCGTCACCTCGCAGATCGAGCACCACGCGGTATTGCACGCGGCGGCGTTTTTGGCCGACCGGGGTTTTGAGGTTACGTACGTAGAGCCAAGCGGCGACGGGGTGATCGAGCCCGGTCGGGTCCGGGACGCGATGCGGGATGACACCATCCTCGTCTCCGTGATGCACGCGAACAATGAAACAGGCGTCATTCAGCCGATCGAGGAGATCGCAAAGATCGCCCGAGAGCAAGGGGCGCTTTTCCACACGGACGCGGTCCAGACGGTGGGCCACATCCCCGTGAACGTGCGCGAGATCGACTGCGACCTCTTGTCGCTTTCGGCTCACAAGTTTTACGGTCCAAGGGGAGTCGGCGCGCTTTACGTCAAAAGGCGCACGCCGATCGTCCCGCTCATTCACGGCGGTGGGCAAGAGCACGAACTGCGCGCCGGCACCGAATACGTGGCCGGGGCCGTGGGCATGGCAACAGCGCTGGAGCTGGCCGTGGAACGCATGCACGACGAAGCGGAGCGCCTTGCGGCCTTGCGCGACAGGCTCGCAGGCGGTTTGCTCGAGCTCGTGCCCGGCATAACCGTGAACGGACACTCTGTGCGACGACTTGCGGGTCACGTCAACGTGTCGATCGACGGCGTCGAAGGAGAGTCGGTGCTGCTCAACCTCGACATGAAGGGAATTGAGGCGTCGAGCGGATCTGCCTGCACGTCGGGGTCGATCGAGGCGTCTCACGTGTTGCTCGCCATGGGCCTTGATCGCCGAGCCGCTCTGGGATCGGTCCGCTTTACGCTTGGGCGCCACACCACGGCGGACGAGGTAGAAGAGGTGCTCGTCGTGCTGCCGCAAATCATCGATCGCTTGCGCAGCGCGCATTCAGATTCGGGGCGAGCGACCTACAGGGAACGCGAGGGGAAGGGTTGAGACGCGATGAGTGTCGCTAAGAGTAAGGGACGAGTGTTGGTTGCGATGAGCGGGGGCGTGGACAGCTCCGTCGCCGCGGCGTTGCTGATCGAGGAGGGGTATGAGTGCATCGGCGTGACGATGCAGCTTTGGCCCGAGGATCTGCCTGTCGAGCATGAGAGCGGGTGCTGCTCGATCTCGGCGGTCGAAGACGCGCGCCGCGTGGCCAACAAACTCGGGATTCCCTACTACGTGCTCAACTTTGCACACTCCTTTGCCGAGCAGGTGATCGATCGGTTCGCCGAAGAGTACATGCAAGGTCGGACGCCCAACCCTTGCATCGTGTGCAATGAAAAGGTGAAGTTTGGCACGTTTCTCCAAAAGGCGCTCGAGCTTGAGTGCGACTACGTGGCGACGGGCCACTACGCCTCGGTGGAGTACGATGCCGGGCGAGGACGATTTCTCCTTCGGCGCGGGAAAGACCGTTCCAAAGATCAAAGTTATACCCTGTACGGCCTCACGCAAGAGCAGTTGTCGCGCACGCTCCTGCCCCTGGGCAAGTACGACAAATCCAAAGTGCGGGAAGAAGCGCGCAAGCTTGGACTGATCACGGCCAACAAGCCCGACAGCCAGGAAATTTGCTTTGTGCCCGAAGGAGACTACCGCGGCTTCATGGAGCGGTACGCACCGGAGAGCGTCCACCCGGGTGAGATCGTCGACCTCGAAGGCAACGTGCTCGGGACTCACCGCGGCATCTCCTTTTATACGGTGGGCCAGCGCAAAGGCCTTGGGATCAGTCACCCGACGCCCTTGTACGTCGTGCGGGTCGATGCAAAGCGCAACCGCGTCGTCGTCGGCCCCAAGGAGGCCGTCGAAGGCGTTGCGCTCCTAGCCGATCCCGTCAACTTCGTTTCCGTGCCAAAGCTCGAAGGGCCGATGCACGTCACCTGTAAGATTCGGTATAAGTCGGAGGATACTTCGGCCGTGATCGAGCCCGGCCCGGACGGCGGCGTCGTAACCCGCTTTGAAGAGCCCGAGCGGGCGATCACGCCCGGCCAATCCGTCGTTTGGTACGACGGGGACATCGTCGTCGGCGGCGGAATCATCGTCAAGGACCTCAAAGTAGATCCCACAAGGCGCGAACCTGCTCGCGCAGCTTCCTCATAAGAGCCTGTTGCTCGTCCTAACGCGCAAAACGGCCGTGCCCTCGTGCGCCGCCCGGGCATACTAATGCCGGCAACTCGCTGCCAACCTTAAAGGGCGCCGAGGTGAGCGACGTTTGCGTCGAGGGCGGGACGTCATTGGAATCCCCATCATGGCAACGGGCGCCGATCGGACGCTCGGAACTGTTGCCGACCTATACTTTAGGCCAGACGGCGCGGTCTGGGCGTTTCTCGTCGCGCCGGCGAAAGGCCTCTTCAAGCGTCCGATCCGAGTTGCGCTCGCACGATTTGACGCCATCCGCGACGGCAAAGCGTACATCGAACGCGACAAATTTTCCGACGAAAAAGGAGCCGACGTTCCAAATGTGACTGCGCGGGGCGAGCGGACCGGCCTGTGCGGCAAAAACTTGATCACGGCAGACGGAAAGCAGCTCGGAACCATCGCCGACGTCGTGCTCGACGGGCTTACGCAAAAACGCCCCTCGGGCGCGGCGAAAGGAGTCTCCATGAGTCTTTGGGGCTTTGAAGTCTCCGACGGCATTGTCAAAGACTTACTCGACGGGCGGCCGGTCGTCGAGGCCGCAGGCGCCTATCTCGACGGAGATGACGTGGTATTGGACGCAGCGCGCAAACACATGAACTTGGCCCCGAGCGGTCATGATACCCGTGAAGGGAGTGAGTGACCGACATGTTTCGCATGTTTCGGGGTCGATTGTTTTGGAGTGTTGCCGGTATTGCCGCGGCTGCGTACCTTCTTCGCCGCTCGAGGCGGAGCCCTGTCGATGCATTGAGGTATACGCCGGACCGGATCGCGATGGATGATGTCGTGCGCGTCGGAAAGACGGCGCTTGACTCGGCGCTTAGCGCGGGGCGCTCGCTGGTCGACACGACGGCGAAGGCCTTGGCGCGGCGATAAATCAGCGCTGCCTAGCGAACTGGAGGCGCCCCTAGGATGGAATCGAGTCGACATTAGATGTCACGCCGTGCCAAGCTGATTGTCCTTGTGGCCGCGGCCCTCACGGCGGCGCTCCTCATCTTGCGCGTGCGGGGTGTACTCACGCCGTTTTTCCTGGGGGGCGCGGTTGCGTACGTAAGTTATCCGCTCGTTCGATTGCTTGAATCCAAACAGGTTCCACGCGGGACGGCGATCCTCTTGGTGTACGCCATGTTCGCCGTCTTCGTCATTTTGCTCGTCTACGCCGTTCTCCCAAGCCTGACCCGAGAGCTCGATCAAATGATCGCGATTTTGCCGGAGCAGACAAGGAGGCTCGAAGGGCTCACCGACCACGCCCTCAAAGACCTGCAGAAGCTTTGGATGCCGGAGATGTTGCAGGAAGTCGTCAACCTCTCGCTCCGGCGAGCGGAGGATCTGCTCGGGCGTTTTGCTTCGCGGATCGCAGAGCTGCTTGTAGGGCTGGTCTCGCACGTGTTCAACCTCGTTCTCGCGCCGTTTCTCGCTTACTACCTGCTGAGGGATCTCCATTCGATCCAGCGAGCGGCGATCGCGTGGATGCCGAGCGGCGTGCGCAAGGACGTGCTCGACCTTGGTCGCAAGGTGAATCACGTCGTGTCGGGGTTTTTGCGCGGCCAGTTGATCGTCTCGTGCATCGTCGGAATACTCGTCGCATCCGGTCTTTCGCTGCTTGGCGTCAAGTACGCCATCATCGTCGGGATCTTCGCGGGACTTGCCGACATTATCCCGTACTTTGGCCCGCTCATCAGCGCGGTTCCCGCCGTCGCCCTGGCCCTCACGGTTTCACCGTGGACGGCCTTGTGGGTCGTGATCTTGCTCATCGCCATCCAGCAGTTCGAGGGCAGTGTGCTCAGTCCCAAGATCGTGGGGGATCGTGTCGGCCTTCACCCGCTCACGGTAATCTTCGCGGTGCTTGCCGGAGGGGAACTGATGGGAATACTTGGAATGCTGATGGCGGTGCCGGTCGCGGCCACTGTCAAGGTCGTCGCGGCCCACGTGGGAGACCGGATCCTAGAGCGCGGGTAATCGTGCCCCGCGCATGTCGAAAACGCGCCCCGATTTCCCCGAAAGCCGCATGGCAAAAGGCATAGCGCGGGACTTTTGGTTGACAAAGGAAATGCGCTCTTGTAACATTAATTAATGCATTTCCAGCGAGGAGGCTCGGCTCGTGAAGTCCTTGACTACGGACCAACTGCGCGAGACGTACATCCGATTTTTCGAGCGCAAAGGTCACCACGTGGGTGAAAGCGCATCGCTCGTACCGCACGGCGACCCGACGCTCCTGTTGACGAGCGCCGGCATGGTCCCGTTTAAGCCATACTTTTTGGGCTGGGAGACGCCCAAGCATACGCGCATTACTACGTGCCAGCGTTGCGTTCGCACAGGCGACATCGACAACGTCGGCAAGACCGATCGACACCATACGTTCTTTGAAATGTTGGGAAATTTTTCCTTTGGTGATTACTTCAAGCAAGAGGCGATCGAGTTTGCTTGGGAGTTTGTCACCAAGGAGCTCGAATTTGATCCTGAGCGCCTGTGGGTCTCAGTCTACCTCGAGGACGACGAAGCCTACAACATATGGAACAAGGACATCGGCGTCCCCGAGGAGCGCATCGTGCGGCTCGGAAGGGAAGACAACTTTTGGGAGATCGGCGTGGGGCCGTGCGGACCTTGCTCGGAGATTTATTACGACAAGGGCCCCGAGCACGGTTGCGGACGAGCGGAGTGCGCGCCAAGCTGTGACGAGTGCGAGCGGTACCTCGAGATCTGGAACCTCGTCTTCATCCAATTCCATCAGGATGAGGAGAAGAATCTGACGCCGCTCAAGAGCAAAGGCGTCGACACAGGGATGGGCCTCGAGCGGACGGCCTCGCTGCTTCAGTCCGTGCCGAGCAACTTCTCGATCGACCTCATTGCACCCATCGTGGAGCACATCGCTTCGATGAGCGGCGTGCAGTACGGCAGCGGCGGAGAGTCGGACGTGAGCGTCCGCGTCATCACCGACCACATGCGCGGTGTGACGTTCATGGTGGCCGACGGCATCTTGCCCGGCAATGAGGGGCGAGGCTATGTGCTGCGGCGGCTCCTGCGGCGCTCGGTGCGCCATGCGAGGCTTCTAGGCATCGAAGGTCGCTTTTTGCCGAGCGTCGTCGATCTCGTCATCGACTTGATGAAAGTGGGCTATCCGTATCTCGAGAGTCAGCGGGAGTACGTCCGCAACGTCGTGGCGACGGAGGAGGCCCGTTTTCACGAAACCCTCGATCAGGGCATGGAGATCCTCGAGCGCATGACCGCACGCCTGCGCGAGCAGGGGCGGACGGTGCTTGGCGGCGAGGATGCGTTTCGCCTTTATGACACGTACGGTTTTCCCGTTGAGTTGACGGCGGAGATCTTGAAAAGCCACGGCTTTGAGTTGGACACGCAAGGGTTTGACGAGGCCATGGAGGCGCAGCGCGAGCGGGCGCGGGCCGCACGCGGCCAGATGGGCTATTTAGGGGACGTCGACGTCGCGTACGGCGACCTCGACCTTGGCGTGAATCGAACGCCGTTCGTGGGGTATGAGTCCCTAGAAGCACAGACCGAGCTGATCGGCCTCGTCGTCAGGGGCGAGCAGGCAGGTCGTGCGGCCGCCGGCGAGCAAATCGAGGCGATTTTGGCGGTTACGCCGTTTTATCCAGAGGGCGGCGGACAGGTCCCCGACATTGGAACGATCGAAGGCCCAAGCGGCCGGATGCGGGTGGAGAGCGTCAGCAAGGTCGGAGACGGCATCATCGTCCATCGCGGCCAGGTCGAATCGGGCAGTCTCCAAGTGGGTGACCAGGTGCGCGCCGAGGTCGACGCCGAGCGCCGCAAGGATACGGAGCGCAACCATACGGCGACCCACCTCATGCACAAGGCGCTCCACGAAGTGCTCGGCGACCATGCCAATCAGGCGGGATCGCTCGTGGCGCCGGATCGCTTGCGATTTGACTTTACTCACTTTAAACCGCTTTCGAGGGACGAGCTCGCCGAGATCGAGCGGCGCGTCAACGAGCGCATCTTGGAAAACCTGCCGGTGACCGACTTTGTCACGGAGTTCGACAAGGCAAAGGAACTTGGCGCGATGGCCCTTTTTGGCGAGAAGTACGGCGATGAGGTCCGCGTCGTCAAGGTGGGCGAGTACAGCATCGAACTTTGCGGCGGAACCCACGTCAAATCGAGCTCCGACATAGGCATTTTCCGCATCGTGCAGGAAGGCGGCGTTGCGGCCGGCGTGCGGCGCATCGAGGCGGTGACCGCCCGCGGCGCGCTCAAGTTTCTGGCAAGCCGCGACGAGGCGCTTCGTGAGGCCGCCGACAAGTTGCAAGTCGCCCCAAGCGACCTGCCAAAACAGCTCGACAAGTTGCTTGGCGCGATGAAAGAGCAAGAGCGGCAGATCGAGCAGTTGAAGGGTAGGCTTGCGCAGGCGCAGGTCGGATCGTTGGCCGCTCGGGCGGAGGATTTTGGCGGCATCAAAGTGCTGGCCGCGGACGTCGAAGGGCTCGACATCGATGGCCTTCGCTCGCTTGGCGATCGACTCAAGCAGGAGATGGGAGCGGCGGTCGTCATCTTGGGCTCGTCCGATGGCGGCAAGGTGCAGATGGTGGCAATGGCGAGCGACGCCGCCGCCGATCGCAGCGTCGACGTGAAAAAGGCCCTGACGCAGGCCGCAGCGCTCGTCGGCGGAGGCGGCGGGGGCAATCCCAAGATGGCGCAGGCGGGCGGGAAGGATCCATCTCGCTTGAAAGACGCGCTCGATGATGCCAAGGATCGCATTGTGCGCCAGCTCTTCGAACGGACGGCGAGCGAGGCGTAAGCGAGGCTCAGTTTTAAGCCTGCTCATCAGCGCCAGAGATTGGTCTCAAGGGGAAAGCCACGGCCTCGTCGAAGAGTCACTTTAAGAGTCCAAATGCGTTTGCCGCATCCCGGGGCGAACGCAAGCGGACCTAAGAGTATCGGAGGGACGCCTGATGATGGGATCCCATGACGAGACGATGCGCTTTTTGTTCGCCCGCAACGAGCGGCGAACGCGCGATGTGTTGTTTGCGGTCTACGCAGCGCTCGTTGAAAAGGGGTACGATCCTGTGAGCCAGCTCGTGGGTTACCTCCTTTCAGGCGATCCGACCTACATCACGAGCCATCGAGGGGCAAGGAGCCTCATTCGCACCCTCGATCGCGATGAACTGCTGGAGGAGCTCGTCGCAAGTTACCTCAATATCGAGACGCCAAACGGCAGGGTCGATCACATGTAGGCACCGGCACGATGCGCTAAAGGCAATCAAAGTTAAGGCGAAGATTAGGATTATAGGGAGGAGCAAAGCTCCTCCCTTTCTGTTACAATTCTAGCGTCGGATCAGGATCGCTCAGGCCGGCAAGCCGGGAGCGATTGGAGACTATAGCGTGCGAGCATCCTCGGCTCGATCGGGCAGCGAGTGGGGACGCTAGCTTAGCGGGATATTCCAAGCGAGAGGCGAAAGGGGGCAAGCTTCCCATTGCATGAGGGCGAAGGCCGCGTGATGGGCCTTGACGTGGGTCGAAAGACGATCGGAGTCGCCGTGAGCGATCCGCTCATGCTTACCGCGCAAGGCGTCGAAGTGTGGCGCCGACGATCGATCGACGAGGACTTGGAGTACCTTGCCCGCCTTGCTCGGGAGTACGATGTCCGTGTGATCGTCATGGGGCTCCCTTTGAGGACGGACGGCGCCTTGGGACCTGAGGCCGAATACGTGCGGGAGTTTGCCCAGCGCGTCAGGCAGCGGATCGCCGCCGACGTGGTCCTCTGGGACGAGCGCTTTACGACGAAGGAAGCCGAACGAGTCTTGATCGGAGCAGGCGTCAGCCGCAAAAAAAGAAAAGGCGTCGTCGACATGACGGCGGCAACCCTGATCCTGGACGGGTACCTAGCCAGGCATCGCCCTTCATGACACGCGTGTGTCGATCGGCGGAACAGGCACTCAAAAGAGAGGCGAATCGGATGATTAACGAACCCGAATCAGAAATCGTGCTGGTAGACGACGAAGGTGTGGAGCACAAGTTCACGCTCTACCGCATCATTGAGATCGACGATGCGGCATACGCCCTGCTGGAGCCTGAGGATTCCGATGGCGACCTCGTGATCTTGCGCGTCGAGGGCGAGGATGACGACCAGGTGTTGGTCACGCTCGAAGACGACGAATGGGACCGAGTTACTGCGGCTCTGGACGGAATCGAGGACCTCTGACCTGCACACACCGTGTTTCTCCCGCATATGATCGAGAAGAGTGCGCCTTTTCTTGATCATGAATCGTGGGAGGAAGCAACTTGCTGACGCCGGTCTTGGCTCTCTTGGTGCCGCTGTTTCAAGGAATCTCCGTACTTGTATCGTACATTGCCAATCATAACGCTTTTCCAAAGCCGTTAAGCCCGGAGCGGGAAGCAGAGCTCCTAGCTAAGATGGAGCAAGGGGACGAGGACGCACGCAACGTCTTGATCGAAAGAAATCTGCGCCTTGTCGCACATATCGTCAAGAAGTTCGATAACACGGGCGAAGATGCCGACGACCTCATTTCGATCGGCACGATCGGGTTGATCAAAGCGATCAACACGTTCGACATGCGCAAGCAAACCCGACTCGCCACATACGCCGCCCGTTGCATCGAAAACGAGATCTTGATGCACCTGCGCTCCACCAAGCGGCTACGCAGCGAAGTGATGCTCGACGATCCCATCGGCTCGGACAAGGAGGGCAATGAGATCACGCTCATGGATATCCTCTCGTCCGATCAGGATGTGGCTGAGACCGTGGAGACCAGCGTGGAACAGCAAAAGATGCTCCAGCGGATCGCACGGCTCAGCAAGCGCGAGAAGAAGGTAATCGAACTCCGCTATGGGCTTCTCGGAGGCATTCGCAAGACACAGCGCGAGATCTCGCGATCGCTTGGCATCTCGCGCAGTTACGTCTCGCGCATCGAAAAGCGGGCCCTCGGAAAGTTGCAGCGGGAGTTGGCCGCTGAAGCGTCGAAAGAGCCTGTGATATAATAGACTTGGAATGGTTGATTTTCACTTAGGACGTCATTGATTTTTAGAGGTGAACCCGTAGACGTGATCGATCTACTATGCCCCGACGAATGCGTGGAGTCGGTGCTCGACATCGATCTTGAGAGCCTCTCCCAAAGGGGGATCACAGCTCTCATACTCGACCTCGACAACACGCTTCTCGCCTGGGAGACGGATAAAATTCCACCCGCGGTGTCGCGTTGGATCGATCGCGCGAGGGACTTGGGCTTTAAAGTGTGCATCGCCTCCAATGGGACCAAAAGCCGCGTCCGCAAGATCGCCGGCGAACTGGGCGTACCGGCGATTCCTAAGGCGATAAAGCCCCGCAAGCGGCCGTTTCGCCTAGCGATGGAGATCCTGGGCGCGTCGCCGGAAAAGACCGCCGTCATCGGCGATCAAGTATTCACCGACGTGTTGGGCGGAAACCGCCTTGACCTGTATACGATTCTCATCAACCCTGTGAGCAAAATGGAGCTAAAGACGACGCGCATCGTTCGCCGAGTCGAAAAAAGGGTGCTCACTCGCCTGCAAAGAAAAGGTCGCATCGAGGGGGACGAGCTCGAACTCCGTCTGCGGCGATGAGATCGACGCTTTGTTGCACATAAGCCGCCGAAGCGGCATTCGAGCGGGCGCTTTGAAAATGTGAGCGCCCTTTAATCGGTTTTTTGGGGGAAATTTAAGGGACGATGACGGAAGAAGTATGCGAGGGCTGCGGGGTGCCGCTGCAGTCCGATCACCCTGAGGCGCCGGGTTACGTGCCCTCGCACGTCGCCCAGAGGGAAGCTCCTGTGCTCTGTCGGCGGTGCTTTCGCATCAGCCACTACGGAAAAGAGACGCAAAACTCGCCGGTCGATGGCGACAGCGCGCTCAGCATCGTGCTCGATGTGATCGAGCGGGTCGACGCGTGCCTTTATGTCATCGACATCCTCGATTTTGAAGGCAGTTTTGTCGAAGCGATACTCAAGGCGGCAAAGGGAAAGCTCCTCGTCGCCGTAAACAAAGTCGATCTGTTGCCCTCCAAGACCCCGCCTGAGGAGGTCGCATCGTGGGTCCAGGCGCGGCTTCGAGATCGTCGCATCGAGTTTGAAGGCGTCCACTGCGTCAGCGCCGCCACCGGCTTTGGCATTCGCGTCCTGCTCGACGCAGCGCGAAATCTGGCCGGAAAGAAGGGCAAAGTTGGCCTCGTCGGCGCGACCAACGTCGGCAAGTCGACGCTCCTTTCGAAATGGCTGAAGGGAGACCAAGGAGGGCCTACGGTCTCTCGCTTTCCAGGGACCACCGTGGGTGTCGTCGGACGGACGCTCGACGGCGCAAATGTGGAAATCCTCGATACACCCGGACTTTTGACGCGCGGCCGCATGACGGACATCCTCTGCCGCCACTGCGCCGCCAACCTCGTCCCCGACGCATCGATCAGCAGCAAACTGCTGCGGCTAAGCGCAGAGCAAGGCGTCGCGTTTGACGGACTGGCCTCGATCGTTCCCGTGGCACAGGACGGCGATGAGGCGGTCGTATTGGCGTTTGCGGCGGGAGGGGTGCCCGTCAGGCGACTTAGACAGGACAAGCTCCAACGCACGCTCGGGGATTTGGCCCTTGCCGATCAGGAGACGGTGTGCGAGGAGTGTAAACAAAACTTGAGCAAGAACGGCTGGGAGGTCGTGGAGGCTTACGTCGATGAGATGGAAGACGTGGTCATCCACGGCTTGGGGTGGCTTTCGCCAAGGCGAAAAGGTCTGCGCGTCCGGGTCACGGTTCCGGCGGGCGCCCTCGTGACGACCAGGCCCCGCCTGATCGGCCCCAAAGATCCAAGGCCTTCCCAGTAATGTAATGGATTGAAAAGGTTTCTGAATAGAGGGTAAGTTTCTGGGCGTACACTCTAATGCGATGCTTTTCCCAAATAAGCGCATGGAGGTAAGCCCCTCGTGAATGTCGTTGCGGTACCCAAGACGATTCCCCTGGCCAATGGCCGAAAACTTGGCGTGGTGGAGGAGATCCGGCTCGCCGTCACAGAGGCGCGCCGGACGCATCCCGGGCTTGGATCGTTGGTGGACATTACGGTGAAGCGTCTGGAAGACCGAGTCCGGCTCGTCCTCTTCTTTTCATGTGGGTCGAGCGCCTAGGGCGGCGGGGGCAAAAGGAACGTTCCCTCTAAATAGCGAATCCAGGGGAGTGCGCCGGATTTTTTGGGCCGGGCTTTCAAAAGTAGGTTCGCTAAAGCAGCGGGGAGGACACGCAATGCTTCGTTACATGACCGCTGGCGAATCGCACGGCCAAGCGCTTGTCGCTATTGCCGAGGGATTCCCAGCGGGTTTGTATTTAACGAGAGAAGATATCGATACCGATCTGGCCAGGCGGCAAGTCGGCTACGGCCGCGGTCGCCGCATGAAGATCGAAAAAGACCAGGTCCAGATCTTGAGCGGCGTTCGCTACGGATACACGCTCGGAAGTCCGATCGCACTCTTGATTGAAAACCGCGATTGGAAAAACAGGATGGACGAGATGACGCCCGATCCGGTCGAAGGGAAGGGCGGACCCAACATACCCGTCGGAGAGCGCGTGACGCGTCCGCGCCCGGGTCATGCGGACCTTAACGGCGCCTTGAAATACGGTCACCGGGACTTGCGCAACGTCCTCGAGCGAGCGTCCGCTCGGGAGACGACGGCCCGCGTCGCCGTGGGCGCCATCGCCAGGCGGCTCCTCAAGCATTTTGGCATCGAAGTCTTTAGCCACATCGTGCGCCTTGGGGGCGTAGGGGCAAACCTCGAGGGGCTCTCATACTCGGAAATCGCCCAGCGCGCCGAAGCGTCCGACGTGCGCTGCGCAGACAGTGACGCGGCCCAGCAAATGAAGGCAAAAATCGATCAGGCAAAGGCCGCCGGAGACACGGTCGGCGGCGTCTTTGAAGTCGTCGTGACCGGAGCCCCTCCCGGCCTTGGAAGTCACGTGCACTGGGACCGAAAACTCGATGCCAGGATCGCCCGTGCCGTGCTGAGCATTCAGGCGATCAAGGGCGTTGAGATCGGTTTAGGCTTTGGTGTCGCCGAGCGCTTCGGATCGGAGGTGCACGACGCCATCGGCTACCGACCGTACCCCGAGCAAGATGCGGATGACCTTGACGGGTCGGAGCGCTATGGGTTTTTCCGCCACAGCAACCGCGCGGGCGGATTCGAAGGCGGGATGACGTCCGGCGAGCCCATCGTCGTCCGGGGCGCCATGAAGCCGATTTCTACGTTGTACAAGCCCTTGGAGTCCGTCGATTTCTACACTAAGGAAACCTTTGCCGCGAGTATCGAGCGCTCCGATACGTGCGCCGCGCCGGCGGCCGGGGTGATCGCCGAGTCGGTGGTCGCGATCGAGGTCGCCGCGGCATTTCTCGAAAAGTTTGGCGGAGACGGCATCGAGGAGATCGAGCGCAACTACGAGGGTTACTGCCGCTACTTGCGGGAGGTGTGACCCTCTTGCGAGAAAGCCTCGTGTTGGTCGGGTTTATGGGCGCGGGAAAGTCGACCGTCGGCAGGATGGCCGCGCAGCGACTGAATGCCGCGTTCATAGACTCCGACGCCGTGATCGAGGCCCGCGCTGGAAAGCGGATCAGCCAGATCTTTGCCGAGGACGGCGAGGCGGCCTTTAGGGCGCTCGAGCGGGCGACGATTGCAGATCTGGTGCGAGAACCCGACGCCGTGATCGCAACGGGGGGCGGCGCCTTTGTCGACCCCAACACGCGGGAACTGCTCAATCGCACCTCGGTGACCGCTTATTTGCGGGCTCCGTTTGACGTGCTGTGGAATCGCATTGCGCATGGAACGGAGCGGCCGCTCCTGTCGGGAGACGATCCGCGGGGGCGACTTGCGGCTCTGTTTGAATCCCGGATCGCCAGCTACGAGCAGGCGAGGATCGTGGTGGATGCGACCTTGCCCGCTCCTCAAGTGGTGGAGGAGTTGTTACATAAGTACCATGAGTGCACCAGGGAGCAAGCGAGTAAGTAGCGTGAGCGGACGGCAGATCGATGTGAATTTGGGCGACCGGTCGTATCCGGTCATCATCGGGTCGGGGCTTTTGGAGCGCACCGGAATGTACGCCCGGGAGCAGGGCCTCCGGGGCAACGCGCTCTTGATCGCAAGCGAATCGGTGGGCGCTTTGTACGCCGGCGTGACGTTAAAAAGCCTAAATGACGCGGGTTATTCGGTTCACTACGCCGTCATCCCCGACGGCGAAGAGCACAAGTCGCTCGAAACTGTCGATCGCCTATACGATGCGTGCGTCGACGCCCGGCTCGACCGCGGCTCGTTTATCGTGGCGCTTGGCGGTGGCGTGGTCGGCGATGTATCCGGCTTCGTTGCGGCAACCTACATGAGGGGAATCCCCTTTGTCCAGATCCCCACGACGCTCCTCGCCCAAGTAGACGCGAGCGTCGGCGGGAAGACGGCGATCAATCGACCGGCGGCTAAAAACCTGGTCGGAGCCTTTCACCAGCCTCGCCTCGTCCTGGCGGACGTCGCAACGCTGGTTAGCCTGCCAAGGCGGGAGTTCATCTCCGGGCTCTCCGAAGTCGTAAAGCACGGCCTGATCGCGGACAAGGATCTCTTTGAGTATTGCGAAGCGAACGCGCCCGCTCTGCTTGGCCTCGAGCGCGAGCCCTTGGAGCACGTCATTTTTCGCTCCGTCGAGATCAAAGCGGCGGTTGTGGAGCAAGATGAGCGGGAAGGCGGACTGCGCGCCGTGCTCAATTATGGACACACGGTCGGCCATGCGATCGAACAAGCCGCCAAGTACGGCGCCTATACCCACGGAGAAGCCGTGGCGATCGGGATGGCGGTCGAGGGTCGCATGAGCGTTGCCAGGGACATGCTCTCCGAAGGGGATTGGCAACGGATGGTCGACCTCTTTGCGAGGCTCGGTTTGCCGACCCGGAGTCCTGGGCTCAACTTTGCGGACTTGGTCGACGCGATGAGGAAGGATAAAAAGACAGATGGCGGCAGGCTGCGCTTTGCCCTCCTAGAAGGCTTGGGCGGCGTAGCGATCGTCTCCGACGCGACGCTCGACGAAGTGGAGCGCGCCTACCGAGCGGTCGCCTAGGATCATGCGGACCCGCGGTCAAAACACTTGCTTGGAGGCGATTTCGGCGTGAGAGTGCTCGTAATTCACGGACCTAACTTGAATATGCTTGGCGAACGAGAAACCGGCATATACGGTACCGTCACGCTCGATGAAATCAATCGCCGCATCGAGGAGCGAGCCGAGGAGCTTGGGGCTGAGGTGGAGTTTTTCCAGACCAACCACGAAGGCGACGCGCTCGACAAGCTCGCGACGGCGCGGCGGGAGTTCTCCGGGGTGCTGATCAACCCGGCTGCATGGACCCATACGAGCGTGGCCCTTCGTGACGCGATTGCCGCAACCGGGCTCCCGGCGGTCGAGGTGCACCTCTCCAACGTGTACAAGCGGGAGCCCTTTCGACATGTTTCGTACACTGCGCCCGTCTGTTTGGGCCAGGTGGCAGGTTTTGGTCCGGACAGTTACCTATTGGGCCTTGATGGGCTCATTCGCCACCTGCGCCGCCAACGCGCATGAGGCCGACTTCACGGATGAGGGTGATCACTTGACGGAGCGAATCGAGCGACTGAGAGAGCGTTTGAAAAAAGAGTCCGTGGACGCGCTGTTTTTAAGCAGCCCGAGCAACCGCCGGTACCTGACGGGATTTACCGGGTCGACCGGAGTCGTCGTCGTGAGCCAAGAGACGGTTTACATGATTACCGACTTCCGGTACTTCGACCAGGTGAGTGCCGAATCTCCCCACGTTGAACTCGTAAAGAGCAAAAACCTCCTCGAAGACTTCGTCACGCTCATCAAAGAGCGCAAGGAGCTTCGACGCATTGCATTCGAAGCCGAGCACCTCACGGTCAACACGTACCGCGCCATCGAGGAGAAGCTGCCGCAGCACGCGCTCACGCCTGCGGTCGGGTGGGTGGAAGACCTGCGCACCGTCAAAGAGCCGAGCGAAATTGCGGCCATCGAGCGCGCTGTGGCGGTCGCGGACCGCGCCTTCACGTATATTCTCGACCGTTTGAAAGGCCGCACCGAGCGGGAGATCGCGCTCGACCTCGAGTTTTTCATGCGAAATGAGGGCGCCGAGCGCCTCGCATTCCAATCGATCGTGGCGTCCGGGCCCAACGGAGCGCTCCCGCACGCCGTTCCTACGGACCGGGTGGTGGCAGAAGGGGACTTCGTCACCCTCGACTTTGGCTGCGTCGTCGACGGTTATTGCTCCGACATGACCCGTACGGTCGCCGTAGGCAAGGCGGACGACCGCCAGCGAGAGATTTACGATCTCGTACTGGAAGCACAAGAAGCCGGAGTGAAGGCGGTTCGAGCGGGGCTGACGGGCAAGGAAGTGGATGCGGCCGCCCGAAGCATCATCGAGGCTCGTGGGCACGGCGATCACTTCGGCCACGGCCTTGGACACGGAGTCGGGCTCGATATCCACGAAGCGCCCAGACTGGCGCCCAAGGTCGAATCCGTGCTCGAACCTGCAATGGTGACGAGCGTCGAGCCGGGCATTTACCTATCCGGTTGGGGCGGCGTCCGCATCGAAGACCTGGTCGTCGTCACGCAGGAGGGCCGGCGGGTCTTGACCCAATCCCCAAAGAGCCTGATTGAGGTATAAGAAAGGAAGATTCGCACGTGATATCCGTAAATGATTTAAGGACGGGGCTGACCATCGAGTTCGAAGGAACCCTCTATTCGGTGGTCGAGTTCATGCACGTAAAGCCTGGGAAGGGAGCGGCGTTCGTCAGGACCAAACTGAAAAACCTCGAGACTGGCGCCGTGCTCGAGCGAAACTTCCGCGCCGGCGAGCGCGTGAACCGGGCGCACATCGAAAACAAGGAGATGCAGTACCTTTACAATACAGGGGACGAGTACTTCTTCATGGACGAGCGAACCTACGAACAGGTCGCGCTCGGCAAGGATCTCCTGGATGACGCCGTCCTGTTTTTAAAGGACAACATGACGATCTCCGTACAGTTTTATCAGGGGCGGGCAATCGGCGTCGAACTGCCCACCTTTGTCGAGCTCACCGTGACCCAGACAGATCCTGGGTTCAAGGGCGACACGGCCACGGGCGGCTCCAAACCGGCCACGCTCGAGACGGGCCTTGTCGTACAGGTGCCGCTCTTTGTCGATCAGGGCGAAGTGATCAGAGTCGACACCCGCACCAAGGAGTACCTCTCAAGAGCTTAGCGCATACTAGGCCCGCATGGGAACGGACGAAACGCTCGGGCCCAGCTCGCCGGGGCATTGGCCGCATGACTAGCGTGCCATGCCTTGCCGGCCCTGGCCCTGAGCGTTTGGCCAATCGGAGGGGAACGCCATTGGAGGTACGCGAACGCATCGCCTACATCCGGGGCCTCTTGGAGGGCTCGGACGACTTGCGGGCTGACCAGAAGGCGCACAATCTATGGGAGAATGTTTTGGAAGTGTGTGACAAATTGGCAGAATCCGTCGTTGAACTGCAAAACGAACAAGACGACCTCGAAGAGTACGTATACGGGATCGACACCGATTTGTGCGACCTCGAGGACGCGGTATACGGGTTCAGCGACCAAGAAGACGAGAGCGGCGGCGATGACGCCGCGCAGGCGACGGAGCTCGAGGAAGATCTCGATGAGGACGACATGGTCCGGGCCGAGTGTCCGCGCTGCGGCGAAGAGGTCTTTTTCGAGGAGTCCTTCCTTTATGACGATGACGTCGAGATCTCTTGCCCCGACTGCGGCGAGGTGCTTTATAGGAGCAACGATGTGATCGTCGACGAAAACGGTCATTACCCGGACTATCCGGACGGGGAAGTGTACGCCGTCGGCCCGGAGGGCGAACGCCCGTCGCCTTGATGAGTCAGGTTAAAATGCGCATTCGGTCATAACAGCGCCGGCTTGTACATAGGTTGTCGTGAACGTGGAGGGACGACCTATGTCAACACTCATGGCCACCCAAGTGGCCGACCGCCGGCTTGCTCACGTATTGTCTATCCTTCCTCCTTGGGTTGAGGAGGCGCTTTCGTCGCTCGATCCCCGTGAGCGGTCCGAGGTCGAAGAGATTCGCATCTCTCAAGGCCAACCGCTCACGGTGACGCTCTCGGGCGGCGATCGGTTCATCTCGCCCAAGGCGCATGCCCACGCTCAGAGCCAAGACTTCCGCATCGAGAAGCATCATGTCGATTCAGTTTTGGACGCGATCACTCAGTCTTCCGTTTACGCCTTGGAAGAGGCGATGAAGGAGGGCTACCTGTCGCTGCCGGGCGGACACCGTGTCGGGATCTCCGGTAGGCCTAGGCTTGACCGCGGCGAGGTGGTCGGGTTTAGCTGCATCACGGGTTTCAACGTAAGGATCAACCGGCCCGTCCACGGAGCGAGCCGTCTTGTCTTGCCTTCCCTCATGCGCCCCGGCGGCACAATCTACTCTACATTGATCATCTCTCCCCCCGGCTGCGGCAAGACAACCCTCTTGCGCGATCTTGTGCGAACGCTCAGCGAGGGGGCGAGCGAGCTTGGCCTTCGCCCTCACAGGATCGGTGTGGCCGACGAGCGCTCGGAGATTGCCGGGTCGCACCTGGGCGTTCCCCAAAACGACCTCGGTCCCCGCACCGATGTGATCGATGCTTGTCCAAAGCGTATCAGTATGTCCATGTTGATTCGGTCGATGCGTCCGGACGTGGTGGCAACGGACGAGATCGGGCACCCCGATGACGTGCGGGCCGTGTCCGACGCTCGCAGCGCCGGTGTCGTCCTGCTTGTCACGGCGCACGGGGAGACGCTCAAGGATCTGACGGCCCGAGCGTCCCTTAGGCCGCTGCTCAAAGGGAGCTATTTTGGCCGCATCGTGATCCTTAGCCGCAGGAAAGGGCCGGGAACGGTGGAGCGTGTCATCAAGGGGAGGGAGGAGCTATGAAGGCGATCGGAGCCGCTTTGGTCGTCGCCGGAGCGGCTTTGCTCGGGCATTTGGCCGCAAGCGAGCGGGAGCGGCGGGTCCGGGAGCTGGATGGCCTGCTTTACGGCCTCAATCTTCTTGAAACAGAGGTGGTATATGGTCTAACCATGCTCCCAATCGCACTCGAACGAGCGGCCCAAGGAGGATCGGGCGCAGGCGCTCTGTTTTCGACAGCGGCGCGAGAGCTGCGCAAGGGGAGCGGCGCGGCCAAGGCGTGGGTCGCCGGAATACGCGCGCTCGAGCGCCGCTCGGCTCTGAAGGAAGGAGACATGATGCCGCTTCTTTACTTGGGTGGAACGATCGGCCTCTCATCGGCGCAAGATCAAAGCCGCCACCTGCAACTGGCGCGGCGTCAGATCGAGGCGCGCCTCGAAGCGGAGCGAAGGCGCTTGCCTCAGGTCGCTCGGCTCGTCAGGGCGCTCGGCCTTTGCGGCGGCCTCGCAGCCGCACTCATGCTTGTTTGAATTGTGAGGTAATGAAGATGTACGCCCGGAAAGGCCGGAAAAATCGCGTTGACTCGCTATAGGAGGCTGGCGCCCTTGGACATCAGCATGGTTTACCGCATCGCAGGCCTTGGGATCATCATTGCCATCCTGAACATCGTCCTTGCACAAGCAGGCCGTCAGGAGCAGGCGCAGATGCTCAGCCTTGCCGGCGTGATCATCGTGTTGGTTTGGATCGTTCAGATGATCAGCAACTTGTTTGCAAACGTGGAGACGGTCTTTCAACTTTGGCACTGATAGGGGCGAAGAGGCTTGACGGATGTGATGCGCGTCGTCGGGCTCGGAATCGTCGTAAGCGTCCTTCTTACCGTGATTCGAAAGGATATTCCGCCGATTGGCGCGCAAGTTGCGGCGGCGTTCGTCGTGACGGCGCTCTTGATGTTGATGGAGCCGTTGGCTGGGGTCGTACGAGCTTTTGCGGAGCTCGCCTCAGGCGCGGGGGTGCGCACCGTCTACCTCGCTTTAGTCCTGAAGGCGGTGGCAATCGCCTTTATCACGTCGGTCGGCGCGGAACTGAGCCGCGACGCCGGGGAAGCGGCGATTGGATCGGTTGTGGAGCTGACGGGCAAGGTGTTCATTTTGCTCCTTGCAGTTCCGGTGATCGCCGCAATCCTTGATGCCCTGGTGAGCCTGCTGCCGGGGTGAAGAGCTCGCTACCGGGGTGAAAATCGAAGAACGGAAGGGAGGGCTGTATGTCCTTGGATACTCGACGGCGTGTGATCATCCGAGCCGCGGCTCGGGCCTTTCTCATCGGAAGCGTCATTTTGGCGGTCGCCTTAGGCAGTCTGCCAGGAGCTCTGGCGCAGACCGGATTTGACCGTCTACACCAGTCCCAGACGCCCCTCACGCCCGAGGAGATCGTCTCAAGCCAGATCGAGCAGCTCTCCCTGGAAGACCTCGACTCCTTTGTCAGGGCGCTCGATCCGAACGTCCGCGAGGCGCTCCCGCCGCTTGATTTGAAGCGGATGATCTTTGAAGGGGAGGGTGTCGAGTGGGGAGCATTGGGCGCTCGCATCGCCCGCGTCTTTCTGGATGAGGTCTCACTCAACCTGAGCCTCCTTGGTCAACTCATCGTACTCGGGGTTTTTTGCGCCCTCCTAAAAACGATCGCGTCCAGCACCAGGAGTTCGGAAGTCGCGGGCGTGGCAGTCCTTGTCTCGCTCTTGGCATTGCTTTACCTTGCGCTTTCGGCCTTTCGTTCGGTGGTCGCCACGGCGTCGGACACCCTGGATCAAATGGTAGGCTTCATGCTCGCCCTCTTGCCGGTTCTGTCGACGATGTTGGCGGCAGTCGGCGCAGTCTCGACGGCGGCGATCTTTCACCCGCTCCTATATGCGACGGTCACCGGGATCGCCGCGCTCGTGCAAAACGTGCTTTTTCCCCTGGTTTACATATCTGCGGCGCTTGCCGTGATCGGCAGTTTGTCCAAAGAGTTTCCAGTAAAGCAGTTTTCAGGCCTCTTGCGCTCGGGCACGGTGCTCATTCTGGGATTCGCCTTCGTCGCGTTCTTTGCGGTCGTACAAGCCCGAGGCGCGATCGCGCCGATCGCGGACGGCCTTGCGATGCGTACGGCCAAGTTGCTCACGGGCGCGTTTATTCCGGTGGTCGGTGGTCGCATCGCCGACGCGCTCGACGTGATCGTCGGCGGCTCCGTCTTGATCAAAAATGCGATCGGTGTATTTGGGATGGGCGCCATCGTCGTGATCACGGCGTTTCCGATCGCCAAGATTTTCTCGATTTTGACCATTTTCCGCCTTGCAACGGCTTTGGTCGAACCGATCGCAGACGAGCGGCTCGTGCAGGCGATGGCGGGCCTCTCGGGTAGTCTGACGTTGCTCCTTGCAGGCATGATCACTGCGGCGCTCATGTTTTTCGTCGGGATCACCGTCGTCGTGGGGGTAGGGAACGCGACGGCGTTCATTCGCTAAATCCTCGCACGGGCCACGTGCGTTGGATGGAGGTCAAGATGGGCAGTGGGAGCCTTGGCGGACTGGATCGTGCAGCTCGGGTACTTGGTGCTGATTGCCGGCCTTGTCGAGCTGCTCCTACCGAGCAACTCGGCGCGGGGCGCCGTGCGGCTCGTGGTCGGACTCGTCGTCATCCTCGCGATCGTTGAGCCTGTCGTGCGGTGGATCGGCGATCCAGGCTCGATCGACCGGCTGTCCCAAAGCGTCATGGTCGAGGACGGCTCACGCTACATCGAAGCCGGCGTTCGCCTCACCGAAGAGTCGGCCATAGGAGCCTCGGCGGCGTGGGCGCGCAACTTGGAGCGGCAGTTGGCGGCCGTGTCCGCGCTGGTCGCGGGCGTCCGCGATGTCTCGGTTGAGGTAAAGCTGGACGGCGCCGACGTGACCGGCGTCGAGGTCAATCTCAAGACCGACGAAGGCGCCTGGGAACGGGGCTCTGCGAGCGTCCACAGGCTGATCGAGAGCTTTCTGCCCGGGATCGACAAGAGCGCGATCGTGATAAACGGATCGGTAGGTGAGCAAAGGTGAACCGTTGGTCGGACACATGGAAAGATTGGTGGAAGCGCTCGGGATTGTTTGGGGGGGCCCAGGCTGAGAAGGGTGAGGTCCCCGAGCCCCCCCAAGCAAACCCGAGCAGACTTCGGTACCTGGCCATTTTGATCTTGATCGGCGTAGGCCTCGTTCTGATCAGCAACCCAAGGGGAGCACCGGACGAGGAGCCCGCGGTCGGGTCGCCGGCATTCCCGACGAACGGCGGCATCGCCCCCGTGCAATCGAACTACGCCGGGTACGTCGATGAGCTGGAGCGGGAGGTTACGCTCGCCGTCACGCAGATCGCCGGAGTCGGCAACGTGGTGGTCTTGCTCGTGCCCGCGACCTCGGAGGTCAGCGTATTGGCAGAAGAGGTCACGGAGCGGGAGAGCGAGTCGACCGACGCCGGTGGAGAGGAGGGGAGTACGCGCTATGAGCGGAGCGTGACTCGCAGGCCGATCACCGTGACCGGAGATGACGGCAGACGGCAGGATCCTGTTTTACTCTATACCCAAAAGCCCGAGATCGCCGGCGCTCTCATCGTGGCGGACGGAGCGAGAGATCCTCGGATTCAATACCTCGTCGTGCGGGCGGTTTCGACCGTGCTCGGCATTCCTCCGCACAAAGTCGAGGTCGTGCCAAAGAAGTCGTAAATCAATCCAAGGCAGGTGGTGGAGGTGTTCATCGTGATTGGAAAATCGGTGTGGAAGCGTGGAATCCTCATCATCGGACTACTGACCGCGGCAGCCATCTTTTATGTCATGTCGCAGATCCAGGATCCGTCCCGAGAAAGCACGGGAACGCTTGTGTTCAGCAATCAGTTCATGCCCGGCATCGAACCTGAAAGCACGGCACAGTCGGCGGCTTCCGATCCGATCCAAGCGCCGATCGAGTCCGCGGACGCAAGCAAGCTTGGGGACCTCGAGGCGATCGCGACGCTTGCTATGACGCCGTCGCCCGAACCGGGCTCCGATGCGCTTTCGGCCTCACTGCTGGTGGCAGCGGAGCCAGAGCCCTTCGCGAGCGTCGTACGCAGCCCGGGGTTTGACACGTACCGCCTCATGCGTGAACAAAACAGGTCGCGGCAAATCGAAGCGATCCAAGGAATGCTGCAAGCCGATCGCTTGACCGATGGCGAGCGTCGCGAGCTTCAAAATCAGCTTCTCCAGATGCTTTCCATGCGTGAACTCGAGGAGCGAGCGGAAGGTCTCTTGGTCGCACGGGGCCTCTCCGACGTGATCGTGATGCTCGGGCGATCGGGCGCGGAGGTTGTCGTCGCAGACGCTTTGGAGCAGCAAGACGCGGCCCGCATCGGGGATGTCGTCGCTCGCCTTGCAGGCGTTCCACTCGACGCCATCACGATCGTCGACGGGGCGGGCCTATAGGTCAAGGGCGCGTTCATTGCTTATATGAGGCGGCCATGACCCGAAAAAATCGATCTTCGATCTTGGGATCGAAATCCCACCTTGCGCGAGCATCCCTCGGGCGTTTGTGCCGGCCCGAGGGATGCTCGCGCAAGGTTCGCTTGGTGGGTGCCCGGCCCGTTGAATGGGAAGGAATAACTTACGTCAACACGAACCAGATTACGATACGATTCACGCATCGGCGCGAACGTTTGCCGCCGAAAGGGGAACGCTTCATGAACATCGACGATATCAAAGAGCTCATCCAGGTCTTGGCCGATACAGATATAGTAGAACTCAGCGTCGAGGCGAACGGCGTCAAGGTAAAGATCAAAAAAGGCGCTGCCGTCGCCCCGGTCGACGCAGCAGCCGTGATTTCGGCCGCGCCCGTCGTACGACCCGCGGCGGCGGAGGCGGCGAGCGCTCCCGTGCCCGCGGCGCCGGCGCAGGCGGAGGAACTGCCGGGACATACGACGGTGTCTGCGCCGATGGTCGGCACATTCTACCGCGCTCCCTCCCCCGACTCGGCGCCGTACGTCAACGTCGGAGATTCCGTCGAGGCAGGTCAGCCCCTATGCATCATCGAGGCGATGAAGCTGATGAACGAGATCGAGTCCGAAGTGCGCGGCAGGATCGTCGAGATTCTCGTCGAGAACGGACAACCCGTCGAATACGGACAGCCGCTCTTTGTCATCAGCACCGAATGATCTTATCGTCCCCGTGCCTAAGCGCACAAACGTCTATTTGACGCTCCCAGTCGTCTTCATGCGGTCATAGAGGAATGTCTTTGTGAGCGCCCGATCTTTTCGGCACGGCCGAGCCGCAAGGCGGACGAAAGGCCAAGCGGGCCGGCGTCTCTAGCCCTATTTGGGCATGAGGTGGGCCGCATGACAGGCGGATTCTCTAAGGAGTCACTCAGCTCGCGGCCCGACTTTGTCGGGCCGGCCAAGCCACGATCGGATGAAAATCCGCGGGGCGTCAAGTGGGGACGGCAGCCAATCGGATTTTTAAGAGGAGGACTGTCGTTGTTTGAAAAGGTGCTGATCGCCAATAGGGGCGAAATCGCTCTGCGCGTGATCCGGGCATGCAGAGAACTCGGCATCGAGTCGGTTGCGATTTACTCGGAGGCTGACCGAGATTCACTCCATGTCATGGCCGCAGATGAAGCGATCTGCGTCGGACCGGGCCCGTCGAGCGGTTCCTACCTCAACATTCCAAACATCATAAGCGCGGCGGTCTTGTCCGGGGCGGACGCAATACATCCCGGTTATGGGTACCTTTCGGAGCGGGCGCACTTCGCGGAGATTTGCGAAACACACGGCATCAAGTTTATCGGCCCCTCGGTCTTTGCGATCGAGCAGATGGGAGACAAGGTGACGGCAAAGCGGACCATGGCTCAAGCAGGGGTCCCCGTCATGCCTGGCAGCCTTGAGCCGGTGGAGTCGGACGATGAGGCGATCGCGCTTGCCGACGAAATCGGTTATCCTGTCATCGTCAAGGCATCCGCCGGCGGAGGCGGACGAGGCATGAGGCTGGCGAGAAGCCGGACCGAGCTCGAGAGGGTGCTGGGACCGGCTCGGACCGAGGCAGGCGCGGCGTTTGGCAGCGATGCGGTCTACATCGAGAAGTATCTCGAAGAGCCCCGTCATGTCGAGATTCAGATCTTGGCCGACGAACATGGCAACATCGTCCACCTCGGCGAGCGCGAGTGTTCGATCCAACGACGCCACCAGAAGCTGATCGAGGAGGCCCCGTCGCCGATCGTGGACAGCGCTTTGCGAGACGCGATGGGCAAGGCCGCCGTGCTTGCGGCTCAGGCGGTGGGGTACGCGAACGCGGGGACCGTGGAGTTTCTCGTTGATCGTGAGAAGAATTTTTACTTCCTCGAGATGAATACGAGAATCCAGGTCGAGCACCCCGTCACGGAGTGGGTGACAGGCGTCGATCTCGTCAAAGAGCAAATGCGCGTCGCATCAGGGGCCAAGCTGTCGATGAGGCAAAAGGACATTCGATTGCGAGGGCATGCGATCGAGTGTAGGATCAACGCGGAAGATCCGGAGCGTGGCTTCATGCCCTCGCCGGGGACCGTACGATTTTATCACGCTCCCGGTGGGATCGGCGTGCGTGTCGACAGCGCCTTGTACACGGGCTGCGTGGTGCCGCCTTACTACGATTCCATGCTGGCCAAGCTGATCGTCCATGCAGAGGACAGACAGTCCGCGATCGAAAAGGCTTTGGCCGCGCTTGACGAATTTCGCATCGATGGCATCAATACAAATGTCGCCTACCTCAAGGAGATCCTCGATCACCCGAAGTTTCGCGAGGGCGAGCTCTCCACCAACTTCATCGATCGCCACATGGCTCGGTAGGCGTGATGAAAGACCAAACACTCGGCTGACTCGAAAGGAAGATCGAACGTGGCAGAAAAGAAGGAGCGAACCGAGCTTGGCGACATCCGGATCGCAAACGAAGTCGTCGGTGTGATCGCGGGCCTCGCCGCGACCGATGTCGACGGTGTCGCCGGCATGAGCGGAGGCATTGCGGGAGGGATTGCGGAGCTCCTTGGCCGCAAAAACCTATCGAAGGGCGTCAAGGTCGAAGTGGGCGAGGAACAGGCGGCCGTCGACCTGTTCGTCGTGGTGGAATACGGCGTTCGGATTCCCGATATCGCCTGGCACATTCAGGAGAACGTAAAGCGAGCGATCGAGACGATGACGGGTCTTGAGGTCGTGGAAGTGAACGTGCACATCCAGGGCGTTCATTTCCCAAGTGAAGAACGGTATGAGGATACCCGCGTCAAATAGTGACGAAATGAAGCGACGGTGACCGAGCAGGTTTGATTTCGCGGCGCCCGGGGAGACGATGCGCATGCCGAGGGATTCACAACAACTGAGAATGGTCGATCGCACTGTCCTAACGCTTGCTGCGATCTTTCTCATCCTCTTGTCCGGGCTCGTCCTGGCCCACGGACTCGGTTGGCAAGGGGCAGGGAGCCTTTTCAACGTCGTGTCCCAACTAGAGGGGCGTTTGCTCGAATCGGTCCTCACCGCGGTCGTCCTACTCCTCGTCGGCCTTCACATATTGTTCTACGGAACGCAGCACGAAGACGAAGGCGGCATTCGCCAGGAGACCGAGATCGGTCATGTTCAGATCTCCCTAAGGGCGATCGAATCGCTCGTCCAGCGGACGGCGAAGGGCGTTCGCGGCATCCGTGACGTCGATGTAAGGGTTCACTCAAGTCCCGAAGGGGTCGCGGTCGCGCTCTCGGTGGTCGCGGTCCCTGAGATCCCGATTCCGCAAATATCGGAGGAAGTCGGTCACAAAGTCCGCTCACAGGTGCGGGAGTCGCTCGGCATCCCCGTCGACGACGTGGCGATCGAGATCAGGAACATCGCAGGCGAAGCCAAAGGCCGAGTCGAGTAAGCGTCAAGCTATTGGTCCGGGAGATTCGGGAACGATAGGGGAGGGAAAAGATCATGAACGGCCTCTTGTCCGAGTTTTTGGAGTGGCTCTTTCGGCATCGCGGCAAGGTGGTCGGGACCCTCGTCGGCCTGCTCCTAGGGTGGATGATCGTGGCCTATGGCGTGTTCAAGACGCTTTTTATCGCCGCTTGTCTCATTGGGGGATACATTGTGGGCACGTGGCTCGACGAGGGCCCACCGGGTCGCAGAGGCTTTTCACGTCGCCGTAGGTAAGCCGAGTGTGCCCTGATACTCAAAACGCTTTAAGCGAGCGTCTGATACAAATTCGATCGATTCTTGCGATCGATCGCTTGAGAGTAGGTCCGATTCTGTCGTGAGCAGAAGGTTCGCCCGTGAAGTTGCAGTACGAACACTCTTCCAGGTCGATGTGGGCCGGGCGAATGTCGACCGGGCTTTTCAATACAGCCTCGAAGGGTACGATCTCGAAGCGAAGGATGTAGCGTTTGCCCGCTCGCTCGTCGACGGCGTGCTCGCCAATTTGAGCGAGATTGACCGCACGATTGCCCGCTCGGCCGATCACTGGTCGATCGACCGCATGGCCAAGACGGACCGAAACATCCTTAGAATTGCGGTATACGAAATCCTATTCGGCGATGATGTCCCCTCAAGTGTTGCCGTGAACGAGGCGGTAGAACTGGCCAAGACGTACGGCGACGCAGACTCCGGAAAGTTTGTCAACGGCATCCTTGGGTTTGTTCTACGTGGCGCTTCCCAGACATAGTGATAGGCTACAGCCGTAAATCGCGGCAGTAGCCTCATCAACTCATGTGAAGGGAAGTTGGGAACATGTGGATCAAACTGGCCATCGGCGCGATCGTCGGACTCGTCCTCGGCTACTTCTTGGCGCCCGGATATGCGCTCTGGGTGGTCGTGGGCATCGTCGCAGGGTACTTGGTCGAGCTTTTTACTCAGCGTCGCAAGTCCAAGCAGAAGGTGCAAGGGTGATCCCGTAGAAAAGGGATGGCCCCGACCCCCGCCGAATGCAGATTTACCAGCTCGTGTTGAATGTCAAAGGCGGGAGTCGCATGGTGGAACAGCCGAGTTTCGGAGGCCGGCACGTCTATAGCGTCAGTGAGCTGACCCGGACGATCAAGAGCGTGCTCGAGCGCTCTCGGGACCTCGCTTCCCTGCTCGTCAAGGGTGAGATCTCAAACTTTAAGCACCACACCTCAGGGCACATGTACTTTACGCTCAAGGACGACAAGGGGCGTCTCAAGTGCGTGATGTTCCGAGGAAGGGCCTCGACACTGCGGTTTCGTCCTGAAGACGGCCTCACCGTCGTGGCTGGAGGCTCGATCAGCGTCTATGAGGCGGCGGGAGAGTATCAACTCTACGTGGACGAGCTCTACCCTGCGGGTCAGGGAGCGCTCCACCTCGCCTTTGAGCAGCTTAAACAGAAACTGGCCGCGGAAGGCCTCTTTGCAAGCGAGCGGAAGCGACCGATTCCGTTTCTGCCCCGGACCGTAGGGGTCGTCACATCGCCTACGGGGGCGGCGATTCGGGACATTCTAAGCGTGCTCAGGCGCCGCTTTCCCAATGTCGACATCTTGATCGCGCCGGCGATCGTACAAGGGGACGCCGGTCCCCCTAGCGTCGTCGAAGCCATTCGGCGGATGAACGCGAGGGATGATGTCGATGTCTTGATCGTTGGACGGGGCGGAGGCTCTCTTGAGGAGCTTTGGACGTTCAATGACGAGCGTGTGGCTCGAGCGATCGCAGCCTCGCGCATTCCGGTCATCTCCGCGGTCGGGCATGAAACAGACGTGACGATTGCAGATTTTGTAGCGGATCGACGGGCCCCGACGCCTTCTGCGGCGGCTGAAATGGCCGTGCCGGAGCGCGCGGGGCTTTCCCGCGATATCGACGCGCATAAGGAGCGCCTAATCGGCGCCCAAACGAAACTCATCGCTCGGATGAGGGAAAACTTGGGCTACCTGGAGCAAAGCGCTGCGCTCACCAGGCCGGGGGATCGCGTCCGGCAACTCAGCCAACAAGTGGACGAGTTGGTCCATCGCTCCAGCCTTGCTATGACGCGCGAAATGCAAAGCAAGCGGAGCAAGTTGGCCGCGCTCGTTGGAAAGTTGGATGGCCTCAGTCCCCTCGGCACATTGGCCCGCGGCTACGCCATTTGCAGCGTTTACGACACGGACCAGGTCGTCACCGACGCCTCGATGGTAAAGCCGGGCGATGCCTTGAGGGTTCGAGTAAGTCGAGGCGAATTCGTTGCCCGGGTGACGGACGGAGTCGGCCCGATGCAAGCCCAGCTCCCGATTGGGTAGCAATCGTAGGAAAACGTCGATCGCACGTCGCTGCGCGACAATGATTTAATGGCAGAAGGCGCTGCTCACTTATTTGACGCGAGGGCGACGCAGGCAGCGCCTGGAGAGAAGAGGAGTGACGTTCGTGAGCGAGGAGAAATCAGGCGTCGGCGTTGGCGGCTCGGAAAACGCCACGTTCGAGGAGGCCTTTAAGGAGCTCGAGTCGATCGTGCGCAAGCTCGAGGGCGGTGACGTGAAGCTCGAGGAGTCCCTCAAGCTCTTTGAAGAGGGAGTGCGCCTCGCGCGCGCCTGTTCGGCGAAGTTGGACGCTGCGGAGGGTAAGATCAGGCTGCTCCTCGAGGGGGAGGATGGGTCGCCTGTCGAAGCGCCCTTTGACGACTTGCCTGGAGCGGCCTCCTCGTGAGCCGATTAAAGGGGACGTCCACGGTTGCCGAAGCCTTGCGCGAGCGGGTAGAGCGGGTCGAGGAAGCGCTTCACGCCCTCTTGCCGCACCCGAGCGCGTTTCCTGAGGTCATTCACGAGTCCATGCGCTACAGCACGCTTGGAGGCGGCAAGCGGCTTCGTGCGGTGCTCTTGATGGAGGCCGCCGCGCTCGTGTCTGCACTGCCAGCGGCGCGACGCGTCTCCCCCGATGAAGCGTCCGTGCACATCACGCCCGAATTAATGCGGTCCGTCGGCGCGGCCCCGGCAGCCGGCGCTGCGGTGGAGATGGTGCACGCCTTCTCCCTGATCCATGACGATCTTCCGTGCATGGATGACGACGACCTTAGGCGCGGCAAGCCTACAAACCACAAAGTGTACGGTGAAGGGATCGCGGTATTGGCAGGGGACGGGCTCTTGGCGCGTGCCTTTGAAGTGACCGCAAGGTTGCCCTGGGCTGGAACGGATCATCAAACAGCCGCCCTTGTTACGGCCGAACTCGCGATGGCTGTGGGCTCGGGCGGGATTGTCGGGGGCCAGGTTGCCGACATCCAGGCAGAGAGTCGTTCGTTCGACGATTCCTCTCTTGATTCTCACGAGACGCTCGCCTACATTCATGCGCATAAGACAGGAGCGCTCTTTGTTGCCAGCCTGCGTATAGGCGGGATCATCGGGGGAATGACCCCTGATGAGCTTGCCCAGTTGACATCTTTTGGCGAAAGCATCGGCCTTGTGTTCCAAATCGTGGACGACATCCTCGACGTCGAAGGCGAGGCGAGCGCCATGGGCAAAAATGTCGGCGGCGACGAGGAACGCGGCAAGCTTACGTATCCCGCCTTATACGGCCTCGATGCTTCCAAACGCCGCGTCGCGGAGGAGATGGAGCGCGCGGGCTCGGCGCTCGATGTGTTCGGCGAGAAGGCGGCGTTCCTGAGGGCGCTTGCAGAGGCGATGGCGTTACGCCGTTCGTAGTGGTATAATATAAACGACTTTAGGATAGGTGGTGCAGTATCCTAGTCAGACTTCGGCCTTTGAAGACGGGCCTAAAAATCCGTCGCGGGCACATCGATGAAGTCCCTGGTGGTGGCCATCGACGCCCAGTCGGGGGTTGCTGCTGGGGGTTAAGGTGATGGGGCGATCTACAATGGCATGTAGGCGTTGACCCCGTCTCCGCGGAGACCCACGTCCGTGGGGAACCGCTTGCGTATCGTGCTTCGTGGTTCGGGCGCAAGCGGAGAACTACGGCTTGGGGTTAAACCTGCACGCGATGCAAGTCGACAGGTCGGAGGTTCGGACTTGTCGCAAGTGTTGGGTGCAGTGTAGCCTGCCTTGAGTGGCGGGGGTGGGATAGCAGGTATCAGCTCGCTTGCTTCCATGGCCAGGGAGAAAGTGAGTCCTTGCTGCTTGAAACCCTTACTGCAAAAGAGGCTAGAAGGTTTTGAAGTCTGTCGAGGAAAACTCCTAGGCTGTTCCCTTGCGGGAGGCCTTGCGGGGATTACGGTGTGGTCTGAGTGGCAATCCAGCCTTGCCGTCGGTGACGCGGCAAAGTGGCCGGAAAGGGGAAACCGCCGAGGACGGTGACGTCGCGGAGGGCCGCTGGGAAAACCTGCTGGACCTTAAGCCACAATCTTTACTCGCAAGGCTGCCACCTATGCCGTTTTTTCTATTGGTTTGCCCCCTTGGTATTGCCCCCCAAAATGGTTTTGACACACACCTCACTTTTTAACTCTCTCCCTCGAAGAGGCTCCGTTTGCGTCCGTTCGACCAAGGAAAGGATATAGTTACGCTTCGCCGAAAGATCGATGATGAGGGTTTTTGAAAGCGAGGAGATTGGGTGCCCAGGTTACTCGATTCGATCGACTCTCCCCAGGACTTAAAGGGATTGAGCATCGATCAACTGGAAAAACTCGCAAGCGAGATCAGGGAAGAGATGGTTGCAACGGTGTCTCGCACCGGAGGACATCTCGGCGCCAACCTGGGGGCGGTTGAGCTTACCATCGCTTTACATACAGTGCTTGACTCTCCCAAAGACAAGATTGTTTGGGACGTCGGCCACCAAGCCTACCCGCACAAACTGTTAACCGGGAGGAGAGACCGCTTTCACACGCTCCGGCAGGAAGGTGGGATCAGCGGCTTTCCGAAGATGGCCGAGAGTCCCCACGACGCCTTTGGCGTGGGTCACGCAGGCACCTCGATCTCAGCCGCGCTCGGCTACGCAGTCGCCCGAGACAGGTTGGGTGAGCGCTACGCCGTGGTGAGCGTAACGGGAGACGGCGCCCTCACGGCAGGTATGGCCTTTGAAGCGCTCAACAACGCGGGCGACCTTGGCGTTGACCTCGTGGTGATCATCAACGACAACGAGATGTCGATCGCGCCCAACGTGGGCGCTCTCTCAGCGTACCTCGCCCGAGTGCGGATGGACAAAAAGATCCGGCGAGCTCGTGATGAGATCGAAGGTCTCATAAAGCGAATTCCGGCGATCGGGGGCCCCGTGGTCAAGTCGGCCGAGCGCGTCAAGGAATCGCTTTTCAACATGATCTCGCCTGGCGCGTTCTTTGAGAGTTTGGGCTTTAGTTACTACGGCCCGATGGATGGCCACAACATTGCGGTGATGCAGCGGGTGATCCGTGACGCAATCGAGCGGGGCGGTCCCGTCTTGATCCACGCGGTCACCGAAAAGGGGCGCGGCTACGCGCCCGCCGAGAAAGACCCCGGCAAGATGCATGCGATGAAGCCGGCGGCGAATGCGACCGCGCCCAAAGTCGCGGCCGATCCTCCCCCGGTCAAGGCTCCTTCGTACAGCCAGGTCGTAGGTGACACCCTAATCGAGTTGACCAGGGAAGATCCGCGCGTGGTGGGCATAACCGCCGCCATGCCCGATGGCACCGGGCTCGACCGTCTGGCGGCGGCGTTTCCTGACCGCTGCTTTGACGTCGGGATCGCCGAGCAGCATGCGGTGACATTTGCCGCAGGCCTTGCCTGCGCAGGGATGAAGCCGGTCGTCGCGATCTATTCAACCTTTTTGCAGCGTGGATACGATCAGTTGATCCACGATGTCTGCTTGCAGGACCTTCCCGTCACGTTCGCCATTGATCGGGCCGGACTCGTGGGCGACGACGGGCCGACGCACAACGGCACGTTCGACATCGCTTACCTTCGCACCACGCCGAACATCGTCCTCATGGCGCCCAAGGACGAGAACGAATTGCGCCGCATGCTAAAGACGGCCGTTGATGCAGGCAGGCCGGCGGCCATTCGGTTTCCGAGGGGCTCAGGGCTCGGCGTCCCTCTCGACGAGCAATTGGAGCCGATTCCGATCGGCAAAGCCGAACTGTTGATGGACGGCAATGACGTTGCGATTTTCGCGCTGGGAAGTATGGTGGCGCCCGCGCTCGAAGCAGCGAGGGCGCTCGCTGATGACGGCATCTCATGCGCGGTCGTCAATGCCCGTTTTGTCAAACCGCTCGACGGAGAGCTCCTACGCGCGCTCGGCGAGTCGGTCGGCCGCATCGTCACGGTCGAGGAGCACGCGCTGGCGGGCGGGTTTGGCTCGGCGGTCCTTGAAGCGCTAAACGAAAGCGGATCGGAGGCGCGTGTGAAGCGCCTCGGCATTCCCGACATCTTTGTGGAACAAGCAAGTCCCGCTGCCCAGCTGGCTGCGTGCGGCCTCAATTCGAGGGGCATCCAGGCCGCGTGCCGCAGCCTGCTCCAATCGGAAGCTCCGGAGAAGGTGGCCACAGGACGGGCCTAATGGGTAAAACTGCCAAAGAACGTCTCGATGAGGCGCTCGTGAACCAAGGCCTATTTCCAAGTCGTAGCAAGGCCAAGGCCGCAGTGATGGCCGGCATCGTCTATGTGAACGGAAAGCAGGTCGACAAGTCAGGCGTCCAAGTGGATCGCGATGCACGGATCGAAGTGCGGGGTCCGACGATTCCCTACGTGAGCCGGGGCGGACTAAAGCTGGCGGCGGCGCTGGATCGGTTCCATCTTTCGCCGCAGGGGAAAGTGTGCCTCGATGTGGGAGCCTCCACCGGAGGATTTACTGACTGTCTCCTGCAGCGAGGGGCCCGCCTCGTGCATGCGGTCGACGTCGGATACGGGCAACTGGCGTGGTTGCTTAGGCAGGATGAACGAGTAGTCGTGTGGGAGCGGACAAACTTCCGCTATGTGACCCCGGAGCAAATATCCGGCATCGAGCTCGCCGCTGTCGACGTCTCGTTCATCTCCTTGAGGCTCATCCTGCCTGTCTTGCGGCGTTTGGTCGTGCCGGAGGCGGACGTTGTCACATTGATCAAGCCGCAATTTGAGGCGGGGCCTGATCGCGTCGGCAAGAAGGGGGTCGTCCGTAGCATGGACGTGCACATCGACGTACTGAGCGAGCTCCTTGAGTGGGCGCGAGCCGAAGCCGATTTCGAACCCCAAGGCCTTTGCCATTCGCCGATCACCGGACCAGAAGGCAACATCGAGTTTCTCGCATGGTGGCGCCTTTCTCGATCATCAAAACGCGACGAATGGATCGACGTAGAAGGCGTCGTGCGCGAGGCGTGGGCCACACTTGGTGAACATTGACATTAACCGTTAAGATTCCCGCTAAGAGGGGGTGTCGCCATTGTCTGCCATCGCGTTGCTTCCCCATTCTGGGAAACCGGCTGCTATGGATTTGGCGGCCGGGCTCATTTCCCACCTGGAACAACGAGCGATCGAAGTTTGGGTCGAACAAGACGCAGCAGAGAAGCTGGGCCGAAAAGACCTGGTCGCAGGCGATCAGGAGTTTGCCGCGTGCCTTGCTGCGATCGTGCTCGGGGGGGACGGGGCGTTTCTAAAGGCAGCCAGAACGGTAGCGCCCCTCGGCGTGCCGCTTCTTGGCGTGAATTTGGGGCACCTTGGCTTTTTGACCGCGGTCGAGCCCGCAGGCCTATTTGGCGCGCTCGAGCGGTTGCTTGAGGGAGATTACACGATCGAAGAGCGCCTCATGCTGAAGGCCTCGATCATCCGGTCCGGCGAGCGGATCGCATCTTTTTTCGGTTTAAACGATGCGGTGGTGACGCGGGGCGTCTTTCCCCGGGTGATCCAACTCGATACGTTTATCGATGACGCCTTTGTGGGCACGTTTTTGGCGGACGGCATGATCGTCTCCACGCCGACCGGATCGACGGCGTACTCGCTCTCCGCCGGGGGGCCGATCTTGCATCCCCGCCTCGAGGCGCTCGTCGTCACCCCGATCTGTCCGCATACGGTAGGGGCGCGCACGTTGGTGACACGGCCCGACGAGCGCGTCAAGATCCGAATGACCAACGAGCGGACAGACGCGATGCTTACGGTCGATGGCCAAATTGCAGAAGCACTGCGAAGCGGCGACGAGGTCGAAGTGACGCGGGCAGGAAAGCCCGCGCGCTTGGTTAATCTGAATGGGCGGAGTTTCTATGACCTCCTCCACAGTCGGCTTCTGCTATGAAGTCCCGCCAAGAAGGAAGAGAGCATGAAAGATTCCCGGCACCAAGCTATCTTGTCGATCATTCGTGAAAGCGACGTGCGCACCCAGGAGGAACTCGCAAGCGCTTTGCGCGAGCGCGGCTTTGAGGTGACGCAGGCCACCGTCTCACGGGACGTACGTGAGCTAGGCGTTGTGAAGGTCGCTTCCAAAGACGGCGGCTACCGGTATGCCGTGCCGCCCACTCCGCTTCCGCCCGACGCGCTCGGCCGGGTGCAAAAAACCTTTCACGACTACGTTAGGGATGTAACATTCTCCGGCAACTTGCTTGTGATCAAGACACAGCCCGGCAGTGCGATGGTAGTGGCGGCGGCCCTCGACGCCCTAAACCTCGAGGGCGTCGCCGGCACGATCGCAGGCGACGACGCCGTCTTGGTCGTCGCGAAGGACGGGAGGCCTTCCCCTGCGGACGGAGCCGCGACGGAGCTATACGAGCGCTTCTTGGAGTGGCGGCGCGAGCCATAGAAACGCGAAAGCAGGGAGGGAGCCGGTGCAGTGCTGCATGAACTCCACATCGAAGATTTCGCCCTTGCCCGCCTTGTCGACGTCGAGTTCGCGCCTGGCTTCAACGTCTTGACAGGAGAGACCGGAGCGGGAAAGTCGATTCTGATCGATGCCGTTCAAGCGGCGATCGGCGGGCGCGTGAGCGCGGGCGATGTGCGGCAGGGCAGCGAGCGCGCGCGCATCGAGGCGTCGTTCTCGCTTTCCCCTGGGATGATCGATTCGGAAGCCTTGGACGCGTTCGCGATTGAAGGCGACGACACGCTGATCTTGTCGCGTGAGATCCCCACCGAAGGGCGAAACAAGTGCCGTATCAACGGGCGGCTTGCAAATGCCTCACAACTAGCGGAGGTAGGCGGGCGTCTCGTAGAAGTGCACGGTCAGCACGATGCCCATGCGCTGGTTGCCGTCGCGCGCCACATCGACCTGCTCGACGCGCTGGGCGGCGAAAAGCTGCGGCAATTGCGGGAAACGGTGGCCGGCAATGTGGCCCGCCGCCGCTCGATTCTCGCGGAGATCGAACGTCTCGAAGAGGGCGAGCGGGATCGGGCGAGGCGAGAAGACCTCCTAGCCTATCAAATCGATGAAATTGCCGCCGCGCGTTTGGAGCTCGGTGAAGACGCTGCGCTCGAGGCGGAGCGCGGGCGACTCGCTCACGCCGAGCGGCTTGCCCACGGCGCCAGAGAAGTCTATAGCGCCCTGTACGAAGGCGACGGCGGCCACCTCTCCGCACTGGATCTGATCGGTGCTGCGAGCGACCGTTTGATGTCGATCTCGGAGTACGATTCATCGCTCGTGCCGCTGCTCGAAGAGCTTCAATCAGCCATGGCGAGCCTCCAAGAGGTGGCACGGGAGATTCGTCGCTATGGCGAAGACGTCACCTACGATCCGGAGCGACTTGCGGAAGTCGAAGAACGGCTCGAACTCATCAGCAGGCTCAAACGGAAGTACGGCGATGGGATCGACGAAATCCTGGAGTTTGCCGCATCCGCCCAAAGAGAGCTCGACGAGGTGACGAGCGCATCTGATCGCATCAAGGCGCTTAAAGCTGAGCTCAAGACGTTGGACGACGCCTTGCGCCAGCAGGTGAGCGACTTGTCGCTCCTCAGGCAAAAGACGGCGCAGCAGGTGAGCGGAATGGTCGAGGCCAGGCTGCGATACCTCCAAATGCCTGACGCCCAGTTTCAAGTCTCGATCACGCGCCGCGAGGACCCCGAAGGGATCGAGATTGGCGGTGACATGGTTCGCCTGGGTAGCTTTGGCATCGATCACGTCGAGTTTCTCTTTTCCGCCAATCGGGGTGAGAGTCCAAGGCCGCTCGCCAAGATCGCATCCGGCGGCGAAATGTCGCGGGTGATGCTTGCGATCAAGGCAGCCCTTGCAGAAGTGGAGCGCACCCCGACGCTCATTTTTGACGAGGTCGACGCGGGGATCGGAGGAGAGACGGCTCAACGAGTGGGCGACACCCTTGCCGAGCTTGCACGGGGACGCCAGGTGCTCGTCGTCACGCACCTTGCCCAGATTGCCGCCAAAGCCGACCAACACTTCGTGGTCGAGAAATCGTCCGATGGAGACCGGACGACGGTGAACGTGCGCCTCGTTGAGGGCGAAGAGCGCGTGCGGGAACTTGCTCGCATGCTGGATGGAAAGGCGACGGATGCGAGCTTCAAGCATGCCAAGGCGCTGCTCGAGCTGGCCGCCGAAGGCAAGTCCTCCAGCTAAAACACATGGTGTGCGTCAAAATCGACGGGCAACCTAGGGCGTAGATTCTCTGGTCCCTAGGAGTGGTTAGCCCAATGAAGCCACGGCAGCGCCGGCGGCTCATCGCCGCCGGTCTATTTTGTCTCATCGCGGCATTGGCCGCGCCCCAAGTCAACGTTTTGCTCTCCTTTCCCGACCAGCTCCGAGTGTTCCCCGGTCAATCCTTTCACTTTGATGTGGGTCCCCTCTTCAGCGTGGCCACGATTCCGTGGGATGAGAAGGGGCCGGGAACCGAACCTTCGGGCAGCGACGATTCGAGTGCTGCAAATGATGCCCCGATCACACCCCAAGCGACCGATGAATACGGCGTCGAACTCCGTCTCCTTGGATTACTCCCCGTTCAGCGAGCGAAGGTCTCGGTCGTGCCCCAGATCGAAGTGGTGCCATCCGGACAGGCGGTCGGCATCCTGCTTAGTCAACAAGGCCTCATCGTCGTGCGCACCGTTCCGGTTTCGACTCGTTTCGGCGCCGAGGTGTCTCCCGCTCGCGACGCTGGAATACTTCCCGGAGACATTCTGATCAGCGCCGGTGGGACGCCGATTCATCATCCGCTCGACCTTCAAGGCCTAGCCGAGTATTACGGCCGGCGCAACCGACCTCTTAGCATAACACTGCTCAGAAAAGGGATCGAGGTGCAGACCCAGGTGATCCCTGCGCCGAGGGATGTTACGGGCCCAAGTGAGGCGGAGTACGCGCTCGGTCTGCAACTAAAGGATCCGGCAGCAGGCGTGGGGACGCTCACGTTTTGGGATCCCGTGGGCGGGGCGTATGGAGCGCTCGGTCACATGGTCACGGAGGGGGGAGAGGCGCTGGCGCTCGGGGCCGGGCGCATCGTTCCGGCAGTGATTCACGGGATCCAGCCGGGCATGCGGGGACGCCCCGGTGAAAAGATCGGGCTTTTCGGAAGCGGCGCCTCGCTCGGCGTGATTGAGAAAAACACGGCATTTGGCATCTTCGGGCACCTCGATCAAGCGGCCATGGGTTTGTTGGTCAGCGCAGACCGAAAGGCCGTCCCTGTGGCCCTGGCGCACGAAGTCCGAACGGGAAAAGCCGAGATCCTAACGGTTGTGGAAGGCGACGAAGTGCGCTCCTTCGAGGTGGAGATCATCGAGGTCGAACGGCAATCCCGCCCCACGGGCAAAGGGCTCGTGATCGAAGTCACCGATCCTGAGCTCATTGCTCGCACCAACGGCATCGTCCAAGGCATGAGCGGCAGCCCCATCCTGCAGGACGGCAAACTCGTCGGTGCGATCACCCACGTCTTTATCAACAACCCTCGCCGCGGCTTCGGCGTGCTGGCGGAGTGGATGGTGTATGAGGCGGGCCTGACCGAGTGGCGCGACGTGCAGCGCTCGCAAGCTACGATCACGGATCTCGCCGGATAACTATGCAGGATTGCCCATAGTCGTGAGCGAAAAACAACACGTTGCGCCAAACGGGGGTGGTTCATTTTGGCTGAAAAGGTCAGGATCTTGATTGCCGACGACAATAAGGAATTTTGCGAACTCGTGGGCCAGATGATCGACTCCCAAGATGACATGGTCTGCATCGGGTGCGTTCACGATGGGCAGTCTGCGGTGCTCGCCGCAAAGGAAATGGCGCCGGACCTCGTCATCCTGGACCACGTCATGCCGGTGCTTGACGGCATAGGCGTGCTCGAATCGGTGCGCGCCTTCGAAGATCGCCCCCGCATCTTGATGCTCACGGCGTTTGGCCAAGAGCACTTGATCCAGCGCGCCGCCGAACTCGGCGTCGACTATTACTTGATGAAACCGTTCGACTTTCCCACATTGATCCAGCGCATTCGTCAAATATGCAACCCAAGCATCGCTCGCACGACCTTCCAAGATGAGAAGCGGCGACAGCAAATCGAAAAGCAGGTCGCCCAGTTGCTCTCGGCGCTCGGCGTGCCGCCACATTTCAAAGGGTATACGTACCTGCGGGATGCCATCACATCGGTCGTCCTCGACCCCGATCTTCTGGGCGCGGTCACCACCGAGCTCTATCCGCAAGTCGCCAAGCAGCGCAACACCACGTCGACCAAAGTTGAGCGCGCCATCCGGCATGCGATCGAATCGACCTGGATGAGGGGCAACTTACAGTTTATCGACGAGCTCTTTGCCCACACGGTCGACGCAGACAAAGGAAAGCCTACCAACTCTTCGTTTATCGCTCGGCTCGCGGACCACGTGCGCCTCGAGCTGGTCGCGAGTTAGACCAACACCTTCAGGAAGCTTTTAATCCCAGGATAGCCCGGCGAATCGAGGAGCGATACTAAAGGAAGAGGCAAGCAGCCTCTTCCTTTTTGTCGGTTAGGGGGGCATTCCGCCTTGCGTGGCAGTGTGAGGTTGGGCCGCAAGACCAAAGACCTCGTCGCCGCTCTCGCCCCGGGAGAGATCGCCGTCATCGCGCACGAGGATCTCGACGAGTTGGCAGCTCGGGGACTGATCGGCGCCAAAGTACAGGCGGTGATCAACGCGCGGCGTTCGATAAGCGGGCGATATCCCAACCCCGGTCCGCTCCTGCTTGCCCAGGCCTCGATTCCGATCGTCGACGCGGTAGGCGACGAGCTCTTTGAGCTGTTGCATGACGGAGACGTGGTCGAAATCGTCGACGGCCGGATCGTTCGGGACGAGACGCCGATTGCGAAGGGCGAAGTCCTCACCAAAAATGCGATCGACGAGCTCATGCGGCAGGCCAAGGCAAATGTAGTCAAAGAGATCGAGCGGTTCGTCGAAAACACGATCGAGTACGCGGAACGAGAGAAAGAGCTCGTGCTCGGCGCCGTCAGCTTCCCGCTGCTCAAGACAAGGATCGAGGATCGGCCGGTGCTTATTGTCGTGCGCGGGCGCGGATACAAAGACGACCTCGCGGCCATCGGATCGTACATCGAGGAGATCAAACCGGCGCTGATCGGCGTCGACGGGGGGGCGGACGCCCTCATGGAGGCGGGTTACCGTCCGGACATCGTGATCGGCGACATGGACAGCGTCAGCGATCGCGCCTTGCGGGCGGCTGTCGAACTCGTGGTCCACGCTTATCCGGACGGAAGGGCTCCGGGCCTTGAGCGGATCGAGCGTTTGGGCCTGGGGGCACATGTCGTGCCCTCGATCGGAACGAGTGAGGATGTCGCCTTGTTGATGGCGTACGAGCTTGGGGCAAACGTGATCGTGGCGGTGGGAACCCATTCCAACATCGTCGACTTTCTCGAAAAAGGGCGCGCCGGCATGGCGAGCACCTTTCTCGTAAGGTTGAAAGTGGGAAGCATTCTTGTCGATGCAAAAGGACTTAGTCAGGTGTACAAAGGCAGGCCGCGGGGAAAATACCCTATGCTGGTCCTCCTTGCAGCGCTTGCGCCGACGCTCGTGGTCGCGAGTTTGAGCGAGCCGGTAGGACGGTGGATTCGCATGTTTGTGCTCTATCTCCGCCTTTCGCTTAACTTTTGATGACGGAAAGGTGGTCTCTCGTGGTCGTCGACATTCGCTACCATCTGGCCTCGATCGTCGCCGTCTTTCTCGCACTTGGACTCGGGATCCTGGTCGGGGCAGCCCTCTCAGGCGGCGAAGGGCTCGAACAACAGGAGCGCTGGCTTGCAGCACTTGAGAGCGAGCTCCAATCGTTGCGAGAGACCGGGGAGCGAAACGCGTCCCTGCTTCGCCAGACCGGCGCTGAACGCGACCGCTACAAGGCGTTTGCCGCCGAGCTAAGCGAGGTTGTCATGCGCGGCGTCCTCGACGGAGAGCGCGCCGCGCTCGTCGTATTGGGGGCCGATACGGCGTCTGCCGCACGCGTCGAAGACATCCTCCGCCAAGGCGGAGCCCAAGTCGTCCGAAAGGCCTCCGTCGCACTTTCTTGGACCGAGGCCGACCTCGTCCGATTGCTCGCGCCCCCCGAAGGGCGCGCCGCAGAAAACGCAGGTCTTGCGCTTGCCGCTGCCTTGATCGGCCAGCCGGCGTCCGGTTTTACGTCCGTCGAGTCTCCTGCGATCACCTTTCAGGCGCTATCGAGCGAGCAGCCCACCATCGCCGCGCTCGTCCTTGGCGGGCATCCTGACCGCTTTCGAGAGATCGCCGCTTCATTGGCGGCAGCCCTCAAGACCCAAGGAATACGGACGGCAGCCGTTGTCTTGGACGAGGACGCGTGGAATCCGACGCTCGGCCAGTGGGACGTCCCCTACGTCGCCCACTTTGGCACGCCGATGGGCGACTTGAGCCTCGTCGTCTTGCTTGGCGGCGCGGGCGGGTCGGGCGGATTTGGCCTTGGAGACGGTCGGGCGCTTTGGCCTGCCCAGGATTTTCGATGACGGCGACCGCGATCGTTCCGGCTTACAACGAAGAGGGAAGCGTGGGGCCGACGGTGCGCGCGCTATTGAACTCGGGCGCGGTCGAGCGGGTCGTTGTCATCGATGACGGGTCGGTGGACGGGACAAGCGTCGAAGCTAGGCGGGAAGGGGCGGAAGTGATCGCGCTCGGCCGAAACAGCGGGAAGGGTGTAGCGCTAAACGAGGGCCTTGGGGCGGTGGAGGCGGCGATCTATCTGCTGGCCGATGCAGACTTAAAAGAAAGCGCGGGCCGGCTCGCCGCGCTTGTCGATGCGGTCCGCCGCGATGGCGCAGATTTAGCGATCGCCCAGTTCGATACTACAGGCGGGTTTGGGGTCGCCAAAAAGATTGCTCGCTACGGGATTCGCCACTTGACGCGCCGTGACATGAAGAGCCCACTTTCGGGCCAACGGGCCTTGTCCAAGCGAGCATTGGATGCGGTCATGCCGTTTCCGCACGGGTGGGGCGTGGAGGTGGCGATGACGGTGCGAGCGCTGTGGAATGGGCTCTCCGTCGTGGAGGTGCCTGTGGCGCTCGAACATAGAGTGACGGGCCGCGACGTCGCCGGATTTATGCACCGGGGCAGGCAGTGCGCCGCGGTCGCCTTGACCCTCTGGCGGTTAAATTCCCGCAAGGAGCGGCGACGCGCACGTGGATGAGTTTGGGGTCGTCGTCGTGCTTTTCTTGATATCAGGACTTTCTTATGTGATCGCACTGATCCTCGTCAAACCCGCCTGCGGTCTCCTTGCACGCGGAGGACTGCGAGCCAAAAACTTCAGGCACGTCTTTATACCGACCGGCGTCGGAATCGTATTGCCGCTGGCGTCGCTCGTTCCGATCGGGATTTTCGGGTCGCCTCCGCAGTCGTCCCTTTGGCTTTTTATCCTGTTTGGCGTCGCTATGTTGGGGCTTGTCGACGATGTTGCGGGAAAGGGGGAGCACGGCGGTTTCACGAGCCATCTGCGTGCGCTTAGGCGCGGCACGCTGACGACGGGCTCGGTGAAGGCGCTCTTTGGAGGTGGGGTAGCCCTCTATGCAGGCTGGATGCTCCACGGCAGTGCACTTCCGGCCGCGCTTGCCGGTGGCGTCATCGCTTTGTCGACCAACGCCGTCAACCTACTTGACCTACGGCCAGGGCGCGCCATCAAGGGGGCGATGCTCCTCTCGGTCGCCGGCTTGATCGCTCTAACCTTTGCGGGTTCGCCCGTGGCGGAGGCGTGGCAAAGCGCGCTGCTCGCCGCCGCTCCCCTCGGGGCGGGCGTCGCTTTGCTTTGGGGCGACCTCAGGGCTCGTTTCATGATCGGCGATACGGGCGCAAACACACTCGGGATCAGCGCTGGTATGATATTGGCATTGCTCCCTTACTTCCTCCAGGGCGTGGCGCTCCTTGTTCTCGTATTGATTCACGCAATATCGGAGCGACGGTCCCTCTCCTCGTTGATCGAAACGACGCCTATTCTCAAGTGGCTCGACGACTTGGGCAGGGGATAGTCGTCCGGCAAACCCACACTTGGGCAGGGACCGGCCCTCATACCCAGAATCCCTTTCGGAAGTATGCCGACCAACGACCAAGTTAGCGAATACTTCGGACCGTCCGGTTCCCTATCCCAGATCTTGCCCGGCTTTGAGCACCGGCGCGAACAAGTCGAGTTGGCGCTCGGCATCGAGCGCGCCCTTCGCAGGGGCGAGGTCGGCTTTTTCGAGGCGGGCACGGGAACAGGAAAATCGTTCGCCTACCTCATTCCAGCGGCCCGTTATGCGATCGAGCGCGAGCGACCCGTGGTCGTCTCTACGTACACGATCTCCCTTCAAGAGCAGCTCATTCATAAAGACATTCCCGTCATCAAGCGGATCTTTCCAGAACTCAAGACCGTCCTGGTCAAGGGTTGGTCGAACTATATCTGCAGGCTCCGTCTGGACGCGGCCCTACGGGCGCCTGGCGAGTTAATCGATCTATCGATCGGCGACTCGCTCCTTCGGATTGCGGCGTGGGCGGAGAAGACGACCGATGGAACCCGCTCGGACCTGCCGTTTCGCCCTTCTCCATCCCTGTGGGACGAAGTGTGCGCTGAAAGCGACAGTTGTCTCAAGACTGCGTGCCCTCATTACTCCGGCTGTCCGCTCTTTAGAGATCGCAGCGCAATGATCGGCGCGCATCTTTTGATCGTCAACCACCACCTGCTCTTTGCCGACCTCTCGGTCCGAAGAGAACTGGGGTGGGAGACGGAGCAGGCGGTGCTTCCAAGCTACGATGCCGTCATCGTGGACGAGGCCCATCACGTCGAAGACGTTGCGAGCGAGTACATGGGGTACGGGCTCTCGAGCGTCGGGGTGGCGCAGCTCTTTGGTCGCTTGCTGCGAAGCCGCCAAGGACGACAGTTCGGCCTGCTCCCGATGATCGAGGGGGCACTTTCTCAAAGAATCGGCGAGGAAGAGTGCGAGGAGGCCCTGGTTCAGCTCCGCACCGAGACTGCCGGCGCGTTTCAGCGCGCCCAAGTAGCCGTCGGGAAATTCTTGGACAGCGTAAAGAGTTACACCCTCAGCGAGCGCGAGACGGGCAATGAGGTCGAGCCCGTTCGAATCGAGCCCAGGATGGAAGCGCATTGGCTAGAGCGTGTGGGGCCTGCGGCCGAAGAGGCGTCTGAACTCGTGGACCGACTCGCAAGCCACATTCAGCGTTTTCGGAAAGTGCTTTATGAAGGGGAAGAGGGCCGAGATCCCGCCTTGCTTTCCCGCATCGACGCGATGCGAAGGCGGCTCTCAAATCTCTCGCGAGCGCTCGGCCAGTTTACGGCTTTGGACTTTGAAAATCTCGTCTATTGGATCGAACACACCTCGAAGGCCAGGGAGAACACGCGCCTTGTGAGCGCTCCGATCGACGTCGGTCCCTATGTGCTCGAGTGGGTCGAACGCCAATGCGACACCCTCGTCCTCACCTCCGCGACCTTGGCCGTGCACGGGTCGTTCGAATACACTCGAAAGCGTCTTGGGCTTTCGGGCTCGGTTGAGATCGCTGGGAGACTCGGGGTTAGAGAGCAAATGATCGACTCACCTTTTGACTACGAAGGCCAAGTGGTCCTGGGGGCGATCGACGACCTGCCCGAACCCAACACACACGCCTACCGACAGGCGCTGCCGGAGGCGTTGTTTCAGCTCGTCACGGCGAGTGAAGGACGAGCGCTCGTGTTGTTCACTTCATACGCGCTCCTTGCGTCCGTCGACCGCGATTTGCGCGACCGCCTCGAAGCGATGGACTACGCGCTGCTCTCGCAAGGTCAGGCGCCCCGCTCACACATCCTGGAGCGCTTCAAGGCGGGAGGGCGCTCCGTCTTGCTGGGCACCGATAGCTTTTGGGAAGGGGTCGACGTCCCGGGAGAGGCTTTGTCGATGGTCGTCGTGACGCGCCTACCCTTTGACGTTCCCACCGACCCGCTCGCCGCTGCCAGGGCCGAGCGCATTCGCGCCATGGGTGGATCGCCCTTCGTCGAATACTCACTGCCGCGCGCCGCCTTAAAGCTCAAGCAAGGATTTGGTCGACTCATCCGCACCCAGAGCGATCGGGGCGCCGTCATTCTCTGCGACCGCAGAATCACAACGAAGCGATACGGCAAGTACTTCCTCGATGCACTGCCTCCGTGCCGGGTCGTGACGGGAAACGCCCGCGACGTAGCGCTCGAAGTAAAGCGCTTCCTCTCGTAAAGCATACCTCTACGAACGTCTACATAGATTTCATCGACGGCCAATCGGATTTTATAAGAAGTCACCCACTTGGCCGCCCGACTTTGTCGGTCCGGCCCAGCCACGAGCGGATGAAAATCCGCGGGTCGGCAAGTGGGGACACATGCTGGACCGATTTTCAAGAGGAGGTGGGGGCGTGTTCGTCGTCTTTCGCATGCGGAGGATCTTCCTTGCACTTGGGATTGTCGCCGCCGTCGCGCTCTTTGGCCATTACGCCGCCCGTCCACTCGCCCAAGCCGTGGCGACGGCGGTCTCCGAGCGGAAAGTTCCGATCTACAAAGTCGCCCGTGACGACAACAAGGTCTCCATTTCCCTCGATGCAACGTGGGGCGTGGAGCAGACCGACGAACTCCTCGACATCCTCGACCGCCACGGCGTGAAAACGACCTTCTTTCTCGCTGGTTACTGGGTGGAAAAACATCCCGACTACGTGAAAAAGATAGCCGACCGCGGGCATGAAATCGGAAATCACTCGTACGAACATCCCCACATGAACGCCCTGACGCGGGAGAAAATCGTGGCGGACCTCAAGCGAAATCACGATCTGTTGAAAGAGATCACGGGGCAGGACGCGTTCTTGTTTCGGCCGCCGTTTGGCGAGTACAGCAACAAAGTGATCGAGGCGGCCAGTGAGCTTGGTTACTTTACGATCCAGTGGTCGATCGACTCGCTCGACTGGAAAGACGTGAGCGCAGACTTCATGGTCAACCGTGTGCTCAGTAACGTCGGCCCGGGAGACATCATCCTTTTTCACAACGCAGGCAAGCATACGCCCAAGGCGATCGATGTCTTGCTCGCCCAGCTCAAGTCCCGCGGCTTTGACGTGGTTCCGATCTCCGAATTGATCTACCGAGATCATTACCTCATCGAAAGTCACTCCGGAGTCCAGCGAAGACAAGAGCCGCCGCCCGGAGCGAGCGATGATGGGACTCCGCCCGCTCAAAACAGAGGGGATGAAACGTGAATCAAGGCTCGCTTCGCGTCATGGTGATTACACGAAAGCACCTCTATGTCTGTTTGGCTGTGATTGGGCTCATGGCCGGCATCATCAAAGGGCTCGGCGCCGTTTCGCCGACTGCTCCTGCGACGACGGCGAATGAAGGCGGCGTCGCCATTTTGTCGCAAGATCAGCCGGTGCGCCAAGTTCCGGGGCGTTCCGGTGAAATGGCGTTTACGGTCAACGTCGATTGGGGAAACGAAGTGTTGGTCGATATGCTCGACGTCTTCGACCGGTACGGCGTCAAAGTGACGTTTTTTCTGACGGGCCGCTGGGCAAAGGCTTTCCCTGAAATGGCCGCGGAGCTCGCGCGACGCGGACATGAAATCGGCAACCACGGCGTCTCACACGCCCATCCGACTCAGCTTTCGGCATCCGATCTCAGAAAGCACATCGGCGATAACGTCGAGATCTTGCGCGCAGCTACAGGCGTCGAACCGGTGCCCCTTTACGCGCCTCCATACGGAGAGCAGGACGGGCGGGTCGTGAGTGAAGCGGCAGGGTTAGGACACTGGACGACGCTGTGGACGCTCGATACGATCGATTGGCAAAACCCTTCGCCCGACACGATCTACAGGCGGATCGTGCCCCGGGCGGCTGATGGCGCCATCGTGTTGATGCATCCAAAGCCACAGACCCTCGAAGCGCTCCCGCGCATGATCGAGGGTCTGAAAGAGAACGGTTACACGCTCGTGCCTCTACATGAGTTGATCGTGGGCGCGGCGCCTTTGCCTTTGGAAAATCCGTCCTAAACCAAATTGTTGCGGATCACGGACCATATCCCCGGATCCTCTTGACCGAGTCGCCACAGGGAGATGCCTGCGAGGCCGTACTTTTTCACGAGCTCGATCTTGTGCGAGACGCTCGAGCGGTCCTCGAAGTACACCGTCCTGCCTGCGCCGTATTTGAAATACGGCACTTTGGCGACGTCGTCCCACTGAATGCGGGCCCCATGAGCGCTCGCCAATTCCATCGCCTGCCGATACGTCACCGATCGACCGCGGCCGCTCGCAGGCCAATCGTACCCGTACGCCGGGATGCCAAGCACGATCTTCTCGGGCGGCACGCCGGTCGATATCGCATACCGGACGACGCGCTCGACCCAGCCGATCGACGCGACGGGGCCGGGTGGGCCGCCACGCCAGTGTTCGTCGTAGGTCATGAGCATCATCTGGTCCACGTACTGGCCGATCGTGCCGTAGTCAAATCCGCCCGCCCACGTGCTCGAAATATCGTTGTAGGTCTTGGACGGAACGGCAATCGTAACCGAGAGGCCCGCGGGCCCTAGCCGCTCTGAAAGCGCCTTGATGAACAGATTGAGATTTTGTCGATCGCTTGGGAGCACCATCTCGAAATCGATGTGCACTCCGGACATGTCCCACTCGCGCAGCACTCGGTAAATGTCTTCGACGGCGTTTTGCCTCGACTGGGCGTTCGCGAGCACCGCGTGGGAAAGACTTACATCAAAGTTGACCTCGCCGGATTGAGTCTGGCGAATGTTGTGCACGAGCGCAAGACTTTTTAGCCCGTTCTCGCCTGCCACCCGGAGCGCTTGCCCAACGTCGCGGGCGTCGAATGAAAGGTTCATGTAGCCGCTGGGCAACACTTCCCACATCCAGGGGACGAGCGTCGTGATCACGTCCAGGTTTTCTCGCAGCGACGGCCCGGACGGGCGAAGCGAGTCCGTGACGTAGTAGGCGACGACATCGTATTTGCCGCGCCTTGCTTGAGTGTTGGAGGTGTGGCTCGTTGAAACAGCGAAGGTATTGACGTAGCCTACCTGGCCGTTCGCAAGTCGTACGCGGTACCAGCCGTTTGTTTCGTCAAGGACGGTCAACGAGTCGCCTCGGACAAGCGTCGCGATGACCTCATCGCTGCGCGGAACCTCGTGAACGGACACTTTGTTGGCCCGGATGACGCCCGGACGTTCATTTTGGGTCGAAATCACGGCCGGCGCATCTGTATGGGACGGGGCATTTTTCGGGCCACCTCCTAGGAAGCCTCCCGTCAAGAGGAGTATAGATAGTAGTGTGATGAGGGCAGTCTGGGACAAGTCTTCGCCTCCTCGTGGTCACGGGTGTGGTTGGGCTTCGCTTGGTCGGCCCAAAGCGCGGCAGGTTGATCTCGCGTTAAGAGCGCGCCGCATCGAAGGGACTAGACGCTGATAGGTTGGAGGTTCGTGCGCCAACCGAGCGCTTCCTTTAGGCAATAATCGCGCCTTACGCCAGCTAATGCCAGGTTTGTGCACGTGTGGTTCGCGCCTGTCGGCGATTGTGATCGTGAATGATTCGGGGGTAACAGCCTTAGTGTACCAGCGCACGCGATTAGACAACGGCATTCGTGTCGTGACGGAATCGATTCCCTACGTCCGTTCGGTAGCGATCGGGTTTTGGTACCTCGCGGGCTCGCGGCACGAATCGCCGGCACAAAACGGCATCTCTCACCTCATCGAACACTTGATGTTTAAGGGGACCAAGAGGCGCACCGCCCGACAAATCGCCGAGATCATCGACGCGTCCGGCGGACAGATGAACGCATTTACCAGTAAGGAGACAACGTGTTACTACGCCCGAGTGCTCGACGAACACGTCGGTTTGGCCGTCGAAATACTCTCGGATATGCTGCGTCATTCCCTGTTTGCTCCGGCCGAAATCGACAAAGAGAAAGGCGTCGTCCTCGAGGAGATCAAGATGTACGAAGACTCGCCGGACGAGATCGTGCACGATCTGTTTGCTGAGGCAGTCTTAGCGGGCCACCCCCTCGGTCAAGGCATCTTGGGCACCGAGGAGACGGTGGGGCCGATCGATCGCGAGCAGGTCCTAGGCTACATCGCCAAGCGCTACAACGCGAACAACCTCGTCGTCGCCGCGGCGGGGAACATCGTTCATTCGCAGGTGGTCGAGGAGGTCGAGCGGTGGTTTAGCGATTTGCCGGTGGGCGAGGCCCAGTCGGATTACGTCCCCCTCGTGCTTTCTGGCCATGACGCAACGCGCACCAAAGATACGGAGCAGGTGCACATCTGCGTCGGATCGCTCGGGCTCGAGCGCAACCATCCGGATCGATACGCGCTTCACGTGCTCGACATCGCACTTGGCGGCGGGATGAGTTCGCGCTTTTTCCAAGATCTGCGAGAGGAGCGCGGCCTCGTCTATTCCACCTACACCTACCACACGAGCTTTGAAGAAACAGGTTTGTTTACGGTTTACGCCGGCACCTCGCCTGAGAACGTCGAGCAGGTGCTCGGGTTGCTTCACACCGGCTTGATCGATGCGGCCCAAAAGGGGTTTGGCTCGGACGAACTGCTCAGGGCAAAGGAGCAGCTCAAAGGGAGCTTGATGATCGGACTCGAAAATACGGCAAACCGCATGAGCCGGATCGCTCGGTGCGATCTACTTGGTGAAGAGCTGCTGACACCCGACGAACTCATCCGGAAGATCGACAAAGTGACGTTGAAGGACCTCGAGCGCGTGGCGCACACGCTCTTTAGCGGCCGACTCTACACGGTTGCGATCGGGCCCGTCGACGAATCGCTCACATGTGTGTCGAGGGCCGGCGCCGAGGAGGAAAACCGCTGATGGACGGTCGGATTTGCGTGAAAGTGCTGCCCGTATCGCCGCTCATTGGATCCAAGATCGATTTGCCCGCATACGCGACGCCTGGCTCGGCCGGGATGGATCTGCGGGCCTGCATCGAACGCCCGCTTACGATTGCCCCGGGCGAGCGTGCGCTCGTTCCCACGGGGATCGCGATCCAGTTGCCTTCGCCAACGATCGGAGCCTTTGTCTTCGCACGAAGCGGCCTCGCGGCAAAGCATGGCATCCACCTTGCCAACGGGGTCGGTGTCATTGACAGCGACTACACGGGCGAGATCAAGTGCGCCATGGCCAACGCCGGCAACGAGGCGTTCACCATCGCACCCGGCGATCGGATTGCCCAACTCGTTTTTCTCCCGATTTACCTCGCTGAATTGGAAATAGTAGACTCGCTCTCCGAGACCGTCCGCGGCGCGGGCGGGTTTGGACACACCGGGCTCTAAAGCTTTTCCGGTTTATATCCCGCGGCAATCGCATAGCTTCGTAGTGTCACTTCTTTCGCGAGGGGTATCACGTTGAGGTACAGCGATTTGGCGGGAAAGGAGATCATCGACATCGATGAAGGCGTTCGCATTGGGGTGATCAGTGAGACCGACCTCGTCGTCGACTGTGCCGAGGGGTGCATTCGCTCCATCATCATTCCCACCCGTGGCCGTTTTTGGGGCAGACGGGAGCTTGTGATTCCCTGGAGCGGAATCCGAAAGATCGGAGTCGACCTCATCATCGTCGATATGAGCGCGGTTCGGTCCGTGTGAGCGCGGGGGCGGCAATCGAATATCGTGGCGCGACGGGGGCCAGAATAGAAGGGCCGAAGGTCATTCGCTTTAGGGACGGAAGGCGCCTTCTTTCGGTAAGCAACCTCTACAAAGGAGTGCTTTACGATATGGCCACTGTCGTAGGTGTCTTTTCCAGCCACGAACAGGCGGAGAAAGCAGTACGTTCTCTGCAGGACAAAGGGTTCACCAAAGATGATATCAGCATCGCCGCGCGGGACGATCGCCAGGGATCCGGCGATCAGAACGAAGGCGGGGGTCAGGGCGAGAACGGCTTTGGCTTCGAGGCTGGTGGCGATATGGGGATGAGTTCCGACTCGGTGACCGACGGCACGGCGTGGGGTGGGGCGCTCGGCGGGCTTGCGGGCTTGCTCGCCGGTGTTGGCGCGCTTGCGATCCCGGGCATCGGCCCGATCGTAGCCGCGGGTCCTCTGGCTGCAGCGCTTTCGGGCGCGGTGGCGGGAGGTGTCGCCGGCGGCTTGATCGACTTTGGCATTCCAGAGCAAGAAGGTCGCCGATATGAGAACGAGCTAAAGCAAGGGAACGCTTTGGCGATCATCAAGGCTGAAGGCGACAAGGCCGAAATCGCCGAATCGATCCTGCAGCAGTCGGGTGCGAACGAAGTGCAGGTGTTTGACGGCAACGGGTCGGAATCGCACTAACCGCGTCCTGCTCACCGCTGGGAGTCGAAAGGGCTCGGAGCATCCCGAGCCCTTTCGCTGCCTCGTTGTCAGCGCCCGTCACGGGCTAGGCAATGGTTGACAAGCCTTTCCCAATGAGGCAAAATGGGCTTAAAAGAATCCAATTGCAGACTAACTGCGAGGGCCATAGAGGCGCGAGAGACAAGAGTAGGGTCGTTGAGGCAAGGGCAGCCAGTGAAGCGACCGCGAAAGGGGATCTCGCCGAAGTTCGACTTTTCGCCCGGTAAAGTCGGACTGGGGTGGCGGCAAAGAGCCGTCGCACTGCCACCGTGATCGGTGGAGCGCTATCCCGGCAGCACGAAAAGGGCTTATAGCGTTCGGTTGGCTTTCAATGTGCCAGCCTTTTTTTTATGCCCCGATGAGTTTCATAAATTAAGGAGGCATTCCCCCATGAACGTGGTGGTTAGCGGAGCCGGCGGCAAGATGGGCCGCGAGGTGGTACGAGCCGTCCACGGCGCGAACGACATGGAACTGGTCGGCGCCATCGATCCGTTTTGCGCCGGAGAGGATGCCGGCGAACTTGCGGGCCTGGGCTCCCTAGGCGTGCCTGTATACGCTTCGATCGAGGAAGCGTTTGAGCAGACCGACGCGGATCGCATGGTCGACTTTACCACGCCCGATGCGGTTTTTGACAACGTCATGACGGCCCTCGATCTTGGTAAGCGGGTCGTCTTTGGCACGACGGGCCTGGATGAGGAGCGCCTGCAAGAGATCGATGCGCGGGCGCGTGAGCGATCGCTTGGCGTCGTACACGCTCCAAACTTTGCCATCGGCGCCGTCCTCATGATGCGATTTGCCGCCGAGGCCTCCCGGTTTTTTGACCAGGTGGAGATCATCGAACTCCACCACGATCAAAAGAAAGACGCGCCGAGCGGAACCGCAATCAAGACCGCAGAGCTGATTGCAGAGGCGAGAAAGTCTCGAGGCGAAGTGGCTGCAGTCACCGAGACCGAAGTGGTTGCGGGGGCGCGCGGCGGGGAGGTCCAGGGCGTGCAGGTACATAGCGTCAGGTTGCCGGGACTCGTAGCGCACCAGGAGGTGTTGCTCGGACTTCCGGGTCAGACGCTCACCATTCGGCACGACTCCTTTGATCGGGCTTCATTCATGCCCGGCGTGCTGCTTGCGCTGCGAAAGGTCGGGGAGATTACGGGGTTGGTTTACGGCCTCGAGCACCTTCTTTTCGAGGAGTAAATCTCGCGTCGGGTCGGACCTTGTCGGCATTTACGGCGAATCACCCGCCTACCTGAAGCGTCATAGAGTACTACTGTACATGGCATGCGATCGACGCTCCGGAAAAAAGGGAGGCGACCTCCTTGCCAGGCGCGGATGGACTGCGAGTGGCAATGCTCGGGGGCGATGAACGAGAACTGGTGTTGCTAAGGAGCCTCCTCGATCACAAGTTTCATGTGGTCGTGGCCGGGTACCCCGACCTGCCCGAGATTAGCGGATCGACTCGGGCTCAGAGCGTGTATGAGGCGGTGAAGGGCGCAGACGCCGTCGTCTGTCCAATGAGCAACACGGACGAGGAGGGTGTCATCAAGGCGTGCCTCGACCGGTCGGTGCGACTGGTCCTGGACGAGAAGGCGTTCTCGCTGATGGGCGCCGGGACGCCGCTCTTCATCGGGGTGGCAAAGCCAAAGATCGAGATGCTCGCGGTAAAGTACGGCGTGCGCTTGGTCCAAGTCGCCGAGGTCGACGAGGTTGCGGTCTTAAACTCCATTCCCACGGCAGAAGGAGCGATCGCTAAGGCGATGGCGGAACTCGAGGTGACGCTCCACGGCAGCCGCGCAGTCGTCGTCGGTTTTGGGCGGTGCGCCGTGACGCTCGCTCGAATGCTTGCGGGAATAGGAGCGAAGGTCCGGGTGGTTGCGAGGGATCGGGCGCAGCTCGCCAGGGCGTTCGAAATGGGACTCGATACAGGGCGCCTTCTCGAAATTGCGCGTTTCGTCGAGGACGCGGCAGTGGTCTTTAATACGGTTCCCGCGATGATTCTCAGCCGTGACGTGCTTTCGCGGATGCCAAAATCGGCCGTTGTCATCGACATTGCCTCTGCGCCTGGGGGGACGGACTTTCAAGCTGCCGGCGAACTTGGAATCAAGGCTTTCTTGGAACTTGGCATTCCCGGGAAGGTCGCTCCAAAGACGGCCGGAGAAGTCTTGGCAAACGTCGTGCCGCCGATGATTCTCGAGGCCTGCGGCCGCTAGCTTGGAGCGTTCAATCTCGAAAGGCCGGGGATGGGTCGCTTTGTCGTGTGCACCAACTTTCAGGGCGAGAGGTGCATACACAAATTGCGCTTGCAGGGTAAGACGATAGGCTGGGGGGTCTGCGGTTCGCACTGCAGTTACGAAGAAGTGCTGCCGCAGGTCGAATCGGTAATCAAAGAGGGCGCCAGAGTGATCCCGGTGATGTCCAACACGGCGATCACCACACAGACACGGTTTGGGACGCCGGAAAACTTGGCCGCCCAACTCAAAGCGATAACCGGGAACGATCCGATCACATCGATCGTAGAGGCCGAGCCCTCGGGTCAAAAGAAGACGTTTGATTGCTTTGTCATCGCACCTTGTACGGGGAATACGCTGGCCAAGCTTGCAAATGCGTTTACGGACACGCCTGTGCTGATGGCCGCCAAGGGCACGCTTAGGAACTGGCGTCCCGTCGTCGTCGCGATTTCGACCAACGACGCGCTTGGCAACAATGCAAAGAACATCGGGATACTGCTAAACACACGCAACATGTACTTCGTGCCCTTTGGCCAAGACAATCCCGAAGCAAAGCCAAACTCGTGTGTCGCAGACTTCAACCTGGCCAAGGACACGGTGATCGAAGCGCTCAATGGAAGACAGTTGCAACCGGTAATCATCGAGAGGTCTAGGAGGGCGATCCGATAGGACCGCCCTGGCGAAAGAAAGGGTGTTGTCGATGTCTGCTTTGAACGTCGCGATCTTGGGTGCGACCGGGGTCGTCGGAATGGAACTTCTCAAAATCCTCGAGGAGCGGAACTTTCCCATAGGTTCGCTCAAGCTCTTGGCATCGCCTCGCAGCGCGGGAAAGAAGGTCCGATTCAAAGATCAGGAACTGACGATCGAGGCGGTCGGCCCCGAGGCATTCCGCGGCATCGACATCGCTTTTTTCAGCGCCGGAGGGAGCGTGAGCCAGGAGTGGGCGCCCATCGCCGTCTCCAGCGGCGCGCTCGTCATCGACAATACAAGCGCGTTTAGGTTAGATCCTGACGTGCCGCTCGTCGTCCCGGAAGTAAATTCACACGCAATCGGCGAACACAAGGGAATCATTGCAAATCCCAACTGTTCGACGATCATTATGGCGGTTCCCCTTGCGCCGATCTACAGGGAGTTTGGCATCCGCCGCGTCGTCGTCTCGACCTATCAGGCAGTTTCCGGCGCCGGACTCCAGGCGATGCAAGAGCTCGAAGAGCAGGTGCGGGCCTATGCCGAAGGAAGACCGATGGAGGCAAACGTCCTACCGGTGGCGTCGCTTCCGGTTCATCATCAGATCGCCTTTAATTTGATACCTCACATCGACGTCTTTCAAGATCTGGGCTACACCAAAGAAGAGTGGAAGATGGTCCATGAGGCGCGCAAGATTTTGGGCGCGCCGGATCTCAAGGTGTCGCCGACGACGGTCCGAGTTCCCGTCTTGCGCAGCCACTCCGAATCGATCAACGTCGAGACCGAACGGTACGTCTCCGCGGACGACCTGCGTGCGGTCTTGCAAAGCGCCGAGGGGGTCGAAGTTGTCGACGATCCTGAGCGCCTCGAGTATCCGATGCCCTGGCAGGCATCGGGGAAGGACCCGGTGTTCGTCGGTAGGATCAGACAAGATCCGACTGTCGAGAACGGCATCAACATGTTTGTGGTCGGCGACCAGATCCGCAAAGGCGCGGCTTTGAACGCAGTGCAGATCGCCGAGCGCGCCTTGGCAGATGGGCACTTGAGGGCCCGTTGATCAATGGGACATAAGGAGAGAGCGCGTGTGACACCTTTTGGAGAAGTTTTGACGGCAATGGTGACACCGATGAGGCCTGACGAATCCGTCGATCTGGAGAAAGCGAAGGAACTGGCTCGCTTCTTGGTCGACCACGGCTCAGACGGCCTCGTCGTATGCGGCACGACCGGAGAGTCGCCCACGTTGACGGCAGACGAGAAGTTGAGTTTATTTGAAGCCGTCGTCGAGGCGGTCGGCGACCGGGCCACGGTGATCGCGGGGACGGGTTCTTACAATACGCATGAGAGCGTCTCCTTGACGGCGAAGGCGTCGTCTACCGGCGTGGACGGGGTGATGCTCGTCGTCCCATACTACAACAAGCCGCCGCAGGAGGGCCTCTATCAACATTTTCGCAAAGTCTCCGAGGCGACGGAGCTGCCGGTGATGCTCTACAATGTGCCGCCCAGGACGAGCCGCAATCTCGAGCCCGAAACCGTAGCTCGCCTTGCGGAGCTTCCAAACATCGTCGCGATCAAGGAAGCGGCGGGAGACATGGAGCAAGTGAGCCGGTTGAAAGCGCGCCTTCCCGAATCGTTCGCGATTTACAGCGGAGAGGACAGTCTCACGCTGCCGATGCTTTCGCTCGGCGCCGTGGGTGTCGTGAGCGTCGCCTCCCACGTGGTCGGTGAGACGATCAAAGAGATGATCCAAGCCTTTCGATCCGGCGACACCGATGCCGCTCGAGCTTGCCACGATCGGCTGATGCCGGTCTTTAAGGCGCTGTTTGTCACGACCAATCCGATCCCCGTCAAGTGGGCGATGAGCCTCTTTGGCCTGGACATGGGACCGTTTCGTCTGCCGCTCGTCCCTCCGACACCCGCGGAACAGGCCACCGTCAAGGAAGCCCTCCGCAATTTCGGCGTTTTGTGATCCGGTCTCAACGTTTAGACGTCGACCTGGCGTGTCAAACGCGAGGCGTAAAGCGCGGCGAAGGTTTCCCCGGCGATAAGGGGGCGCCTTCGCCTGCTTCGTTTTCAGCGCATCCGATTTTTGCTTGCTGCGCCCGTGAAAGAGCAGTATAATTGGCTTTAGTGTGTGTTTGACCGGATTTCATTTTTTGAAAGCGTTCATCGACACATTCTAAGTATGGATCGACGCGGGGTTCCAGGACGCCGGGGCTTTTCACGCGTCGCTCCCGCGGAGGTGCTTTTCGCGCATCATGTCCACAACTCAATCAGCTGTTTCGCTTCTTCCGCTCGGCGGGGTCGGTGAGATCGGCAAGAACCTCTGGGTCGTCGAGCAGAATGGCGAAATTCTCGTGCTCGACTGCGGGGTCATGTTTCCCGATGACGAGATGCTCGGGGTGGATCTCGTGATCCCGGACGTCTCGTACTTGGTAGAACGCCGGGACAAGGTACGGGCCATCGTCCTCAGCCACGGGCACGAGGACCACATCGGAGCTCTGCCTTACGTGCTCAGGCAACTCAACGTGCCCGTTTACGGCACGCCCTTGACGCTCGGACTCGTCGAGCCCAAATTGGAAGAGCACGGTCTGCTCAGAGAGACCGTCCTAAAGCCGATTCATGCCGGCGAGCGGCTGCAACTTGGCAGCTTTGACCTCGAGTTCATCCACGTAAACCACTCGCTTCCTGATGTCGTCGCCATTGCTATTCGCACGGGCGTCGGCATCATCCTATACGCCACCGATTTCAAGTTTGATTACACGCCGATCGATGGCAAGGTGACCGACTTGCAGCGCTTGGCCGAGATCGGCAAAGAGGGCGTCGCCTGTCTCCTTTCCGACAGCACCAACGCCGAGCGCCCGGGGTATACGCTGTCTGAAAAGACGGTCGGCCAAACGTTGATCGAGGCGTTTCGTCGAGCGACGAAGCGGGTGGTCGTTGCGACATTCGCGTCCAACATCCATCGCGTTCAGGAAGTCTTCGACGCGGCCCACATGTTTGGGCGCAGAGTCTGCGTCATCGGCAGGAGCATGATCAAAAACGTCGAGATCGCATCGAGGCTGGGATACCTGCAAATCGCGGACGGAATCCTGGTTGACGTCGACGAGCTGCAAGACCTCCCCCCTGAGCGCGTCGCCATCATCTCGACGGGAAGCCAAGGGGAGCCCATGGCGGCGCTCACCCGCATGGCATCAAACGAACACCGAAGAATTACGATCGATCCGGGCGACACGGTCGTGATCTCGGCGAGTCCGATTCCGGGAAATGAACGGTCCATCGGCCGGACGATCAATCAACTTTTTAAGCAAGGCGCTAACGTGATCTACCACGCCGTGAGCGGCGTCCACGTCTCAGGCCACGCAAGCCAAGAGGAGCTCAAATTGATGCTCAGCCTGGTCCGGCCGCGATTTTTCGTGCCCATTCACGGGGAGTACCGCATGCTGATCGCACACGCCCGCTTGGCCGAGGACCTCGGAATCGCCGAGGAAAACATCGTCATCCCGGAGATTGGAGACCGGATCGAAATATCGGCTGAAAAGATCCGAAAGGGCGTCCCCGTCGCCGGCGGCCAAGTCCTCGTGGATGGGCTCGGCGTGGGCGACGTCGGCAACATCGTGCTGCGTGACCGCCAGCAGCTTTCCAAGGACGGAATCTTGATCGTCGTGATCGGCCTCGACAAACAAAAAGGCAAGGTCGTTGCGGGTCCCGACATCATCTCGCGCGGCTTTGTCTACGTTCGCGAGTCGGAGAAGTTGATCGAAGAGGCCCGTGCACTGGTGAGCGGCACGCTGAGCGAGATTGCGCTCGATCGAGTCTCGGAGTGGAATATGATCAAGACCGAGGTCCGAGACGCGCTCCAGCGGTACTTGTACGAAAAGACCAAACGCCGACCGGTCATTTTGCCGATCGTGATGGAAGTTTAGGAATGACAGGCTCATTGGACCGGCGCAGTTAACTCATACTAAGGGGGCCCATAACCCTGAAAGGGTGAGTTAGCTGGTGGACACCCCTAAATCGCAGGCGCTTGCGCCCGCCAATGAGCAGCTACAGGCCGTACAGCAACTGGGTACGCCCAGCGTGCCCCCAAAGATCGACGGCGGCATTCACGTCTTGACCGTGGTGGGGCAGATCGAGGGGCACATCTTGCTCCCGCCCAAAAACAAGACGACGAAGTATGAGCACGTCATTCCTCAACTGGTCGCCGTGGAGCAAAATCCGGCGGTAAAAGGCTTACTGGTCATCTTGAACACGGTCGGCGGCGACATCGAAGCGGGCCTTGCGATTGCCGAGATGATCCGCACGCTTTCCAAGCCCAGCGTCTCGCTTGTCCTGGGCGGAGGGCATTCGATTGGGGCTCCGATCGCCGTCGCCGCCACGCGGTCATTCATCTCGAGCACCGCGACCATGACCGTGCATCCGATCCGCCTCACCGGCCTTGTGATCGGTGTGCCTCAGACGTACGAGTATCTCGACAAAATGCAAGACCGAGTCATCCGGTTTATTGTCGAAAACTCCCAGGTCAGTGAGGGCAAGCTAAGGGAGCTGATGTTTCGCACCGGTGAACTGATGAGGGATGTCGGAACGGTGCTGGTCGGAGCCGAAGCGGTCCGCTTGGGCTTGATCGACGCGATCGGAGGTCTTCGGGAAGCCGCGGCGGAGCTCAGGGCTTTGATACAAGGAGCGGAGCGATCCGGCGCGATGGCCCAGGCGCCAAGTCAGGCGCAGGGCAACCCGTATCTGCCCGCACCAACCTTTGGCCAACCGTACATGCCGGGCGTGCCAAACGGGCCTGCTCCTTTCCTCCCACCAACGGGGCCGTCGCCCCAACCCTTTGTTCAGCCCCCGGGAGGCGGATTGCAGTGATCCTTTACACCATCGTCGCCACAGATCAGATTTTTGAAGAACCTGACGACCGCACGTTTGTCACGGCCCAGTTTCAAGGGATCAACGTCGTGGTCGAGCCGGTAGGGGACGGGCGGGCCCGCGTCGAGCGGGTGCTCTCCACCGATCCCGAGCACTACTTGCGAGACGACCTGCAACCAGGTGCGATGCTGCGACTCTTGTAGCGTCTAGCCGATGGGCGGAGGAAAGGGGCCCCAGACGATGGGGCCTTTTTTCTTAGCGGGAGCATCGGGCTGGCTCTGTGGCTGGGGCGAGACCCTAGAGGACACGCGCTCTTCATTGACGTTCTCTTGGCCTTTGTCCGCTTGGTCTATGGTTGACGGGTCGGTGTGGTTAATTGAGCCGTAGAGATCGTGGTACTCCTCGGGAGTGGGCTTCCGTGTCGCGACGGGTTCGTCGATGCCGACTTCCTTTTCCGGCGAAGAACCGGTGCGAACTTGTGAAATCCGGGTCTCGCCCTTGGCCCAGTCCGATGGCCGCTCTTGCTCGTCGGATTGCTTATTTGTCCCAGGAGACCTGCGGTCCGAAACGGTAAGTTCGACCGTGATTTGATGCTGGAATTCGCCTGTGATCGGATCGTATGTGTGATCTGAGCGGAGTTCACCCAAGGCGACGTCCGCGTGTTGGACCGGAATCGATCCGACGCCGATTCGGCTCGAAAACGGGATGTAAAATCCTTGCCCGGCGACGTCACGACCGCGAGTGTTGCGGCAGTATACATACGCGCGCACGCCGCCCTTGACCAAGATCCGGTTGGGTCCGTCGAGATCGCACTTGAGCGGATCGGCTTCGAGCCGTACATCGAGGACCTCCGCGACGTTTTCGAGGCGACCGCCGCCATGTAGCACGATCGTTGCCCTCTCGATCGGGCGGCTCTCTTCTATGCCCATGGACGTTCTACGCTCCTTGTGAAAAAACGATTGGCTGCCGTCCCCACTTATCGAGCGCTCTCCTAGAGTTACATCTATTCAACCGCGCCAGAAACTAACATCGTTTTTGGACGGATCGTGCCCTATCATGGGGATATGTCGGCACAACACTTGAAAAAGGAGTGCGTGCACATGACTCGAGCCTTCAATGGCGTTGCAGCCATTGCATTCGCGGTCCTCTTATTCGGGAGCGCGGTCGAGATGGCCGTTGCTGCTTCCATCGGGGGATCGGAATTTGAGATCACACAGATCGTCTCCGCCGACGAGGGCATCCAGGTCGACGTGGCGGACGACGACGCCGAGTGGAGCCTTTACCGCAAGCTCAATGAGGAGCGGATCCGCGAGGGCAGGGAGCCGTTGACACGAAGCGCCGAGCTCGATCGATTGGCCCGGCAAAAGGCGTGGGACATGGTCCATCATCGCTACTTCGACCACGTGTCCCCGACCTTGGGCACCATATTTGACATGCTTCACTCGAGCGGCATCGCGTACAAGTGGGCTGGGGAGAACATCGCTCGGGTTTCATCCGTAGAGGTGGCTCACGAAGCCTTCATGGAGAGCCCCGATCATCGCGCCAACATCTTGAGCGCAGGCTACACCGAGGTGGGCGTCGGCGTCGTCCGTGCAGGCGGCAAGCTGTATGTCTGTCAGGTTTTCATGATGCCGCGGGCGGCGATGACTTCCTCGTAAACGCGGAGCGTCAGCGCTGCCTGCTTGCGGACATCCCAGTGACGAGCGGCGCATTCGATGCCGAATCGCTGGAGCTCTGCAAGGCGTCGCCGATCTGAGATCAGCGAGTAGACGGTTTGCGCGATCGCGGATTGGGATGGGCGAAGTCGGCTTGCCCGACCGCTGAAGTTGTGAAAGCGCAATCGGTCAAAACGCTCGGGCGTGACGAGCCCGTCCCAAAAGACGCCTAGGACGCAAGCTGCCGCGCCACAAGCCATAGCTTCTCGTACGCCGCGGCCGGTCGTGAAGACGATGTCCATTCGTTGTAACACCCTCGCGGGGTCGTCTGTTGGCTCGGGCGTACCGTGGGGCGCCCAATCGGAGACGTACCGGATCTCGATGTCCGAGCGGGCGCCGATCGCTTTGTGAAGCGCCTCGAGGCCCAGCCTCTTCGCCGGGCCTACCCGTCCTAAATACGCGGCCGAGAGTGGCCCCGCGTCAACCCGTCTTGGGGAGTTATGGGCCTTCGCGGGAGCAAACCGGGCGAGGTCGATTCCATTTTCGATCACCACGACACGTTCGCCCAAATGAAGCAATGGGCGCGCCGTCTCGTCGCTCACTGCGATGACTTTGTCGATCATTCCCAAAGATGAGGGGAGGCGCTGGTCGGGGCCGTGGAGCGTAACGACGAGACTTAGACCTAGCGTGCCGGCGTTGCGGATGCCCCATTCGGCCGCGCCGCATGAGTGGGCGTGGAACACGTCGACCTTCGTACCGGCGACGAACGCATTTAGGTCATGCCGCTCGAGCTGTGCCACGCGAACGCCAAGAGCCTTGGCGCCGTCAAACGTTCCCGAGCGACGGATCTCGTTGAATGCGACGGTCACTTCGATCCCGAGCCGTGCGAGTTCCTTGCTCAAGGCGGCCAGGTGCGTTTCGATCCCACCCAGGCCTGCCGGACGGTCGGCGTACATCAGTATGTGCACCCAAGGACGCTCCTCATGTTGCAAGACGGTCGTAAAAGCGCGCTTAAAGGCCCCGCAACCCCGTGGGGGGTTCGAGGCACTTTAAGCGACTTTGCTCGAATTAGTCGAGCTGTGTGGGAAACGGGGGCCAAAACTCGCCGCGCTCGCACAGGTCCGCCCATTCGGGGCAACCGATCGGCGAGACTTGCACGCACTCGGGCGGCTGCGGGCAAAAGCGCGCCTCGCGCACCTCGAGCTGAACCGTGAACGTCACTTTGACCACGATGAACAGGCCGACCTCGCACTCGATCGTGTCGGCTTCGCCGTCGGTCTCGCGAATGCGGCAGTTGAGGCAGCGGACCAAGTGGAAGAAGCGAAGATCCATCTCGGGCCGGGCGCCGCGCAGGCGAGCGCGCTTGCGGAAGCGGAACGTCTTGGTGACCGTGTGGTCGTACCCGTCGGAGTCGGCATAGGTCACTGTCTGGTCCCACTCGACGGTGAACTCGACTTCGCCGTCACGCGGAATGCCGGCGTCGACGATGCGGACGTTCGCGACGTCGCAGGCAACGACGTTGGCTGGCTCGGGGATCAGGTCGGTAAACCGAAACGTCGGACACTCGCAAACCGTGCATTCGTCGTACACCTTGTCGACGATGATGCATTCGGGGCGGTAGTCTTCGTCGCCGCCTGCGCCTCGGATCGGGGCGGGGGCCGGCTGCTCCTGCCGTTGCCAGTAGTTCAGCTTGAGACTATGACTCTGGGCCATCTTTTAAAAAATACCCTCCTCAAGTTACCCTGCCCGGAAAGTCCCACGACACTGATGGGAACAGGCAGGGTCAAATTCAGTACAGAGTATGACGCCCCCGGTGAATTGGTGCTGCTTTCCCATCCCAGGAATATCTCGAAAAATCATCGGTGAGACTAGCCACGGACCGTATGCGGACCAATTCGAAAAGGCACGGAGGGACGCTTGCCGTGAGACGAATCGCACTCGCATTGATTTTCTCGATGCTCCTGGTGGGAGTCGCCACAATCGCCCTGTACTCCCCTTTTGACTCCCAATCTTATCTGGCCGAGGCGCAAAACGTGCCTGTCCTGAGGTGGGGTTCTCGCGGGGAGACCGTTCGGACGCTGCAGTGGAGGTTGCAACAATGGGGGTACTACTCGGGCGCCGTTGACGGCGTGTACGGAGCCAGGACCTACGATGCGGTCGTCCGGTTTCAGCGACAAAACGGGGTGTATCCTGTCGACGGCGTGGTGGGCGCCAATACTTGGAGAGCGCTCGGCCTTTTGAACACGGTCTCGAGAGGGACTTCATCGGGAACGGCAAGCGCCGCGGCGACCGCTGCCTCATTTGTGAGCTCTAACGACCAATTGGATCTATTGGCCAGAGTAGTGGCGGCCGAAGCGGAAGGCGAGCCCTTTACCGGCCAAGTCGCGGTCGCTGCCGTAATATTGAACCGAGTCCGACATCCAGGCTTTCCCAACAGCCTCACGGGCGTCATCTATCAACCCCACGCATTCGAGTCCGTCACAAACGGCCTGGTATGGCGGCGCACACCGAGTCAGGAAGCGTACCGTGCCGCCCAAAGCGCCCTGAATGGGTGGGACCCAACTTATGGATCGACGTTCTTCTGGAATCCGTCGAAGCCCGTCTCGTCGTGGATCTGGTCGAGACCGATCGTCGTTCGCATTGGAAACCATGTCTTTGCCCGGTAGGCGACTTTGCTGACAAGGAGATGACGCCATGACTGCCATATGGAGGATTGCAACGCTCACATTCGTCGTCGTCGCAGCCGCAGCTTTGATGTGGGGTTTCGGCGAAATGCGAGCAAAGGAGGACGCCCAGAGAATGTTGGGCGCCCGCTATCAACAGGCGTTTTTTGCCGCCGTCGACCACGTGGAGAACGTAGAGGTTCTCCTTTCAAAGGCTATGGTCGCAACGACGCCGCAGCAAGTCGCTCAGGTCTTCTCCGACCTGCGGGAACAGGCGTGGGCTGCGCAAGCCAACCTCAACCAACTGCCGCTTTTGCAAGGGACGCTGATGCGCACGAGCCAGTTTCTCACCCAGGTAGGCGACTTCGGCTTTGCGGTAGCGCGCAAAGCGGTCGAGGGCAGCCCGCCTGATGCCGACACCCAAGAGTTGATCCGCGTCATGAAGAACGAGGCAGCCGTGCTCAGCGCGGCGCTCAATGAAATCCATCGAGATTCGGCGGATGGCGCGATGCCGTGGATGGAAATCCAGCGCCGCGCCAATCGAACGCTGCGCCAAGAGTCAAAAGAGCTAGACGAGACCAACTTCACACGCCTCGAGCGCCATTTCGAACAGATTCCCGTCATTCAGTATGACGGACCGTTTTCCGATCACATCTTGCAAAGGAAGCCGAAAGGGCTCGTAGGACCCGAGATCACCGAAGCTCAAGCGGAGGAGGCAGCCTTGAGTTTTGCCCCGCTCGAGAATCGGTCGGAGTTTGTCGCCAGCGTCGTAAGGCGGGTTGACGGCGAGATCGAGGCATATGGGGTGGAAATCCGCCCGCAGCGCTCGGAAGATCCGGCGTTTGTGCTCGATGTAACGGTCAAAGGCGGGCACGTCGTGTGGATGCTGGATCGAGAACCGGCCTCTGAGACGAAGATTGCGCTGGGCGACGCCGTCGAACGGGCCCGAGAATTTCTGGCAAGGAGGGGCTTCGAAAACATGACCTCCACCTACGCCGCGATGTCGGATCACCGGGCCGTGATTCCGTTCGTTCCAAAAGTCGATGACGTACTCATTTACCCCGACCTGGTCAAAGTGTCGGTGAATCTAGAGACGGGACAGGTGGCAGGATTTGAGGCCCTCGGATACCTCATGTCGCACACGGAGCGTCAACTTGAACGGCCAAAGATCACTGCAGACGAAGCGCTCGAACAGGTGAGCGGCGAACTTGCGACAAAAGGTGAGCCTAGGCTTGCGCTCATCCCCCTCGAAACGCTGGAGGAGGTCCTCACCTGGGAGATCGAGGCAACTTTAGGCGATGAGCGGTTTCTTATCTATATAAATGCCGACGACGGGAGCCAAGAGAGGATCTTGCGGCTCGTGGAGACTGAAGAGGGTAGCAAGACCTTGTAATTGCGGGCAATCACTGCGCAAGGTGGAAATGTGAGTCATAGGGGATCCCCCGACGCCGATACTCTGTTAGAGGCGAAGGGGGATTCTCGCGCGCCATGGAACTTCTCTTTGCAGGGATCGCGCTGCTCGGTTTTTTTGGAGGCCTCGCGCTGCTCAAGTCGGCGCTCGCCCGCCTCGAACCCCACCTCGGCCCCTGGCTTCGCACCGGTATCAACAGTTCGTCGCGGGCGTTTTTCGCCGGACTCGCGTTGACGGTCGTCATTCAAAGCTCGAGCGCGACCAATGTCATGGTCGTTGCCCTCGTTGCGGCCGGGGTGTTCGACCTTCGGCGCGCCTTTGGCGTCGTTTTGGGCGCGAACGTCGGAACGACGGTTACGGGCCAAATCGTCGCCTTTGGGACGCTCGAACTGGGACTCGTTCTCCTTGGCGCGGCGCTCGCCCTCCAATTGCCCCCCGTGCGGATCATTCCCCTCGGCAAGTTGATGCGGCTTGGCGAGTGGGGTGAGGCGCTTGGCGGACTAGGCTGCGTCTTCGCGAGCTTATGGTGTGTGGGGCGGCTGCTCCAGCCCTTGGTGGACGGGGGAAATCTGACCGCTTATGTCGAAGCGATCACCTCCAGTCAAGTCGCGGCGCTTGGCTTTGGGGTCGTCGTTACGGCCATCGTGCAGAGCAGCTCTGCGGTGACCGGCCTCGTCATCGGGTGGGTCGACTCCGGCGGCCTCCCGGTATCGGCGGGAATTGCAGCAGCGCTTGGCTCGAATATCGGCACCGTGGCAACCACTATCTTGGCATCCGTGTCGAGCGGATATGCTGCAAGGCGATTAGCCGTCGCCGACATGCTTTTCAACGTCCTTGGCGTCCTGTTGGTTTGGCCGGCAATCGGCTACTTCGAGGCGATCGTGCGCACGCTCAGCTTGGATCCGGGACGACAGATCGCCCATGCGCACACTCTGTTCAATGTGATCACGGCTGTCGCGGTATTTCCTTTTTTGACTCCCTTTTGTCGCCTGGTGGAGCGACTTGTCCCGAGTCGAAGGAATGGGTGAGCCCGCAACCGAAGCACGCACAATCGGCCCTTGGCCGGCCGACCGCTTTTTGAGAGTTCAAGACGGGAGGACAAACAATGACATGGTGGGAAGCTGCTATACTCGGGATCATCCAAGGCGTGACTGAGTTTCTCCCCGTCAGCAGCTCAGGTCACCTAGTAATCGCTCAGACCGCCCTCGGGGCCGCGAAATCATCGATCACCTTTGACGTGATGGTGCACTTGGGCTCGCTGGTCGCCGTGTTGGCGGCGCTGAGGGCGGATTGGCTTCCCATGGTTCGGGGCGCCTTGGGATCACGGTCAGACGCTGAGGGACGCCGCCGTATACTCCTCGTCCTCATTGGCAGCGTTCCGGTGGGCATCGTGGGGCTTCTTTTCAAAGATTTTCTCGAGCCGCTCTTTCAATCAGCTCGTGCCGCGGGTACGATGCTCCTTGTGACAGGACTCGTCCTGTGGTTTGCCGACAAGACGGCCCGCCAAGCGAAAAATCGAGGCGGGAGGCGTGATCTCTCGCAAGTTTCCATCCAAGACGCCGTGTGGATTGGCTGCGGCCAAGCGCTTGCCGTGCTGCCCGGGCTGTCGCGATCGGGCACGACGATTGCGGCCGGCATGGTGAGGGGGATCGACCGGGAGAGTGCGGCCCGGTTCGCGTTTTTGCTGTCGATTCCGGCGATCCTGGGCGCCACGGTGCTGGAGTTGCCGGCGCTTTTTTCTGGAGCAAGTGATGCCCCGGCGCTCCTCATCGGAGCCGCTGCTGCCGCTCTTTCCGGTTACTTTGCGATCGCGACGTTCCTTAGGTTTTTGCGAAGCGGATCGCTGATCGGGTTTGCGGTGTACACGTGGGTCGTGGGACTCATCGTTCTCATCTTGTACTGGTAGGTGGGCAATCCTGGCGATAGAACGAAACGAATTTCGTCGGCTGCGCCTGCTTGGCGGAATGCTTGCGGGCGTTTTGCTCATGTGGGTCCTCGTCGATCAGGACGTGCTGCTTGGACTTCGACTGCGGTCGGTGGAGGCGACGTACGGCTCCGTCGACGCGCGCTATAACGGCCGCGCCGTCTTGATAAGACAGGAGCGGGTCGTCACGTCACCGGCGACGGGACGCGTTACCCTGCTGGTCAACGAAGGTCGGCACGTGCGGACGGGAGATGCCGTGCTCGAGGTGGAAGACGAAGGCACCGCGGAGACGATCGCAGCGGAGCTCGGTCGGCTGGGCGAGCGCGAGCGCGCAATCGAAGCCGCTTATCAAGCCGATCGGCAGGCGATTGAACAGCGGATCGCGCAAGTGAAAGAGCAGATCGATCGCGCTGAGGACAAGCTCGCGCTCGCCCTTTCTCAAGGGGAAGCGGAGCAGGCGGCAGAGGCTTCCGCCTTGCGGGAGGAGCTAAATCGCCAGTTGCGCGCGCTTCAAGGTGAGCTCGAGGCGCTCGCTCGTGCGAAAGAGCAGTCTTTGGGGGAACTCGAGGAAGAGCGGCGTGCACTCCGCGCCGTTCGTCCGGTGGACGTCTCCATCATGAAGGCGCCTGCGTCCGGCATTGTCAGCTTTCAGCTCGACGGGCTCGAAGGCCGCTTGTCCACGGACATCCCGATTGTTGAGGTCCTCCAGAGCAAGGGGCGCGAGGCGCGCATTCAGGACGGGACGAGCGTTGCCCTCGGGGACGCCCTTTTTCGCGTGGTCGATCCCGCGGCGGCGGTCCATGTCGCGCTCGAGGTGCGAGGCGTCGTGCCGCTTACCGTCGGCGAGCAGGTCTTTGTGGCGTTCAACCACATCCCTGAGCGCTCGTTTCCCGGAAGGCTAGTCGAAGCGGTGCAGCTCGATCGGACATGGCACGGGCTCGTCGCGCTCACCTCCATGGACTCATCGCTCGTCCTGCAGCGAGAGGCAAACGCAACCCTGCTCGCACGCAGGGCCGAGGGCATTGTCGTCCCCCGCAGCGCGTTGGTCGACCGAAACGGCGAGCTCGGCGTCTATGTCCTCCTAGGCAAGGATCCGGTCTTTCGCAAAGTGCGTGTGCTCGGTGGAAATGATGAGAGAGTGGCGATCGACAGTTCACAGGGCGTACCCGTCGGGGCCCCGGTGGTTCGCAATCCTGGCCTGCTGCGATAAGTACTTTGGCGGCGCGGGTCGCAAAGGCCGGTTGGCGTACGTTTCGAGCACGGCCACGGGGAAGGAGGGTCTACCGACGTGCAGAATACAGCGAACGTGAACGATATTCGTGATCGAGTACAAAGTGTTTTGGAGCGCATTGAACGGGCGTGTTCCCGAAGCGGACGATCCGTCGAAGATGTCACCCTCATTGCGGTGACTAAGACGGCGCCTGCTCCAAGCGTCGCCCAGGCGTTGGCCGCCGGAGTAAGGCACATCGGGGAAAATCGAGTGCAAGAGGCACGAGACAAGTTCCCAAGCCTTACGCTCCCATTTGTTGGGCACCTCATTGGCCGCTTGCAGACCAACAAAGCGAAGTACGTTCCCCAACTTTTCGACTGGGTGCATTCGCTTGATCGCGTTGCGCTTGCAAATGAGCTGGGACGGCGATCGATTGCGGCGGGGCGAACGCTGAACTGCCTGTTGCAAGTGAATGTTACGGGCGAGGAGAGCAAACAGGGCGTCTCCCTAGAGGAACTGCCGGCCCTTGCTGAGGCGGCCTGTCAAGTGGACGGCATCCGGGTACGCGGCCTCATGACGATGGCAGCATACGGCGCTTCTGAGGCCGAGCTTCGAACGACGTTCTCGTCGCTGCGAAAGGCGGCCGACTCCCTTGCCGATCGGGGGTTGCCCAACGTGGAAATGGAGCATCTTTCCATGGGGATGAGCGGCGATTTTGAGGTCGCCATCGAAGAGGGCGCCACGCTGGTCCGGGTGGGAAGCGCGATCTTTGGCCCTTAGGAGGTTTGTGGGACGTGCAGCAAAAAAGGTTCTTGGACCGAGTGTTGCAGTTCATGGGGATACACGAAGAGGACGAACCCGAAGAGACGACCCCTCCGCCGGAGCCCCCTCCGGTCGTTGCGCGCCAACAAATCGCGGCCACATCCGACCCGAGTAAGAAGAAAGGGCGTCTTGTCAGCCTCCCCGGCCCAAACCGCCCCTCGTCGCCTTTTCGAGTCTCGGTGGTGCACCCCAAGCGGTACGAAGAGGTAGAGCAGATCGCTGACCACCTCAAAGACCGGCAACCCGTCATCGTGGCGCTCGATGGGATCGACAAGGCGGTTTCGCGCCGAATCATCGACTTTGTCAGCGGCACGACATACGCCTTGGACGGCAGCGTGCACCGTATTGGGGAGGGCATCTTTCTCTTTGCGCCGATCAACGTCTCGATCGACGCCGACCTAGCCCGCTCATGGCGGGAGGAGGAGATCTTTTCATAATGCGCATTGGTTTCGTAGGCGCTGGAATGATGGCGGAAGCGCTCATCGGTGGAGTGCTTGCGGCAGGCATTGCAGCGCGTGAGTCTGTCATGGCTTCAGACGTGAGCGGCGAGCGAAGGGCGGAAGTCGAACGGCGGCACGGCATCCGGACATCGGCTGACAACACGGAGGTCGTCCGGTTTGCGGACGTCGTCGTTCTCGCCGTCAAGCCGCAGCATGCCCTCAGCGCGCTGCAATCGATCGGCCAAGAAGTGGCCAAAGAAAAGCTGATTCTTTCTATTATGGCCGGCGTGCCGACGCGCGCGATCGAGGAGCGCCTCCCGGAGGGCGTCCCGGTCATCAGGGTGATGCCAAATATTCTCTGCGTGGTGAAGGAAGCGGCCTCCGCCGTGGCCAAGGGCGTCCACGCAACGGACGAGCACCTTGCCACCGCGCTGCGAATTTTTTCTTCCGTAGGCGTCGCCGTCAGTGTCGACGAGTCGCTGATGGACGCCGTCACGGGTCTTTCCGGAAGCGGACCGGCGTACGTTTTTACCGTGATCGAAGCGCTTTCCGACGGTGGAGTCGCCGCGGGATTGCCCCGGCCGATTGCGCTCAAGCTCGCTGCGCAGACGGTCTTAGGGGCGGCCAAGATGGTCCTTGAAGGGGACGACCATCCGGCCGTCCTGCGCGAGCGAGTGACGTCGCCTGCCGGAACGACGGTCGAAGGGCTTGCCGTCCTCGAATCAAAAGGAGTTCGAGACGCGTTTGCCCAGGCCGTTCGCGCCGCGGCCCTTCGATCAAAGCGTTTAGGAGAGGGGTCATAATCACTTGATGTTATCCCGGCTCGCTGCGGCCCTTTTTGAGCTTTACGGCTGGCTGATCTTTGCCCGCCTCATCCTCTCGTGGATCCGGCTCGACCCATATCACCCGATCGTTCAGTTTCTCTATCGCATCACGGAGCCGGTCCTGAGGCCGGCCAGGCAGCTCATCCCGCCGGCCGGCGGCCTCGACTTCTCACCGATCGTGGTCTTTATCGTCTTGAGGCTCGTCGGAAACTTCATCGTGCGACTCTTGTGGTCGGTGGGGTTGTGAATTGACCATGCAGCCCATCGTGAACATTGACCGCGACCGCCTCCTCAGTCATTTGCGCGGCGAAGACGAGCGCGCCGTCGGCGCCCGAATCGCCGATCTCATGGAGATTGCTTTACGGGACGGTGAGCCCGTTCGCACGGACTTTCTCGATCCCCACCAACAAAAGGTGGCGATCGGGATACTTGAGTCGGTTCCCGACGTATCGTATCGGACCTACGGGGGTTACCCGGCGGCCGAGCGCAAGCGAATCCTCGTCTTTCCCCAGTACTACCTCGTCGAGTTGTTGGTCGACCCTCTGTCGGCCATCGATGTGGTTGTCAAGAGCGCGTTTGATACGGTGTCGCACCGGGACTTTCTAGGCGCCATACTTGGGACAGGCCTCGACCGGGATAAGATTGGCGACATCATCGTGACGGGTCGTGGATGTCAGGCCGTCGTTGCCGCAGAGTCCGCCGAGTATTTGCTCGGGGCCTTGGACCGCGTCGGCAAAGCGCCGGTCGAAGTCGTCGAGATCGATCCCGAACAGCTCGAGGTGGCGCCTGAGCGCGTCAAGGAGATCCGGGCGACGGTGGCGTCGCTCCGCTTGGATGCGGTGGCCAGTTCCGGATACGGCGTTTCGCGCACAAAAATGGCAAGAGAAATCAAGGCAGAGCGCGTGAAAGTAAACTGGGTCCCGGTCCGAAATCCCGCGCACGAAGTTGGCCAGGGGGACGTCCTATCGATCCGGGGACGCGGCCGTGTCGTTATCGAAGAGGTGCAAGGCACGACGAGAAAAGGCCGGATCAACGTATTGCTAAAACGGATGAGCTAGGAGGGCCCAAACGCACCTACCTACGAAACGTGTCCGATCAGCGGTCGGTGGGGAGAAAGGAGAGGTTCGCGTGCTTACGCCAAGAGATATTCATGAAGCCGATTTCAAGAGGGTTTGGAAAGGATATAGCCCCGAAGAGGTCGACGAGTTTTTAGGGCGCGTGGTCCTTGAATACGAGAAGATCTACAAAGAAAACCTCGCACTCCGCGAGAAGGTAGAGGCCCTCGAGGAGCGCGTTGCCAAATACACGTCGTCTGAGACGCAAATTGCAGTCACTCTTGAAGTAGCGAAGGAGGCCGCGGCGGACGCCAAGGCAGCCGCAGCCAAAGAAGCGGAGGCGACCTTGCTGAGAGCTCGGGCTGAAGCCGATCAGATCATCGAGCGCGCGCGGAGGGTCGCAGCGGCCAAGGCGCAACAGCTTCTTGGTCTGCAAGAGAGCGTCGAGCGGTTTCGAAGCCAGGCTAGCGGCGCTTTGAAGTCCTTCCTGGCGGAAATGGACAACTGGGAGATCGATGTTCCCGATGTGATCGCCCAAGAAGTGGCGGCAGGCGACGACCCAGGCGAGCAGTTTGACCTGGAGGACGACGAGGAGCTGGAGGACATCGACGATCGCCCCGATCGGCCTTAGTCTTCAAAGCGAATCCAAGAGATAGGTTTTTGGCAATCGCGCCAGTTATTGCGCCCTGACAATAGAATCATCCAGGTTTACAATAAAAAGCGTCAATCGCACAAGAGTTGGCGAAACCATTGCAGCCTACATCGCAGCAAACGTCGAGGAGTGGTCCAACTATGGCGAGAAGCATCGCTTACGCCGTTTTCGCGCTTTGGTTCGCGTGGATCGGCGTATTTTTATTCGACCTGGATGTTGACGCGGCCCAGGCCGGCACTACGGTAATCCGCGCAGGCCAAACAGCGACGGTCGATTCTGATCCGATAGGCGATCGCCGCAAGCTAACGCTCGGGTCAGGGGAAAGCTGGAGCACCGCATACTACGTCATCGACAGGGGGAATGGCCCCGTCGTCATGATCGTCGCGGGCATCCACGGCAATGAACCGGCGGGCGCAGCCGCGGCAGAAAGGATCAAAGAGTTCCCCATTAAACGCGGACAACTCATCGTGCTGCCTAGGGCGAACGAGTACGGCCTAAATCGCGGGGTTCGCACCGACGCGAGCGGATCGGACCTCAACCGAGACTTCCCCCGAAAACGGGGCGAGCGAGCCGACACGCCGCTGGCCAGGGCCATTTGGGACGTCGTCGAACGCTACCGGCCCGATTGGCTCATGGACCTGCACGAGGGGTACGACTACCACGTGAGAAACTCAAAGTCCGTTGGACAGTCGGTCATATACGATCCGAACGGTTCGCCGATCGCGACAGCCGTCAATCACATCGTAAGTCGTCTAAACGAGGTTGCACCCAAAAACGAACGATTTTCCATCATCAAGTATCCGGTGAAAGGTGGAATCGCTCGCTCGGCTTCGGATCTTTTGGGAACGAATGCGATGATCGTGGAGACAAATCGCGTACACGACGGAATGAGCCAGCGCATTCGGTACCATGAGATCGCAGTGAGGTCGCTGTTAGAGCACCTTGGGATGCTTTGATGCATTTCGCGATTACCTGGCCGCGGCGCGTGCCGGCTTTTGGCTGCGATGTGCCAGTTTGCCGCTGTGTGCTTGGACTGCTAACAGCGCTACCGATACAAGGATCAAGGCAACGTCGCCGGTCATCTCACGCCAGCTCAGGGTGCCGTGGACGATCCTGGTTCCACCGAAGGCAAGGAGAAGGCTGGCCGCGGGTGACAACAACCAAATACGCCACATCCTATTGACGGCTCGCCGATCAAAGTTCCGACCTCCTTTGGCCAAACCGACGGCGGTCAAACCGATCAAAGCAGCTTGGGCGTAGGGAACCGGAAACCCGACTAATGATGCATACATTACCGCTGTTCCCGTGACGAGTGCAACAAGGCTGCTGTCTAGGAGTGTAACGCGGGCGATCGGGTTCACGTTCTTCCCGAGGAAGCGCCCGCCAAGTGCGAGTGATCCCGCAGCGAGCACGATGCCGCAAAGCAAGACGCTCGATCCCGTTCCCAGGATACCGGAGGCGGCAAGCGGGCCCGCAGCGCTTGCCACACTGTTCATACCTGCTGCGATCGCTTGAACGCACCCTGCGCATAAAGCGATGCGCCTTAGCACGGGCCTGATCTGACCGTTTTTCGCGCTGGCCGCGAGGCGAATCTCGAGCCAGGAGACGACAACCTTGCGTAAGATTGCCACCGCGATAAACGTCGCAAGTGGCAGCGCACACCACACTGCGAGGACGTGTAGGGCGCGATGAGTATCCAGCCCGCCGATCGCGACGCCTGCACCGACCATTGCTCCGAGGATCGCCTCGCTGCCTGAGAGTGGAGTGCGGAGCAATTGGGCGAGTAGGAGCACGGAGCCAGCCGATCCGATCACGACCAACGCGTCGACGTAACCGATTCCCCCGATCAAGAGGCCGCCGCTCAGCGTATGTGTAACGGCCGGACCCCCCAAGATTGCTCCGACGAAGGTGCATGCGAAGATCACCGCCAATGCGGCGACCCGCTTCGTGAACACGCCGTCTCTAGAGTGAAAGCCAATGGAGGCGGCGGTTACGCTTGCCCCCAAAACCAAGCTGAAGACTCCAGCAAACGATAATAATGCGAGTTCCAACATGCTGACGTAGGACTCCCCGACTAATCTATGACTCCTAGCGGTATATGAGTGGGCGCCCCAAAGCGGTGACAGCCGGCGCGGGCGCCTTGGCGCGTGACCACCTGACCTGGAAGGTGAGCCAAGCAGTGATCGAGAACTTCAGGCGTACACGCTTTTGGAGCAGTACCCACTTGTGGAGCGCCCACAACCGAAAGGCAGTGGGGCCCATGATGAGGAGAGCGGTCGATCGTGTCCTATATGGGCTATGTGCGTGAGACGGGCGCGGGTGGCGCTCGAAACTATGTTGCCGTTGTAGCGTCGGTGATCTGTTCGACCACGCCGGTGCGGGAGATTGGAACGGCTTTTCCGGAGGCGCTTCCCGTCGTGCACCAGTACGGGTGCGGTCAGATGGGCGACGATCTCGCCCAAACGCGGCGAACGTTGGTAGGCGTTGCAGCCAACCCGAACGTAGCGGCCGCGCTCGTCGTGGGCCTTGGTTGCGAGAACAACCAGGCGCCAGTGCTCGCGCAATCGATTCAGGCAAAGAAGCCGATCCAGGTGATCGGCATTCAGGAGCTTGGCAGCAGCGAAAAGACCGTCCAGGTCGGAATCGAAATCGTCGAGCAGATGATCCGCTCCACACGAATTGAGCGCTCGTTGCTCCAGCCGGACCATCTGACGGTTGGCGTCGTCGGCGTCGAACCGGACGATGAGGCTTTGGCGACGGTGTTTCCGGCTGTCGGGCGGGCCGTGGATGCCCTCGTCACGTCGGGCGCTCGCGTCATACTCGGCGTCGGGGCAGGACTCGCGCCGTATGGAGCGAGTCTGGCGGACCGGGCACGTGACACCCAGACGGCTGAGGGCCTGGCACGGATGGGCGAGGGGCTTGCTCGGCGACGCTGGCAAAAGCCAGTGGACGGCAAACTGAATCGCCGCCCGTGGACGGACGAGGAGGTTGCGCGGGCCAAACTCGAGGCCTCGATCAGTGGTTCGGTACTCATCGACGCCGTCGTGGACTATTCCGAGCGGTCGACCGCCCGCGGACTCACGTTGATGACGGTGCCATCCAACCCCGTCGAGGCAATGACCGGTCTGGTTGCCGGGGGCGCCTCCGTGATCATTGCAGCGTCCGCCCGGGGGCTCTTGACCGGCGCCCTAGGAGCGCCAACGATTGTCGTTGCGCCGACGCGAAGCGGGTTTGATCCGTTTGATGAGTTTATCGACCTAAAGCTGATGAGCGACAAGGCGGCCGAGACCGATCGCGTCCTCCAAAAACTGTACGCCGTCGCATCGGGAGAGGAGACGCTGACGGAACGACAGCGCCTGAGCAGTTTCGCCATCTCCCAAGTCGGCACCCCCTTTTGATTTTAGCTCCCCCTCGGGGAGCGATCCACGGCACTGTGGTGACACGATCGACCAGCGGCTGTTGACAGATTGCTAGAGGAGCGTGAGGACGTGGCTGGTTCGTCCG
>CAYRIY010000004.1:0-85107 GCA_964424335.1 uncultured Clostridia bacterium
GCATCGATCTCAGCTTCGATCGCAATCCCACGGTCAAAGTTGAAAAGACCAATGGAGCGGGCGACCTGCCCATTGACTCCGTCTGCGCCGATCACGACTTTGGCCTTTAGCTCGCCGATTGTGGTGCTTACCCGCACGCCGTCCTCCTCGACGTGGACGCCTGTGACGGCGCGCCCTGGCAGGAACGTTCCGCCCGCCTCGATCGCCTTTTCAAGGAGGCGATTGTCGAAGCGATCTCGCATGACGAAGTGGGCGAAAGGCTGATCCGACTCGCACAGGAGCGGCCGATTGTATTTGAAGGCGAGCTCCACCTTGTGCAGTGAAGCCTCGGCGAGATCTTGCCATTCAAAATCGAGCTCCCGGGCGGTGAGCGCGGATATGGCGCCGCCACACGGCTTGTGCCTTGGAAACGCCTCCTTGTCGATTGCAACCGCGTTGATTCCACGTAAGCCAAGCTGCCTGAGCGCCGATGAACCCGCGGGTCCGGCGCCGACGACGACACAATCGTAGGTTCGCACCGCTTCGATCACGCCTTTGCCAATGTGTTACGTCCAAGTTTCTCCCTTAAGGGGCCTAATATGAGTAAGGGCTGGAAACTTCGATTGGACACACGATTTAGTTTGTCATTTCTAGGAAATCTCCTCGCCGTTATGGATGATCGGCGCCCGGCCCGTCGCAACGAAAAGAGGCCCCAAACTTCTGGGGCCTCGCCATATGTACGGCTGCGAAGGCGATTTGTCTCCTTGGCTCGCTTCAGTCGAGGTGCAGGAGGGAGAGAGGACCTCGGACCGCTTCCACGGACCGTTCAAAAGCTGAGCGCTCTTCTTCGGTCAATTCGATCTCGAGGACTCGCTCCACGCCGCCGCCGCCCAGTACGACAGGCACACCCGCGCAAATGTCGTGCTGGCCATACTCGCCTTGCAGATATGCGATCGCCGGCAAAATTCGCTTCTTGTCCTTTAGGATCGCCTCGACCATTTGAATGGCCGACGCTCCCGGGGCGTAGTACGCGCTTCCCGTCTTCAAAAGTTCGACGATCTCACCGCCGCCTTTGCGCGTCCTCTCGACGATGGCGTCAAGTCGATCCTTGGGAATGAGCGTTTCGACCGGGATGCCTCCGGCGTAGCTGTAGCGAACGAGGGGCACCATCGAGTCGCCGTGCGCGCCCATGACGAATGCCGAAACGTCTTCGACCGAGACGCCGAGTTCCATCGCAAGGAATGTCCGAAAGCGGGTCGAGTCGAGGACGCCAGCTTGTCCCATGACCTGATTCCTCGGCAGGCCGCTCTCTTTGATCGCTACGTAGGTCATGACGTCCACAGGGTTGCTGACGACAATGATGTACGCATTGGGCGATCTCGAGCTGATCTCGCGCACGACGGACGAGACGATCTCGTAATTGGTTTTCAGCAAATCGTCTCGACTCATGCCGGGCTTGCGAGCAATGCCTGCGGTGATGACGACAACGTCCGAGTCGGCAGTCTCGTCGTATCCGTTGGTGCCGATGATGGAGACGTCAAATCCCTCGATTGGTCCGCTTTGGGCCAGGTCGAGCGCTTTGCCTTGCGGCACCCCTTCGACGACGTCGACGAGGACGATGTCTCCGAGCTCTTTCGAAGCAGCCCAGTGCGCCGCCGTCGCGCCGACGTTACCGGCGCCTACAATGGTGATCTTGTTCCGTTTCAACGTGCTTCGAGCCTCCTTTGGGGAATCCGTTGCCATCGTCGCCCTGTGCCGATTCGCTTTTTGGTGGACTTTGAAATCTCAAGCGGGCGACGGAATATGGAAATATCGTCAAAACCAGTCACAGTCTACCACGACGAAGCGAATTCTAGCAACGAATTCACCGTTCCCAATTGTGTGGGATCGCCATATGATGCTTCTGGTTTTTGCTGCGGCCGAAACTTGGACTCGGATTTTGGGCCGTCATTTAAGGGGGAAGACTTGTTTTGAGTTGGCCGGATTGGAGCGCGTGGGGGGATGCCGTCGCCCTGCCCGTACAAGAGCGCATCGCAAAGCCAAGGCGCGTCGGTAGGACCATGGTGATCGATAAGGGGATTGGGCTGAGGGAGCTTCGCGACATGTTGGAAGTGTGCGCTCCCTTTATTGATTACATCAAGTTGGCTTTCGGCACTTCAGTTTTGTATCGGCCGGAGATCCTGCAAAGAAAGGTGCTTGCCATTCGCAACTTCGATGTGAACGTCTATCCGGGCGGCACACTGTTTGAACTTGCTTGTGCGCAAGGAAAGGCCGAAGCGTTCGTGGCTAGGGCCAAGGAAATCGGCTTCACATGCCTTGAGGTGTCGGATGGGACATTCGAGGTGTCACAAAGTGAGCGGCGCCGGCGGATTGATCTTGGCATTGAGGCCGGCCTTTCGGTGATTACGGAGGTCGGCAAGAAAGACAAGCGTGCGAGCGTCGTGGCCGAGAAAATCCTCCATCAGCTCGATCTCGACCTAGCATGGGGAGCCGACATGGCCATTGTCGAAGGACGCGACTCCGGATTGGGGGTCGGCGTCTACGACGACGACGGCTCGCCAAAGAACGACGTGATCGAAGACGTCTTGAGCGCGTTGCATAGCCCCGAGCGCGTCATGTGGGAGGCGCCGATCTCGGCACAGCAGCAGTTTTGGATCCGCAGGCTCGGCCCTGGCGTCAACCTTGGAAACGTGCAGACGAAGGACGTCCTCACCCTTGAAGCGACGCGGGTTGCCCTCAGAGGGGATACGCTCAAAGACTATGCAGAGCGTGGGCTGAGGGATTTCGACACCGCTGCGACGAAAAAAACAAACTTTTGACTCGAATGGCGAAGGAACGTGACGAACGACGTCGTAACTTGTTGGTAAATATGACTTTGACGCTGATCACTCGTCCATGATTTCGATGCCCGCGTCGGATTGGATTAGCGAAAAATGGGTGGTGATGTCGATGCAAGCCTTGACGGTGCGCGAAGATTTGTTGAAAAGCCTTGAGGACGACTTTTTCCGCCTGCTCGAGATGGATCGGGAGTCGCTCGAGTTTGAGGAGCTTTACCGACGATTTGACGCTCAACTCAGCGAAGTCCTCGAGCCCGAGCGTGAGGAAGCGCTCGTCTAAAACGTCGGTTTTGACCGCCTCCATATAGTGTAGAGATCTTTTGACAAAAGGCGACGCCGATTGCCTGGCGCCGCTTTTTTGTGTCCGGCGATCGCCGCGCAGCAATCGTCACGCGATGTATTGACCTCGCATTTGCGGCTTGGTTATAATAATGGGCAATTCAGTGCGGCAATGAATGTCGCAAGCGTTTCGGCGATGACGAAGGACGCGTGAGGATCGGCGAGGACTTAAAAAGAGAGCCGGGGACAGGTGAGAGCCCGGCGTCCCACCCCCTAGCACGCCATCGCCTTCAGAGCCTGTCACCGAAAGGGACCGAGTGGGCGCGGGCATCGGGCGCCCGGCGAGTCCGTTCCAAGTAGGCTGACACGGGGTGCGCTCCGTTATCTGGCGCTGCTATACGAGTGGGAGCCAATTTGCGCGCTCCAACTGAGGTGGTACCGCGGGTTTGCTTTGCCCGTCCTCTCGCACAACCAATGCGAGCGGACGGGTTTTTTTGATTGGGGCCGAAACCATTCGGCGCCAAAACAGCGTGACAATTAGGTAGGGGTGTGGCGAACATGGACTATCGAAAGACGGTGCAACTGCCGCAGACTGAGTTTCCGATGAAGGCCAATTTGGCGAATCGGGAGCCCGAGCGCCTTCGCTCATGGAATGAGCGAAACTTGTACGAGAAATTGCAGGAACAGGGAAAGGCCGAGGGGAGGAGGATGTTTGTCCTCCACGACGGACCCCCGTATGCGAACGGTCACATTCATATCGGTCACGCGCTCAATAAGATCTTGAAGGACATGGTGGTTCGCTCCAAGTCGATGGACGGGTATCGCTCGCCGTACGTGCCGGGGTGGGACACACACGGTCTGCCCATCGAACTTCAAGTGGTGCGGCATGAAGGAAAGAGCCGCGCCAAAGACGGTTTGCTCGCCTTTCGTGAGGCGTGCCGCGAGTATGCGCTTCGATTCGTCGACGTACAGCGGGAGGAGTTTCGCCGCCTTGGCGTCTGGGGGGATTGGGAGCGCCCGTACCTCACTTTGGATCCCGAATACGAGGCGAGGCAAATCGAAGTTTTCGGCGCCATGGCGACGAAAGGGTACATCTACAAGGGACTTAAGCCCGTCTACTGGTGTGCGAGCTGCGAGACGGCGCTCGCCGAGGCCGAGATCGAGTATCATGATCATCGCTCGCCTTCGATCTATGTCCGCTTTCCGGTAAGGGACAGCTTGGGGAAGTTTGAAGGCCCCGTCGATCTGATCATTTGGACCACCACGCCCTGGACGCTTCCGGCCAACCTCGCCGTCGCCGTCCATCCCGATCTCGACTACGCGATCGTCGAATCGGAAGACCGCCGGCGGTTTCTCGTGGCGGAGGGCCTTGCGCTTAACGTTTTTGCCACGCTCTCGCTCGGCACGCCGCGCGTGGTCCAGCGGTTCAAAGGCAGTGAGCTCGAAGGGGTCGTCGCGTGGCATCCCTTTGCCGACCGCCCGTCTCCGATCATCTTGGGCGAGCACGTCACGCTCGAGCAAGGCAGCGGCCTCGTGCATACGGCGCCTGGGCACGGTCTCGAAGACTACGAGGTCGGGCAGCGCTATGGCTTAGGCATTCTTGCACCCGTCGACGCGCGGGGCCGGATGACGGAAGAAGCAGGGCCGTACGCCGGCCTTACACTCGACGAGGCCAACAAGGCGATCACGGCCGACATGGAGCGGGACGGTTCTCTCCTATTGCTCGAGGTGATCAACCACCAATACGCGCACTGCTGGCGGTGCAAAAACCCCGTCGCATTTCGAGCGACCGAGCAGTGGTTCGCATCGGTCGAGGGCTTTCGAGAGCAGGCGCTCGAAGCGATCGACCAGGTGAAGTGGATCCCGTCGTGGGGGATCGATCGGATCCGCAACATGGTGCAAGACCGGGGCGATTGGTGCATCTCCCGCCAGCGGGCATGGGGCGTGCCGATCCCGATCTTTTACTGCAAATCGTGTGAGGAGCCTCTGTTGACTGAGGAATCGATCAAGGCGGTCGCGGACCTATTTCGCAAAGAGGGGTCGAACGCCTGGTACGCGAGGGGCGCGGAGGAGATCTTGCCTGCGGGCACGGCGTGCCATGCGTGCGGTCACACGAGCTTTGACAAGGAAGAAGACACGATGGACGTCTGGTTTGACTCGGGCTCGAGCCACCATGCTGTCCTCGATCTCTCGCCCGATTTGACTTGGCCCGCAGATATGTACCTCGAAGGCAGCGATCAACACCGAGGTTGGTTTCAATCGTCGCTGCTCACGGCCGTTGCGACCCGCGGCGCCTCTCCATATCGTGAAGTGCTCACCCACGGGTTCATCGTGGACGGCGAGGGGCGGAAGATGTCGAAATCCGTCGGCAACACGGTGGCGCCCGATCAGGTGATCAAGACGTATGGCGCGGATATTTTGCGCCTATGGGCTTCATCGGCGGATTACCGGGGCGACATTCGGGTATCGAACGAAATCCTCAAACAGATGGCGGAGGTGTACCGGCGGATCCGCAACACATGTCGATTCCTGCTTGGCAACCTCCACGACTTTGACGCCACAAAGGACCGCGTCTTTTGGGACCAGTTCGAAGAGATCGATCGCTGGGCGCTGATGCGCACGCGCCAACTCCACGAACGGTGTATCGGCGCGTACAGAGAGTATTCGTTCCACACCGTACATCAGTTGGTGCACAATTTCTGCGCCGTCGACATGGGCGGTTTCTACCTCGACGTGATCAAAGACCGCCTCTACTGCGACGGACCAAGCAGCCCATCGCGCAGAGCGGCTCAAACCGCGCTCGCCGAGATCTTGCAAACGCTTGTCAAGTTGATTGCGCCAATCCTCGTCTTTACGGCGGACGAAGTGTGGGAGTACATGGATGAATCGCTCAAAGACGCTGAAAGCGTACATCTAAGTAGGTGGGTGTCTGCAAAGGCGGAGGATTCGGCCGATACGCCGTATGAGGACTCTGAGTTCGAAAGGCGCTGGGAGACGCTCCTGCGCGTGAAGCGGACCGTCGCAAAGGCGCTCGAGCGGGCGCGAAACGAGAAAGTAATCGGAAGCTCCTCGGAAGCTGCGGTCTGGATCGCGGCCACCGGGGACGTGCGTGAAATCCTCGAGCAGCGCAGCAAAGACCTGGCGCCGATCTTTATCGTCTCCTCGGTCCAACTCGTCGACGCCGCGCCTGAGTCTGCCGTCGTCGAAGAGGATGGAAGTCTCACCGTCGGCGTCGACAGGGCCGACGGTGAGAAGTGCGAACGGTGCTGGCGACATGCCGACAGCGTCGGGGATCACGCGGATCACCCAACGCTTTGCGACCGTTGCGCCGACGTGGTGCAGCTCCTACTCTAGGCCTTCGGCCTTCATCTGCCGGAACGCGGCGTCGACCGCTTCCAGCGTGCGTGTGATGTCGTCGTCCGAGTGCGCGGCCGAGACAAACCAGGCCTCGTACTTGGACGGCGCCGTCATGACGCCCTGCTCGAGCAGCAGGCGGAAGAAGCGGGCGAGGTGCCCGTCCGGCACTTTCTGCGTATCTTCGAAGCTCCTCGAAGGCGTTTGGGCAAAAAACGGGCTGAGCGCGCCGCCGAATCGGGTCACGGATAGCCTCAAACCGTGTGCTTTCGCGGAGGCGAGCATCCCGTCTTCGAGTCGCTTTGCCAGTACCTCGATGCGGTCGTAAAGTCCGGGCGCCCGCAGGGCGTCAAGGCATGCAAGACCTGCCGCCGTGGAGACGGGGTTGCCGGAGAGGGTGCCGTCTTGATACACCCCGCCTAGCGGCGCTACGACCTTCATCACTTCGCGCCTGCCTCCATATGCGCCGAGCGGAAGCCCGCCGCCGATCACCTTGCCCAGGGTGTAAAGGTCCGGTGTGAGCCCGAAATAGCTCTCGATCGAGCCGTAACCAAACCGGAACGCGGTGATCACCTCGTCCCATATGACGAGGGCGCCATGACGAGCGGCGAGCTCATGCATGCGAACCATGAACGCGCGATCCGGAACGACGATGCCGAAATTACCGGTGATCGGTTCGACGAGGACGCACGCGATCTCATCGCCGGCCTGGTCAAACGCCTCATCGAGCGCCTCGACGTCGTTGTATGGGATTGAAATCACATCTTTTGCAACCCCATCGGTCACGCCAAGGCTCTCATCGATGCCGAGCGTCGACGATCCTGATCCGGCCGACACCAGCACAGCGTCCGAGTGTCCGTGGTACGCTCCGTTAAACTTGAGGATCTTCTCTCGGCCCGTATACCCCCGAGCGACTCTGAGCGCCGTCATCACGGCTTCCGTGCCCGATGCCGTGAATCGCACTTGCTCAAGGCCTTGAATGGATTCCGTGAGCCGCTCGGCAAGGAGCACCTCACCTTCGGTGGGAGCTCCGTAGACGCTTCCCTTTCGAATCGCACGCTCGACCGCGCTTACGACATGTGGGTGCGCGTGACCGAGAATCATGGCTCCGTAGGCTGCCAAGTAGTCGATGTACTGTTTGCCTTCGCCGTCGTATAGGTAGGCGCCCTCGCCGCGAGCGACGAAGACGGGCGCCCCGCCCCCGACTGCATCGTAGGAGCGGGACGGTGAGTTTACTCCGCCCGCGATCCGCAAGACCGCGCGGGAGAAGAGTGCTTGAGATCGATTGTCCAAGAATGGTGGCCTCCCTTTCGCCAATGCCATTTCGCTCGGCAAAGCGGGTTTGCCTCCTTGAGCGGTTGACCGGGATAGGCCCCATTCGCGCAGGGGATGCTAGCCGGTGTGAAAGGGGCGTCCGAGTGAGCTGGAGTCAGCGAGGCCGAAGTGGGTAGATAGGCTCATAGCAAAGCTCCAGGAAGCGATCGAGGGGTTTGACAAGTCGGCCATCGCCGAATGGGTCGAGCTGTACAAAAACCCTCAGCGCCTCCTTTACCTCAACTTTCTTGCCGGGGTGGCGCGCGGGTTTGGCATCGCCGTCGGTTTCTCTCTGATCGGCGCCATATTTGTGCTCTTTCTAGGCCACCTCGCCCGATTGAACCTCCCAATCATCGGCGAATTCCTCGCCGACCTAGCGCGGATCATTCAGCTCGAACTTGCAGGGCCGTGAAGCCCTAAAGTTTGCGAGCGGCGGCTCACCTTGCGGCCCTTCTCGCGATTAATGAACTACGAGACCAATGAACGAGGTGGTGAAGGCGTATGACTGAACAAGGAGATTCCCTCGACCTCCAAAAGTTTCGACGCCTACTTTACGAAGAGCGGGATCGCTATGCGACGTTGGTTCAAGGACTGAGTGACACCGGGCTGGACGAGCCCATGACCGAATCGACCGGAGAGCTTTCGTCGTACGATCAACACCCGGCGGACACGGGAAACGAGATGTACGAACGAGAGAAGGATCTGGGGCTCCGGGCCGATGCGCAGGTGACGCTGGGACGTATCGAAGCGGCGCTCGAGCGGATCGCAAGAAGCGAGTACGGCGTCTGCGCGTCGTGTGGCCGTCCGATCGGGGCCGAGCGCTTGGAGGCGATCCCGTATGCCGAAGAGTGCGTCTCATGCTCGGGCGCGCACGGCGAGAATGAGCACCAGCGGCCGATCGAAGAGCGAGCGGTGAGCTTTGTGGAGAGCTTCACGGACTCCGATGAAGAGGTCGCCTACGACGCCGAGGACGCCTGGCAGGACGTGGTGCGGCACGGGACTTCGACCAACTCGCCCCTTGATGCACTCGGAGCAGTCGGGCACGAAGAAGTGTTTATCGAAGGGGAAGACAACGTCGAGGTTGAGGTCGACCCGGACCTGGATCAAATCACGAGCGACCTTTACGAAGATGAAGAAGGTGAGAAAGATCAAGAGCGCGAGCGATGGCGGAGGTAAGGGGGCGAGCGTGGACCATGGGGGCCGATGCGTCCTGCACACGTTTGGCCTATTGTGATACAATGAACCTGTTATAGTCGGAATTCGGAGGCAGCCTGCAGATGGCCAGAATTTATATCATCGCCACGCTGATCGTAGCGATCGATCAGGCGACGAAAGCCTTTGTCCGCCAGGCGCTTTCGCCCGGCGATTCCTTTCCTGTCATTGCAAACATCCTCCATTTGACATACGTCCGCAATCCGGGCGCCGCGTTCGGCATCCTACAGGGCAAGCTCGGGCTCTTGATCGCAGCCTCGATCATCATGGTCGCGGTCGTTCTGTTTTACACGCGCAGCATTGCCCGCTCCGAGCCTTGGCTGGGATTAGGGTACAGCCTTGCATTAGGCGGAGCGGTGGGCAACCTCATCGACCGCATCCGCTATGGTTGGGTCACGGATTTCGTGGACTTTCGCGTCTGGCCCGTCTTTAACGTGGCAGACACGGCGATCTTCCTCGGCGTTTGCATCTTGCTTTGGCGCACCGTGATCCTCTCGCCCAAGACGTTCAAGGAAGGGGAGGAAGGAGCGTGAGGCCGGTTGCGGCCTCACATTCCCTAACCGTCGACTCGGCGGGTGCAGGCTTGCGTTTGGACGTATTCTTGGCCCAGCAGGAAGGTATACGATCAAGAGCCGAGGCGCGGCGTTTGATCGATGCGATGTGCGTGCAAATCAACGGCACGCGCCCTCAAAAGGCCGGTCAACGGCTGGTCGAAGGCGATCGCGTCGACGTGTCGATCCCTGTCGCGGAACCGACCGATCTGGCGCCGGAACCAATCCCTCTGGACGTGCTTTTCGAAGACGAGTGGGTGCTCGTCATCAACAAACCCAAAGGCCTCGTGGTGCATCCCGCCCCCGGACACCAGACAGGCACGCTGGTGCATGCGCTCATCCACCACCTTCCCGAGCTGCCGGTGATTGGCGGCGCCGAGCGTCCTGGCATCGTCCATCGCCTCGACAAAGACACCACGGGCGCATTGGTCGTCGCGAAGACCGAAGAGGCCCACGTCAAGCTGGCTGCCGATTTGAAAGCGCGGCGCATCAAGCGCGTCTACATCGCTTTGGTCCACGGAAACGTCCGATCTGATGCGGGCTCTATTGACGCGCCCATCGGGCGTCACCCCACAAATCGAAAGCGGATGGCCGTGGTTCCCGGTCGAGGAAGGCCGGCGGTCACGCACTTTGAGACGCTCGAGCGCTTTGGGCGGTACACGCTTCTTCAACTCAGGCTCGAGACGGGGCGCACCCACCAAATTCGGGTCCATTTGGCGCACATCGGCCACCCTGTGGTCGGCGACACGGTCTACGGGCCGAACAAGCCTCATCTCGTCGACGACGGACAGGCTTTGCACGCGGTAGAGATTGCGTTTTTTCACCCGATTACAGGCGAACTGATCAACGTCCGGGCTCCGATTCCCGAGGGCCTGCAACGTGTTTTGAGCAAACTTCGTCTTGACGGTTGAAAGCGCGTGCATGTAAGATGAGACAAATAGCACGTTCCTTTAAACAGGTCCCGTGAGGCCGGTAAGGAATGCCAAAATTGACGTTCGCCGAGGTGTGCGCGCCGTACGTGCGCTTATCTAAAGGGAACAGTCAAATTTAGCATGGTCAATTTGACTCCTGCCGGTCGGGCAGGAGTTTTTTTGTGCGCTCGTTTTTGGCTTAAAGCTAGGAGGCGGTTGACGTCAAAGCCAAAGCCGTTATCATGGACAAGGTTCAAATGGACCGCGCGATCACGCGCATTGCGCACGAGATCGTCGAGGCCAACCGCGGCACCGAAAACGTCCGGTTGGTCGGCATTCGCACCCGAGGGGCCCCGCTTGCCGGCCGCCTCGCAGCCAAGATCGAGGGCATCGAAGGCAAGCCGTGTCCTGTCGGGATTTTGGATATCACGTTATACCGCGACGACCTGACCACGGTAGCGCACCAACCTGTCGTACGGATGACCGAGATTCCGTTCTCCGTCGATGGTCGGTCCGTGGTCCTCGTCGACGACGTGCTCTTTACCGGCCGGACGATAAGGGCGGCCATGGACGCTTTGATCGATCTTGGGCGGCCGCGTCGGATTCAACTCGCGGTCATGATCGACCGAGGGCATCGGGAACTGCCGATCCGCGCCGACTTCGTCGGCAAAAACGTTCCCACGTCCCTGGACGAAGTGGTCAGCGTCCGTCTCGAAGATGTGGACGGGGAAGACGCCGTCGTCATCGAGGAGCTCGCGGCCGAAGGACGTTGATCGTGGGGACACAAGCTAGGCGGATTCTTATTAGGGGAGGCGTCGTGCGTGATGTTGCGCCAAAAGGACTTGTTGGGATTGCGGTCGCTTTCCAAAGCCGAGATCGAGCTCGTCTTGGACACGGCAAAGCCGTGTAAGCAGATCTTCGAACGGCCGGTCAAGAAGTTTCCCACCTTGCGGGGAAAGGTAGTGGTCAACCTCTTTTACGAGGCGAGCACCCGCACGCGAACCTCCTTTGAGTTGGCGGGGAAGTGGATGAGCGCCGACGTGATCAACATCAGCGCTTCGTCGAGCAGCGTCGTCAAGGGCGAGAGCCTTGCAGACACCGCCAAAACGCTGGAGGCCCTGGGGGCGGATATCGTGGTGATGCGCCACAGCGCTTCCGGTTCGGCACATTTGCTGGCGCGCTCGATCAAGTCCCGCGTCATCAACGCCGGGGACGGCCGGCATGAGCATCCTACTCAAGGGCTCCTCGACCTCTTTACGATCCAGGAGCGCAAAGGGCGAATCGAAGGACTCACCGTGACGATCATCGGGGACATTCTCCACAGCCGTGTCGCACGTTCCGATATTTGGGGGCTCCTAAAGCTCGGTGCGACCGTCCGCGTCGCGGGCCCGCCCACACTTTTGCCCCCGGGGCTCGCAGATTGGGGCATCGAGATCTACCACGACGTCGACCGGGCGATCGATGGCGCCGACGTCATCAACGTGCTCCGGATCCAAATGGAGCGGCAGGCGAGCGGACTCTTCCCGTCGCTGCGCGAGTACTCGGCCCTGTACGGGATCACGAAGGAGCGACTCCGCAACGCAAAAGACGACGTGATGATCATGCACCCCGGGCCGGCAAACCTCGGTGTCGAAATTACGCAAGAGGTCGTAGACGATCCTCGCTCTGTCGTCAGGGACCAGGTGTCGAACGGAGTCGCGGTGCGCATGGCATTGCTCTACCTGATGTCGGGAGGGGATGTGAGTGAGCTTGAAAACGCTGATTAAAGGCGTATCGCTCTGGTCTTCGGCCGGATTTATCCACGAGCAGGACGTGTTGATCGGGGACGGACGACTTCTCCGGATCGGACGGGGTTTAGCGGAGACAAACGCCGTGACGATCGACGGCCGGGGCTGGGTTGGGCTTCCCGGTCTTGTCGACCTCCACAGCCATTTGGGGGAACCGGGGCGGGAGGACCGAGAGACGCTCGAGTCGGGTCTGCTCGCCGCGGCATGGGGCGGATTCACCGCCGTGCTCGGGATGCCCGACACGGATCCGGCGCTCGACAGTGAGACGGGAATCGGGTACGTCCTGCGGCGGGGCGACCTGATACGCGGCGCTCGCATTTTGGTATGCGCTGCCGCGACAAAGGGGCGAAACGGAAAGGAACTCGCTGAGCTCGGCAGGTTGCAAGGCGCAGGCGCGGCCGCGGCAGGCGACGCGAAACCGATCCGTGACGCATCGATCGTCAGGCGAATCCTCGAGTACACAAGGATGCTCGACATCCCGGTTTTGATCGAAGCTAGAGACGAAGGACTCTCGAGCGGCGGCGTGGCGCACGAAGGCATACAAGGCGGATGGCTCGGCCTTTCCGGGATTCCTGCCTCGGCCGAGTGGATTGCGCTCGCGCGCGACTTGCTGCTTGCCGAAGAAGCGGGCGGACGCATTCACGTACAGGGCGTGAGCACCGGGCGCTCGCTTGCGCTGATTCGTGAGGCGAAGTCCCGAGGCGTGCGCGTGAGCGCAGAGTGCAGTTTCCACCACTTGATCCTGGATGACGGGGCCTTGGCGGATTACGACACCGCCAAAAAGTTGATGCCTCCTTTGCGGCCAAGGCGCGATGTCGAAGCGCTCATCGAAGGCGTCAAAGAGGGCGTCATTGACTGCGTCGTCACGGACCACACGCCGATCACTCCGGAGGAGAAAGACGTCGAATTTGACTATGCTCCCTTTGGCGCGGCCGGATACGAGGCGGCCTTGGTCGCGCTCCACACCCATCTGGTGCGTCCCGGGCTGTTGTCATGGAGTGAACTGGCGAACGCAACGAGCCTCAGGCCGAGAGCGGCGCTTGGGATCGAGCAGCCGCAGTTTGTCGAGGGCGAGCGGTGCGACATGGTCTTGTTCAATCCGGAGCCCGAGTACACCCTTGACGCGGCAACGTGGAAGTCAAAAGCTCGCAACACGCCTTTCGACGGAACGCGGGTCGTTGGTCGTGTCGAAGGCGTATTCCTAGGCGATCAGGTATTCGGTCCCCTTGAGACAGAGGTGGAAGCGTGAACTTTTCGGACAGGCTGTTTGGAGCATGCCGGGAAAAGGGCAGCGCGGTCGTCGTTGGCATCGATCCGGACCCACTCTTAATCCCCCGATCGTATTTTCCCGACCCGTTTCCTGAGATAAATCGTCGAGAGGCATTGGCACGCGGCGTTGTGGATTTCGCGGGGGACGTCATCCATGCGGTGCATGATGTCGCCGTGGCGATCAAGCCGCAACTCGCGCACTTCGAGCGGCTGGGCGCCCCCGGAATTGCGGCCTTTGAGCAAGTCGTGCAGCTCGGACGCGAAGCAGGCTTGTTGGTGATTGCGGACGGCAAGCGCAACGATATCGGGTCCACCGCCGAGATGTATGCCGCAGCTTATTTGGGCGCAAGGCGCCTCCAGCGCAAGATCCGATCAGAGGCGGCCGACTCCTTTGAATCGCTGCTCGCAGGCGCCGAGGCCGAGGGGCCCAAGGCGGACGCGCTGACGGTCAACCCATACCTCGGCTGGGATGGCATCGAGCCGTTTCTTGACCGAGGCGAAGGCGCCACAGGCCTGTTTGTCCTCGTGAAGACGTCAAACCCGTCCTCCGGAGAGCTACAGGACCTCGAGGTGATCGGGGATCGCGATGGTCGAGGCGCATCGCCGGAAGTTGCTTTGATCGGGGGATCCGATGGCCCGTACTCGGTTGCGGACGTGGTGGCCGCCTCCCTCGAGCGGGCGAGCGCGGCGCGCCAAGGAGCGCTCGGGTACGGCCCCGTGGGCGCCGTCGTGGGAGCGACGTACCCTGCAGAACTCGAGCGCCTCCGCCGCCTTATGCCGCACGTGCCGATCCTCATTCCGGGGTTTGGCGCTCAAGGCGGGACGGCAGACGATGTGGCGCTCGGGTTTGACTCAAATGGCCTCGGCGCGGTCGTCAACGCATCGCGCAGCATCTTGTACGCCTATCGGGCAGGCGGGACAGTGGCAGAGGCCTCGCGGCGCGCAGCGGTGGAGATGCGCGACGCGCTGAGCGCGGCAATCGACCGCAGGCGGCCGGTGTAGCAATTCGATTTGGCAACAGGCGCGTGGAGTTAGTCCACGTCGGTTACTTTGTGAACAGCGATCGTGAGATCATGGCTTTTTTAGAAAACGAGGTGGCGTGTGTGAGCAAACAGGTGCGGGCCGTGTTGGCGCTCGAGGACGGAGCCTATTTCGAAGGGCGTTCGGTCGGAGCGGAAGGGCGCGTCTTTGGCGAGGTCGTTTTCAACACGAGCATGACCGGTTATCAAGAGGTCTTGACTGACCCCTCATACCGAGGGGAGATCGTCGCGATGACGTACCCGCTTATCGGAAACTACGGCGTCAACGATGAGGACATCGAGTCGGCCCGCCCCCACGCCCGAGGGTTTGTCGTCCGAGAGCTCGCTGGCAACCCCAGCAACTGGCGCTCCAAGTTTCGCTTGGCTGACTTTTTAAAGCAGCACGGCGTCGTGGGAATCGAAGGCGTCGACACGCGCGCGCTGACGCGGCGCATCCGCGAGCAAGGCGCGATGCGGGGCGTGATCGCATCCGGCGACGTCGATCCGAACGAACTCGTTCACGCCGCACGCAGCGCGCCCGACCTTTCGAGCCAAGACTTGGTCAGCGAGGTGAGTGTAAAGGAGCCTTACGTCTACGCTGATCTCGCCGGGCCGAGCGTCACTGTCGTGGACTTTGGCACAAAGCTGAACATCCTGCGCTCGCTAAAAAATAGAGGATGCCGCGTGACCGTGGTGCCGGCCAAGAGCACCGCGGCCCAGGTCATGGCAACGCGGCCGGACGGCGTCATCTTGTCGAACGGCCCGGGCGACCCGATCGGGGTGCCGTACGCCGTCGATACGGTCAAGGATCTGCTCGGCCATGTGAGCATCTTTGGCATTTGCTTTGGGCATCAGATCCTCGGTCTTGCTCTCGGAGGCTCCAGGTTCAAGATGAAATACGGGCATCGCGGCGGAAACCATCCCGTAAAAGAGCTTGCGACGGGACGTGTGTACATTACGTCGCAAAACCATGGATTTGCGATCGAAGATGGGAGCTTTAGCGATCCGAACGTCGTGGTCACGCACAAGAACGTCAACGATCAGACCGTCGAAGGCCTTGCGCACCGAAGCGTGCCGGCGTTTTCCGTTCAATATCACCCTGAGGCGTCGCCCGGTCCCAACGACTCGGGGTACCTCTTCGATCGGTTCATCGAAGGACTCACGCGCCCGGCGTAGGGGCGGCTAGGTGGTGCAAAAGCGATTGCCTGAAGTGATTCGATTACCTGTGTTGGACCACCGCGAAGTGGCAGAGGGCCATTGGGAGCTCATCCTTCCCCTCGAAGGGGGACTCGCCGACGTCGTACCCGGGCAGTTCGTCAACGTCCTCTGCCGGGACATCGCAGCTTACGACCCCCTGCTCAGACGGCCCTTCAGCGTTTACTGGGCGAACGGCGATAGGTTTGGTGTGATGTACCGAGTGGTTGGCCGGGGGACGCGCCTGCTTTCTCGCCTCAAGGCTGGCGATACGGTCGACTTGGTAGGACCGCTCGGCCGTGGATTCGATTGGCTGCCGTTTAAGGATCGCCAAGGTGGTAGGCTCGTCCTCGTCGGAGGCGGGGTAGGCGTACCGCCGATCTACTTCCTGTCCGAGCGGCTCAAGGCAGATGGCTTGAGCCATACGGCGCTCGTTGGATTTGCGGGCGCTAAGCAGATTGTGGCCGTCGATCGGTGGCGCGCTGGAGGCGTCGAGCCCCGCATCGCCACGGTCGACGGCTCCGTCGGTCACCCTGGTTTCGTCACGGACCTCCTGCAGGCGGCGCTCGAGCAGCGGGACTTCGGCGCCCCGGTTATGGGCGTGTTTGCATGCGGCCCTGCTGCGATGCTTGCCGCCGTTTCCGAAATCTGCAAACGCCACGAGGTGCCCTGTCAGGTCGCGCTGGAAGAATGGATGGGATGCGGCCTCGGGGTTTGTCTGAGCTGCGTTTGCAAAGTCCAAGGAGAAACTGGCGAGCCCGAGTGGGCTAGAGTGTGCCGAGAGGGGCCGGTCTTTGACGGCGCGAAGGTGGTGTGGGGCGGATGAACAAACAAGCGCAATTGCCCAAACCCGATTGCGACCTTTCGGTGCAAATCGGCGACGTCGTATTCAAGAATCCGGTCATGGTCGCATCGGGAACGTTTGGCTACGGCGCCGAGTACGCGGAACTTTTCGACCTCGAACTCCTCGGGGCCGTCATGGTGAAAGGCGTATCGCTCGAGCCGTGGACCGGCAATCCGCTTCCTCGCATCGTCGAGACGCCGGCCGGGATGTTGAATGCGATCGGATTGCAAAATCCGGGGGTCGAGGCGTACGTCGAGCGTTACCTCCCGGCCTTGCGCGGCCGCGAGGTGCGCGTCATCGTCAACGTAATCGGAAAGACCGTCGACGAGTACGTCGGCGTCGTCCGGCGACTGGAAGAGGTCGAAGGAGCCGACGCGTACGAGCTCAACATCTCATGCCCCAACATCAAAGAGGGAGGCATCGCGTTCGGAGTCGACCCCAAGATGGCCGCGGAGGTTGTAGGCGCCGTGCGCAAAGTTACGACTCGGCCGGTCATTCCAAAACTCTCACCAAACGTAACCGACATCAAAGTGATGGCGAAAGCGTGCGAAGACGCAGGGGCCGACGCGGTATCCGCCGTGAACACGTTTTTAGGCATGGCGATCGATGTGCGCTCCGAGCGGCCGGTGCTTGCCAACGTCGTCGGCGGGCTTTCCGGGCCGGCAATCAGGCCTTTGGCGGTGCGAATGGTTTGGGATGTGTACGAGGCGGTCGACATTCCGATCATCGGCATGGGTGGCATCGCGAGCCTAGAAGACGCCATCGAATTCACGCTCGCCGGCGCTTCGGCGTTCGCCGTCGGCACCGCAAACTTCACGAGTCCCACGCTGAGCGCGGAGATTGCCGAGAGCCTTCCCCAACTGTTGAGAGAGAAGGGCGTGTCTCGATTTGGCGATCTTGTCGGGCGCGCCCACGCTTGAACGCCCTGGAGATTTGTGCGTTTTTGAAACTGGAAGAGGGGAATGATTGAGCGTGAATCAAGAGGAAGTCGCAAGGCTGTTCGAAGAGTCCGACGCCCTCCTTCGAGGCCATTTCTTGCTTACATCCGGCCTTCATTCGGACAAGTACTTCGAGAAGTTCGCCGTGCTGCAACGGCCTGAGAAGACCGAACTCCTGTGCAAAGAGATTGCCAGACGATTTGAGCAGGACGGGGTGGAAGTCGTGATCGGGCCCGCCGTCGGTGGAATCTTGCTTGCGCACGAAGTGGCTAAGGCCTTGAAGACACGGGCCCATTTCACCGAACGAGAAGGCGGGCGCATGGCGCTTAGGCGCGGCTTTACGGTGGCGCCGGGTGAGCGGGTGCTCGTGGTCGAAGATGTGACGACGACCGGGGGATCCGTCAGGGAAGTCCTCGACTGCGTGCGCTCGAGCGGAGGAGACGTAATCGGGGTGGGCCTTTTGGTTGATCGTAGCGAGCAGGGGATGGATTTTGGCGTCAAGACCGAGGCTCTGCTCAGGATGCCCGTTTCCGCCTATCCTCCCGCCGAGTGCCCTCTATGCAGGGACGCAGTCCCACTCACTGCCCGCGGCAGTCGCCACACGGCGAGTTGATCGATCGGGCGCTGATCATACGAGTCGATAGGGTCGCCTTCTGACTTGGCCGGGCCGACGAGCTCGGGCGGCCAAGGGGGGCACACGCCAAAAAAAGGAGAATCCGAGCATGTCCGAATCGACCGAGCCTCGCCCCACGATCGGGGTCGTTCTTGGCAGCAAATCCGATCTTCCCGTCGTCGCCAAAGGCCTCGAGATCTTCGATGAGCTTCGCATCTCGTACGAAGTTCGCATTCTTTCCGCACACCGCACGCCCGACGAGGCGGTCGCGTACGCGAGGAGCGCAGCCGATCGCGGGTTGCACGCGATCGTTGCCGCTGCCGGCCGCGCCGCGCACCTGCCCGGCGTGCTGGCAAGCCACACTTTGGTGCCCGTGATCGGCGTGCCGATCGGCGGGGGGCCACTTGCCGGCGTCGACGCCTTGTACTCGATCGTGCAAATGCCAAGCGGCGTGCCGGTCGCTTCGATGGGCATCGACGGCGCCGCCAATGCCGCGCTGTACGCGGCCCAAATCCTCGGTCTGCACGATGCGGCCGTACGGGAGCGCCTTGCGGCCTGGCGGCAGGGGCGGGCGGAAGTTTCGCTCAACGACGACGCCAAGGCGCGCGATCATGGCTGGCGTTCACTGCTTTAAAGGTCAATGCGCTCTACTTGCCAGCGCGCCCTTCGCTCGGGGCGCGCTGGGGAGTTGAAACCCGCCTACCGTAAAGCAATACCGCACGAGGCGGCGGCGCGCGTGTTTGCGAATGGCGGGCTCGTCGAAGACCATGGGCTTTGCATTCAGCTCCAAGATCCACGGGTGGCCGCTTCGATCGAGCGCCACATCCATCGAGAGTTCCCCGTGCGTCCCGCCCGTCGCGGCATCGAAGGCCGCAGCCGCCGTGACGATCGCATTTTCTAGATTTCTGACGACTTGATCGACGCGGTCAGCGCCCTTTAGCACGCGGCGGAGGAGCGGGATGAGTTTGGCCCTCGATCCTCCCCGAGGACGGTGGGTTGTGATCTGCCGCGGTCCTGCGATGCGCGCGGCCATCCCCGTCACGGTCCACCCTTTGACCGGATCGTTTTGGACCAATGCTCGGATGTCAAAGGGACGCCCGTGGTAACGCAGGAGAGGGATGGCCTGTTGTATCAAGTAGCGCCTTCCGGCCTGAAATCGGTCCAACTGGGCCGAGAATGCGCCGATGTCGTAGTACGTCGCGGCCCTGATCCGCCCTTTTCCCAAGGTCGATCGCCAGAGGATTCGGCCGTTTGGGTGCAGATCGATGCGGGCCGTTCCATTGCCAAGGCTGCCGCCGGCCCGTTTCATGTACACTTCGTGGTGCTTGCGCAAAAACTCCATCAAAGACGTTGCATCCCGATACATGAGCGTCTCGGGGAGGTGCGCCTTGACGGCTTCGTGGTCCTTGAGGATGTTGTGCACTTCCCACTTGTCGAGCAATTTCGGGTTGAAAAAGTGGACGTCCGACTCTTCAATAAACCGCTTGCGGGCTGCGTCGACGCTCGCCCGCCGCTCAGCGTTGCGGTTGGGCACTCGGTTGTAGATGACGTGGGGAAATGGGAAGCGGCCGCGAACCCAGGCGCCGCTGCGGCCGCTGATCGTATACCCCGCGATGGTCCGATCACTCCAATTCACGCCTTCCGGCGTAAATACGTACGCGATCGCTCCCATCTCCTTGGCGACGAGGATCAAACGGCGAAACTGCCCGGAGCTCGCCGCAAACCGGCGCTTAGGATTCTTGCGTGAGGACGATGTGAAGATTGCGATGACGGGGCCAAGTGACAAGCCGTGCTCGCTCGTACGCACGGAGACTCGCCAGCGACCCGGTAGGTGTAGGCCTTTTCGCTGAGAACTCACCAAGGCCACGCGGGCTCCCGATGTCTTGAGTTCGATGGGCGTCAGACCGATCGTCACGCTGCCGGCCCGCCTGACCGCTTGGATCGCGTCGGATGTGGATTTCAGCTTTAGCATCCGACCGGGGCCGTTTTTTATTTCAAATTGCATGGGCAATTCCTCCCGAAAGGCGCGTGCGCTTTTTCGTGTTCAAAACCCGGCAATGTAGTTTGCATAGGCCATAGGCCGGTGGAATGAGCGCCACACTTGGCGCTTGGGGCCTGCGTCCGTAATCTTTCGGAACGGCTTGGCGTTCACTTCGATCAGCCAAACTTGCCCTTTCCGATCGACGCCAAGGTCGAGGCCGACCTCGCCGAGCGGGCCGTCGAGCACTTCTTCAAGGGCGGTCACGATCTCGAGCGATGCGGTGCGGATCTTGGCCGCCACGCGCCGACCGTTCCTCTTGAATCGCTTGCGCAAGACGTAGGCAAGACCAAAGGCCGTTCCACCACGGCTCAGATTGGACGTGACCCTGCCTTGCGGAGCCACTCTGGCGTACGTCTTGGTCCGCGCCCACTCGCCATCGCCCGTCTTTTGCATGAGAATTCGCACGTCGAACGGGGCGCCGCCGAAGGTAGCAAGGTGAAGATCTTGCTGGACGATGTATCGCCGCCCGCGTTGAATGCGAGTAATTCCTTTGTATAGTGCATCAAACCGAGTCGTCCCATGGATTCTGCGACCGTGCCGCCACTCGTATCCCGTGTGCGTCCGTCGCACCCGCACGACGCCTTTGCCTTGGCTGCCTTCGGTAGGCTTTACGTAGACGGAGCTGTGTTGGTCGAGAAACGCCTGCAGACTGGCGGGCCCGGTCAGTTGCCGCGTCTCGGGGATGTACCGAACCAGGCGTTCGTGCCGGGACATGCGCTGATAGATCGACCACTTGTCAAAAAATCCTTCATTGAAATAATGGACGTCGGGGATGGCCTGCAAAACTGCTTTCGCACGTTGCGTGCTGGCACGCCGCTCCCAACTGCGCGCTTGCACGCGATCGTACACCACGTCGGGGAGGGGAAGGCGCCTTTTGACCCAACGCTTTCCGGAGCGAACGTACCCCTCCACGTAATCGGCGCCTTCCTCGATTCCGTCCGGGGCCGCGACGAACGCCACCATGCCCAAAGCCCTGCCATGGGCGATCAGGTGTTTGAGGTCCCCAGTGCGGACACCAAAGAGCGCCCGCCTTCCGCTGCGCCTCTTTTTGGCTGCAAAGATCGCGACGATCGGGCCGAGGCAGAGCGCCTGGCGCTCTGGCTCCCATCGAATGCGGAGCGTTTGCGGGAGCGAGAGGTAAAGGTCACTTGCGACCTTGGGACTGATGGCGACGACGTCAGAGCCTCGTTTGTTCGAAACAGGCACGGAGACGCTCTTAGCCCCAACTTTTAGCGTCGCTTGATCAAGGCGCGGGGCGCCAAGCGACTCGAGAAGCGCCTCTGAAACGGCGATCCCGTCGACCCCCTCTTGGGCCCGCGTCAACTTGACCTTTGCGCTCTTGTATGGCATCGACTTCTTCCCTTTCTCGGAGCTGCTCTTTAGGCCGTAGGGCCCGGGAAAGGCCCGCCGATCGGCGTGGCCGCCCCACGTCAGCGCCGCTTACGCTTTTGGGGTCGTCGGCGGACCAATCCCCACCGCAACTTTAGGTCGCGGTTTTCGCTCCATTCTTTACCCTCACGCACCCATTCAGGAATGACTTGCAGATGCTCTTCCATCCTCGAATAGTCCGGTAGGGTCTCAAGGTCGGACCAGATTGCCTCAAAGGCAGGGCGCATGACCTCTTTGTCGGATCGGTAAAATGCGCGGCAAATCTCGTTATGCGCAAACATATCGAGACGCAGGCGCTCGTAGTTCTCCGCGACCAGCTTTGCCAGGCATGCGATGGCGTGGGCGAAGTCGGGCGCTACGATCCAACTCGACGGGACTCGGTACTCAAAGCCGTGGCGCTGCCAGCGAAACTCGCCGAGGTATCCGTAGCGGGGGCGCCGCCGACGGGCGCGCTTTGGATCCTCGAGCATCGCCACGGGGAGCGCGAGGTAGTTGTCGAGCGCCCGGAGCAATTCCGTCGTGAGCGGCACGTCGCTGAAGTGGATGTGGCCGCCGATCGGGTAGCTGCGCACGGGGAGGCTTCCCGCCTGCCAACTCGAATCTTTGGGCGCGCGGCGAGCGGCCCTGCGGAGCAGATCCTTGATGTTTGAAACGAGCACGACCGGGTCGGACGAAGGCGAAGGGCGCACCTCGACGATGGGCTTTGCCCCCCGGCGATATCGACTGCCCTGCTGGTCGTAACCGACCCGGCCGTGCCTGCTGAAATATCGAGACGCGTAAACGATCCCTTTGCCTCGGCGCATGATGAACTCGATGTCGGCGCCGAGCGTGACGGGCTTGCGGGCAAAGTCGAATCGGGAGCGCCGACGAGCGACGAAATGGGAGGCGGAGCGGGCATACAACCTGCCCGTCGTCGGTGTGAGCTCCGGGGTGGGATCGACCCGCGTCGGCGCCGCTTCGTCCTTGCTGAGCGAGATGACGTCCACCGAGCCGAAATGCAGCCCGAGGGCGTAAATGCAGCGGACGGCCATCGCCCGGACCGCCCGCATTCGCTTTGAACCACCGTGTATCCGCTTGAGCTTCTTTCCGCTTCGCCGGTAAAGGCCAAGGACTCGCAAGTCGCATACGTGCACTCTGTAGCGGCCCTTTCGTCCATAGTACCGGGTGCGGATCCCGTGTGCGCGCAGGCGCTCAACGACTCTTTCTTTGTCTTGAGCGGCGCGGAGCGCTTCGGGCGGGTTGAGGACCCACTCGGCGCCGATGGGATCGAAATCCGTGGCGCCCCAGGACATGACGGCATCCCACGGTCCGGGTAGGTACTCGGAGTCAAACGTGATTTTCCCTTCATTATCGTTGGGAAACTTCAGCCGCTTCGGTTTTCCTTTGGGCGGATGAATGGCAAGGAGGTTCACCGCGTCCGGGCCTCCTTCCAAACGATCCGCCAGGTCGAGTCCAAACGAGGAGTTACGTCACATAAACGAGGGTAGCGGTCATCACAACACGGTCTAGCAGCGCATCGTGAGTATGAGTACAAAGATGAGTCCCCCGAGGAGCACGACGTCGAACGGATTGGGAACGATCAGCACCTTGAGGAGTTCGATGCAGATCATTGCGACAATGACGACGAACGTCACGTCGAGGTTTCGCATTTTGCGCGACATGGATCGTTTCACCCTCACCGTGCAGGCTCGCTCGCCTGCTTTCAAAGGAGTCGTGGCGTCAGTTCTTTCCCGCTATCCTACGAGCCTCGGCGGAGGCTGGGAATAGTACTGAGTTCCCTAGTTCCCAGGTGGTAAGCGCATCCCTAGGAGTCTGTTGATTTCTTGCTCAAGTACCAAGCGTATTGAACGACACGGATGCGCGACGTCCGCCACGATTTCGTCAGGCGCGCTCTGGAGAAGAGCGCCCGTCCGGGTTGCCGGTTGACCTCGATGATCCACAGTTTTCCTGTGCGGTCGAGGCCAAGATCGAGGCCGAGTTCGCCAAGGGTTGGGTGGGCGCTGGACATTTGGGCGGCGCATTTCAGCGCAAGGGCCCGAACCATTGCAGCGAGCGTCTTTGCTTTCGGGGCGCGGGGAAGACCGCGCACGAGGCGCTGCAGCGTCATTGCGGTTCCCCCTGCGTGCAGGTTGGAGACAAACCCTCCGGGACGCCCGACACGCGCGCCGATCGCCGAGACGCGCCAGCGGCCTTCAATGTCACGTTGGACGATCGCACGTATGTCGACGGCAGACCGCCCTCGACGCATCAGGTCGAGGTCCTGCTGTACCAAGTATTCGTCAGGCGGTTGCCCGTCGACGGCAAATGCGACGAGCTGCGCTGCGTCTTTTAGGGATCGCTTGACGGCAGCGCCTGATTCGGATCGTCTCGCCGCTTTCCAACCCGACTCGGATCGCACCGCCTTGACGATCCCCTTGCCCTGGCGGCCGCGCACCGGCTTGATGTAAAGCGCTCGGTGGGACTCGGCGATCCGCTCGATGGCATCGGCGCTCAGGGGTAAGGTTTCGGGGAGGTGAAGGGCGAGCTTGGGATCTTGAGCAAGGAGCGCATGGACCTCGAGTTTGTCCCCGAAGTCCGGGTTGAACACGGCAACCCCATATTCGCTCTCCAGGCGCCCAAGCGCGAGCCTGCACTTTTCGGCCTTCTCTTTGCCTAGGCCCCAAAGACGGTCGTGGACCACGTGAGGAAATCCTCGTTGAACGACTTTCCATCCCCCGTTCGTCGGGACGTACGCTTTGACGCGCCTGCGTTCCCAGTCGATGTCGAGGGGGGAGAAGACGTACCCTTCCATGTGGTGCCGTCTGGCGATCCGGATGAGTCCTCGCAGGTACGAGGTTTGCTCTCCAAACAGCCGCTTGTGAAACCGGCGCGCTGCAATTGCAAACACGGTGCGGGCCATGGCAACCGCCTCCCTTAGTCAGATCTCCCAAGCCGCCTTGATGTCCCGATCCTCGTGCCACTCCTCGCCGGCCTCGATCATTTTGGTGAAGTAGGATAGCTCCGCTCGGTATTTGCGCCCTGTTTCGGTCCGAAGCACGTTGTGGATCAGGCGCGGGTAAAGTGTGCGGAATCGCCCTTTTTTGGATAGATAAAACTCCTTGCTCGCCTGCGTCGAGGAGAGGTAGTTCCGATTCAACCGCGGCCACTCGGCGGCCACCGTCTTGGCTAGGGCAAGCGTCGCCGTCGTGGCTTCAGGCGAGACGAGCCAGCTTGGCAGCACCCGGTACTCAAACCCGCCGTGTTCCTTGCGGCGAAAGTCGCCCGCACGGCCATACCGGCGCCTGCGTCTTTTGGCCCGGTGTCTTTGCTCGAGCAGCATGATCACAACGCCCAAATAGCTGTCGAGGGCCCGCAGAAACGGGGTGGTCAGCGGCGCTCCACTGAAATGGATGTGGCCGCCGGTCGGGTACTTTCCCATGGGGTAGCTGCCGGCGAGCCACGAAACGCCCTTTGTCGGCAGGAGCTCCGCCGCTCGCCGCAATGCCGTCTCGATGTTTGCGACAAGCGTGAATGGGGAAGGGCTCGGATTTGGCCGCAGCTCCGCCAAGGGAAAGACCGACCCCCGGTTCGCGCGGCTTTGTCGGTCGTATCCCACGAGTCCGGAATGGGTCACATACCGGGACGCGTATACGATTTTCCCGCCCGCTTTGACCAGCGCAAACTCGGGATCGGCGCCAAGCGCCGCCTCGCTGGAAGGCTCCGGGGGCTCAACCCAGGATTCGGCCATGTCGGCAATGCTCGCGCCATAAGCCCGGGCGAGGTCATCGTCCGCTGAAGGTTGAGCGTCGACTCGACCGACGTACCAGCGTCCGGATGGATGCACCATGACGTCGACCGACCCAAAGTGCAGTCCGAGGACGTATACGGCACGGCATGCCCCCTCGGCAATTCTTTGGTACTTCCAGCGCGAAATCGAGCGCATGGCTCCGCGGGCGTCATCGACCGCCAGGATGCGCAGGTCGGCCACGTGGACGCGCACAAGGGCGTACTCATCCCTCAATGGCGGCATGACCGGGCGCACAGCGTCGCGGGGCAGGCGCTCGGGATCCACGGGGATGCCATGCAGGTGAAGGAGGAGGGAGGTCTTCTCTGGTGAGTCGGCGATCCTTACCGCATTGACCGGATTGATCACGACGGCTGCCTTGGCAAGGGATGCGCTTTTTCCCCAACAAATGACCACGTCCGACTCGTTCGAAGACGCGCGGGCGCGCCGCTCGACGGTAAATCCCCGCTTGTCGAGCGCGTCGGCTACGGCCAAGACCGCGCTCGAGCGAACTTCTTTCGGGGCTAACAGTATCGCCTTCATAAGGACAAATCGCCATCCTGTAGTAGATCTTGCAAGATCGATTACTGAACGTTCATGATTCGTCGGCGCATGGAGTCCATGACGCTTCCCGCAATGTCAGCGCCCGTGGCCGCTTCGACGTGTTGAAAGCCGGGGCAAACGTTGACGTCGATCACCAAAGGGCCCTCGGCCGTTTCGAGGATGTCGACAGCGGCAAAATCGGCTCCGACGGCGCGGGCCGCACGTACTGCCGCGTCCGCCGTCTCAATCTCTGCTTTGACAGGCATTGCTCGCGCGCCGAGCGACAGGTTGGCGCGCCATTCGCCCGGAGGAGGCGTCTTAGCCACTGCCGCAAGGACGCTTCCATCCAAGATGACGAGTCGCAGCTCCCGCTTTGCGCCGCTTACGAAGGACTGAACCAACATCGGCGATCCGTTCTCCTTTAGCAGGCGGAGCAGCTCTCGGGGCCCCGCTGCCTTGGAGACGAGAGCGCCTTTTCCGCCGATCAAGGGCTTGACGACGACCGGGTAGGAAACATGGCGCAGGTGGTCGACGGTGAGAGCGCTCATGATTCGGCTCTCCGGCTGAGGCACCCCGTGTTCAGACAGTGCGAGCGCGGCGAGCGCCTTGTCTCGGCCGTTTCGGACCGCCGCGGGTCCGTTTATCGTGGGCACGCCGACACGAGCGAGGACTTCGAGGACTCGAAGGCCCGCGAGGAGCGCGTCTTGGTCAATCCGCCCGATGGCGCCGATCATGCTTGGATCTTGGCGGATCAGGCCCTTGGAGATTCCTTCGAACCGGGCGTGCTGCACGTCGAAGGCCCAGCGCATGGGATCGATCCGCACGAGGGAGATGCCCCGTGCCCGCGCGGCCCTGTGGAGCGCCTTCATCTCCCATGTCACGAAGTTGTCCCTGGTGATGACGGCCACGGCCCCTCTCACGAAGGCCACGTCCTTATCGCATCGCGGTACACTTCGACCACCGCCTCGGCCATTTTCTCGATGGGAAACGTTCGGCAGGCGAACTCGCGACTCCAAGCGGCAAGGCGGCCGCGAAACGCCGCGTCTTGGGTGAGTCGGAGAATGTCCGTTCGGATGGTTTCCGATCGGGGCAACACACCGTCGTAACCGCTAAAGGAAGGGAACGCCTGGCCGTCGTAGCGATCGGGCGTGACCGGGCCCCCGTATTTGGCGCCCAAGACGAGGCCGATTGCGCCGCACGCGAGCCCTTCGCGAATCGCTCGGCCGGTGCCGCAGACGATGTGGCTCTCGGCCAACAGTTTTGAGACGTCGTCCACCCATCCGAGGGCGGTCAAACGAGGTCCGACCGGACGGTCGTTTGATGCGACCGCGAGGTGGGCGTGGGGAATGGCTTCGGTCGCTCTGATCAGTTCGTTTAAGCCGCTTCTCTTGGTTTCGTCAACCCTGCCGACATAGGCGATGCGAAGGCTGGGGCCCTTTGCGCCCGGAGAGAACCGCTCGGTGTCAACTCCGTTTTGGATGATCACCGAGGCGATGGAGTGCTTCATTAGGTCCTGCGCGACATTGGGCCCCACGGCAATGCACCGATCGACCTTGGCGACGTCCGGAAATCGACCCGCCACGCCCAAACCGTGACATGTGATCACGCACGGAACGCCGTGCGTCTCGCGCAGGCGAAGGAGACACGGGACGGCGACTGACGAATGGCCGTGCGCAATGTCGGGGGCGAAGGCCTCGGCCATTTTGAAGAACTGGCTCGATTTCACCGCATGCCGACACGGAATCGCGTGTTGGTGCAACATGTCGGCGCAGGCCTTGACTGCGAGGGGCAATGATCGTCCGAGCGCAATCACGCAGACGTCGTGGCCCATGTTGCCAAGAGCCCTGGCAAGCTCGACGAGGTGCGTCGTCTGGCCGCTTTGATGGAACTTAGCCGTGAGCAAAATGCGCAAAGCCGCTCGAGTCCCCCTTCATCGAAACGCCGACGATGAGATTCATCCTATGGCAATGGGGCGCGCTCCGTTCTCCTTTGGTCTCCACGCGTATTTGAACAAGCGGCGAGCGGCGAGAGTACGGATTTCATCTTCGTCAAAGGGAAAGGGCTTGGCGTTCATCTCGAGGATCGCAAGGCGCCCGTCCGCTGTCGGAGCGATGTCTGCCGAGAACTCGAAAAACTCTTCTCCGCGGCTTTCTTCGATGGCTAAAGCCGCACGGCAGACGAGCGATTCGACCGCGCCGCGGTCGATGCCGCACATATCGGCGACCTCGGCGAAGGGAACAATATGGCCGCCGCGAACCGTGTGAGTCGACACGTGACCGGGAGGCGCCGCGCGGCCTGTTACGCCCGTCAGGCTCCAGCCGGCCTCGGTACGTTGGACGAGCGCGCGCAGGTCGACTCGGCAGCCGTCGATCGACGGGAGATCGACGCCCTCTTGAGCAATGTACGGCGTGGAACGGACGAGGTCGCCTAAGAGCTGAGAAAGCGTTCGGCGTCCGCACAAGGTCTGTAAGGGGGGATCCGGAGTTGCCCGGTTCGACGTGATCAAATAATTTCCGCGGCCTTGAGCCGTACCTGGTTCGATTCTGACGATGCCTCGCCCAAGGCTGCCGTCCTTGGGCTTGAGGTAGACGACGCCCCACGATCGCAAGGCGCTCATCGCGTCGTCCACGTCTTGAACAACCGCAAATCGGGGGGTCGCAACTTGCTTCGCGCCCAATGCGGATAGCGCCTCGTCTTTGGCCAAAAAGCCGGGATTAAAAAGGAGGCGATTTATTCGAATTTGATCTAGGAGCCGCTGCATGGTCGGGCGCCTTTCGAGCGATCGGCGAGCCAGTCGGTTGTAGATGGCGTTTGGCAGCGGCGCCGTCATCCGCTTCCACTCGGATCCGTCGAAATGCCATCCCGCCACCGAGTTTTCGCGCACGTTTATGCCGTTGGGGGTGAAAAACAAGGTGCGTCCCCACGTGGGGCCGAGGAGGCCTAGGTGCGCGTACGTGTGCTCAGGTGGGCGCCCAAGCTCAAACTCCCGTTCCGATAGTGGATCGATCAATACGCCAAGCGCGCGCTCACAGTAAGTCACGGGAAAATCAACCTCCACCAAGCATTGATATGCCGGCGGGGCCCACCGAGGTGACCTGGCTTTTTTTAGTCCAGTCATTCGATTGTTATCTACAGTGCTTCATACGACGCTCTCGGCAACGCCTTGTGCGACGCCGCTCTTTTTGTACGCAAGGTGTCTTGCAAACTCGGCCGGAGAGCGATCCGCCATGCTTGCAGCCTCCGTCTCGCCGGCCCGGTGAAAGGAGATCCGTCCGGTCCGGGAGTTTGCCTCCAGGAGCCAGCATCTGTAGTCTTTATCGATTGCAAAATCGATGCCGAGTTCTGCTACGAGGCGGGTCGTCTTGCTCGTCGCCTCCGCGGTTTCGATGGCGAGGCGCTTGATGCTCTCGATGATCTCTGCGACTTGATGATCATCCGCGCCGGTTTCGGCCAAGATTTCGTGCAATTTGCGTGCGCTTCCCCCGGCGTGGATGTTTGTGACTTTGCTCCGTCGACCGCCAAGCCGTGCGACGACTCCGGTGACGCGCCATTCTCCGTCGCCATGACGCTGAACGAGCGCCCGGATGTCGAAAGGCCTGCCGTCGTACTTTAGGACGTCGATCGCCATCTGGACGATGCGCGGCCTTCCGCCGCCGCAGCGTGCGCTCACGGCGCCGATCGTGCGGACCATGCCCGATCGGACGCCGCGCCCTCCATGAATCCGGTACCGATACCCTCCGGGCACGCGCTTGACCCACGCCACGCCCTTTCCCTGACCGCCGTTGATCGGTTTTACGTATACTTCACCGTACTGTTTGAGCATCGAGTAGAGCGTCGTTTTCGTCAGCACGCGGGTTGGGGGGAGGATCGGGGCGAGGGTCGGGTTTTTCCGCCATACCTTGTACATGCCCCATTTGCCCGTGAGGCGGGTGTTGAACATCGGTATCTTCATGCGCGCAAAACGACGTCGGACCGAGGGAATGCCGGCGAGGTCCGCTCTGCCTTTGGGCGACACGCGGTCGAAGACGGCGTCGGGAAATCGGTAGATTCCTTTTCGCCATCGCCCGTTCACCATTGTCCAGCCTCGAATCCGCCTGCGCGACCAGAGGACGTCGCGCGGAGAGAAGATGAACACTTCGACCCCGATGGTCCTTGCTTCCTTGATCAACCTGCGAAAAAACGTGGTCTGCTCCTGATAGGGACGGGTCTTGGATGAACGCCTGGCACAAAGGACACCTAAATAGACGTCGGGTTGTGACAAACTGGAGCTCCCCTTGAGGCGGGCAGCGCCCTGGCGACACGAAACCTTTTTCGAAAACACGCGGCGAGGGCAGGGCGCGGCGAGCACGCGTTTTGGCTGTGGCAGGAGCAATGTACGCTTGAGCGAAGGCTGTTGGATACAACCCGGCGCTCCTATTTTCGAGAAGTTCGACTTCCGAACAATGGGGCGCAAACAACGTTAATGTTCGTCTTTTGCTTGACGCATACCGGACAACGTGCTAACATTGGGCCGTATCGCCACGAAAACACGAACATTCAACCGGGACCTTACGTCCCTCGTCACGTGAGCGAGCTGGGCCCGGTGAGGAGGTAGACCTGTGGAGCGCAACGTGTTCTCCTCCATCAGTCCACTCGACCATCGCTATTACGTCAGCTCGCCCGAGCTGTTTGACCGTTTGTCACAATACTTGTCCGAAGAAGCCACGATTGCATATCAGGCCCGGGTCGAGGCCGCGCTCGTCAAGGCGCTGGTCCGCAAGGGGATTTGTCCTCAGTCTGTGAGCGACGAGGTGGAGGCGGCGATCAGAGCCGTTCGTCCCGACGAGGTCTACGAGGAAGAGCGCAAGACTCACCACAACATCCGAGCGCTCGTCAATGTCATCCGCTCCAAGGTCTCAGACGAGGCCAAGCCTTTCGTTCACTTCACCGCCACGTCCATGGACATCACGGACACAGCCCGATCGCTTCAGTACCGCGACGTGACCGAGCACGTACTGCTCCCGCAGCTCAAAGAGCTGATGAACGTGTTGATCGCGCTCGCAAGACGAGAGGCGGACCGCGTCCAAGTGGGCCGGACACACGGTCAACACGCCGTGCCGATCACCTTTGGCTTTGCCGTGGCGGAGTACGTGAGCCGCCTTGGCGGTCGCATCGAGCTGATCGCACGGAGCGCGGCGGCGCTAAGAGGCAAGATGGCCGGGGCGGTCGGAGCGTACAACGCCTCGCGGCTCTTTTTTGACGACCCGGAGGCGTTTGAGGCCGATGTCCTCGGAGAACTTGGAATGGAAGCCGCCGATCACGCGACGCAGATCGTCGAACCCGAGTACGTCGCGGATTTCATCCATGCGATCGTCAGCGCATTTGGCGTTCTCGCCAACTTCGCAGATGACATCCGCCACTTGCAGCGCACCGAGATCGGAGAAGTGGGCGAAGCGTTCGACGTCCACCAAGTCGGATCGTCGACGATGCCTCACAAGCGAAATCCTTGGAACTACGAGCACGTGAAGAGTTTGTGGAAGACGTTCGCACCGAGGATGCAGACGATCTACCTCGATCAGATCTCCGAGCACCAGCGGGACCTTACCAATTCGGCGTCGGCCAGATTCACGGCCGAGCTGATTGCGGGCTTCGCGGCGGCCGTCGACCGGTTGACCCGGGTGACCAAAAAACTCGTGGTCGACCATGGTCGTATGGAGCAAAACTTCCAAAGCACCCAAGGGTACGTCATCGCGGAGCCGCTCTACATTCTCCTCGCCGCGTGCGGCCATCCCGATGCACACGAAGCGGTGCGCAAACTCACCCTCAAGTCAGAGCAAAACGAAGGCTCCCTCTACGACTTGGCGAAAGCGGACCCGGAGTTGCGGCCGTACGTAGAGCGTTTCACGCCCGAACAGGCGCGGGTGCTGCAGGACCCCAGAGAGTACGTGGGAATCGCGGCGAGTAAAGCGCGGAAAGTCTGCGACCGGTGGGAAGCCCGGATGGCAAGCATCTAGGCCTCTTACATGGCGCGAAGTTCAGGCGCCCACAGCGAACAACAAAGGAGCGCTGCCAGCATGACGTATCGAGCGAAAGTTTACGTGACGTTGAAAGAAGGCGTGCTCGACCCGCAGGGAAACGCGGTTCGACAAGGATTGAACTCGTTGGGTCACTCGGTGCAGGACGTTCGGGTCGGACGGTTTATCGTGCTCACCCTAGAGGCCGAGGATGAAGCGTCGGCCAAGGCCCAGGTCGAGGAGATGTGCCGCCGCCTCCTGGCAAACCCTGTAATCGAAGATTACACGTTCGATACGCCCGAGGAGGTGTAGCGCGCCTTGCGATTTGCGGTTTTGGTTTTCCCCGGTTCAAATTGCGATTCGGACTGTTTCAACACGCTCAAAGAGTTTGAGGGCGCCGAAGTCGAGTACGTGTGGCATCAGGAGACCGACATCGACCGCTTTGACGCCGTAATTTTGCCCGGTGGATTTTCGTACGGCGACTATTTGAGACCGGGGGCGATTGCGCGCTTCTCACCGGTCATGGGCGCCGTAGCGAAGTACGCCGATCGGGGCGGGCTGGTCCTTGGAATTTGCAATGGCTTTCAGATTTTGTGCGAAGCCGGGCTGCTTCCTGGGGCGTTGGTTCGCAATGCGTCGCGCCGGTTTCACTGCGAGATGCGCCCGATACGGGTCGAGCGAAACGACACGCCGTTTACCAATGCTTGTGCGGATGGCGAAACGCTCCTCATGCCCATCGCTCACGCGGAAGGGCGGTACTACGCAGACCCGGAGACGCTTGCTCGCTTGGAGGCCAATCGGCAAGTCATCTTTCGCTACGTCGACGAAAACGGGGAGGCGACGCCTGCCGGAAATCCGAACGGGTCGCTCGCAAACATCGCCGGCATTTCGAGCGAGCGCGGCAATGTGGTCGGACTGATGCCTCATCCCGAACGAAACGCGGACACGATTTTAGGCGACGGGAGCGGCCGCAAAGTCCTCTTGTCGCTCGCAAGGGCGGTTTCTGGAGTTGAGAGGGGGCAGTTTGTCCGATGAGCTACCCGGACGGCGCTTGGAGAGAGATGGGCCTCAAGGACAGCGAGTTTGAGCTCATTATTGAGGCGCTCGGCAGGCGGCCCAACTGGACTGAGCTCGGCATGTACGCCGTGCTTTGGTCCGAACACTGCGCGTACAAACACTCGCGGCCGCTCTTTCACCTTTTCCCGACGGAAGGGGAACAAATTCTTCAAGGCGTCGGCGAGAACGCCGGCGTCGTAGACATCGGAGACGGCCTTGCCGTCACGTTCAAGGTGGAGTCCCACAACCACCCGTCGGCCATCGAGCCGTACCAAGGGGCTGCGACCGGCGTCGGCGGCATTTTGCGCGACATTTTCACGATGGGCGCTCGGCCCATCGCGGTCCTCAATTCGCTCAGGTTTGGACCTCTAGACAGCGATAGGGTGCGTTATCTCTTTGAGGGCGTCGTCTCCGGCATCGCCGGCTACGGCAACGCGGTGGGTGTGCCGACGGTCGGCGGAGAGATCGCATTCGACGATGCGTACGCCGGCAACCCCCTCGTCAATGCGATGGCCGTCGGGCTCGTCCCTCACAAACACGTGCAGACGGCCGCGGCAAAAGGCGTAGGCAACCCTGTGATGGTCGTGGGCGCACGGACCGGTCGGGACGGCATCCACGGCGCGAGCTTCGCCTCGGCGGAACTCACCGAGGAGTCCGAGTCCAAGCGGCCCTCCGTCCAGGTGGGAGATCCCTTCACGGAAAAGCTCTTGATCGAGGCGTGCATGGAGTTAATCGAGTCCGGCGTCGTCGTCGGCATTCAGGACATGGGCGCCGCCGGCCTTACGAGCTCGTCGGCGGAGATGGCGGCGCGGGCCGGTTCAGGCATCGAGATGGACATCTTGAAAGTGCCAAGGCGCGAGCCCGGCATGAGCGCGTACGAGATCATGCTCTCCGAGTCGCAAGAGCGCATGCTGGTCGTTCCCAAGAAAGGCGCCGAGGACGAGGTAAAGCGGATCTTCGCGAAATGGGGCCTCGAGGCGGTCGTGGTCGGAAGAGTGACCGATGACGGGATGCTGAGGATCAAAGAGGGCGATCAAGTGGTCGCGGAGGTCCCGGCAAAGTCCTTGTCGACGGATGGCGCTCCGAGCTATCGCCCGGAGGAAAGGCGACCCGCCTACATCGATGAACTGGTCAACGCTCCCATTCCCGACGACATTGAAGGAGACGCGGGTCAGATCCTCAAGACGCTGCTCTCCGATCCGAACATCGCAAACAAAGCGTGGGTTTACCGACAGTTCGACCACATGGTGCAGACCCGCACTGCGGTGCCGCCCGGCGTCGCAGACGCAGCGGTGCTGCGGCTGCGAGAGAGCGGGAAAGGGCTCGCCATGAGCATCGACTGCAACGCGCTCCACTGCTATGTCGATCCCAAGACGGGCGCAGCGGCGGCGGTCGCCGAAGCGGCGCGAAATCTCGTGTGCACCGGCGCTCGGCCTCTTGCTTTGACCGATGGGATGAACTTCGGCAATCCGGAAAAGCCCGAAGTGTACTGGCAGCTTCATCGATCCGTCGAAGGGATTGCGATGGCGGCGCGCGCGCTCGGCACGCCGGTGACGGGCGGCAACGTGAGCCTTTACAACGAGTCGGAAGGGAGCGCGATTCCTCCGACGCCCATCATCGGTATGGTCGGCTTGCTCGAACGGGTCGAGGCGCGCCTTACGCAAGGGTTCAAAGAGCCGGGAGACATCGTTTACCTGCTTGGCGAACACTGCGGCGAGCTTGGCGGCAGCCGCTATTTGAAAGCGCTCCACGACGTCATCAAAGGTCCTCTCCCGCCGCTTGACCTCGAGCTCGAGCGGCGCGTCCAAGAGGCCTGTCTTGCGGCGGCCGGCAAGGGGTATTTGAAGTCCGCTCACGACTGCTCCGAAGGCGGGCTTGCCGTGGCGCTTGCGGAGTCTTGCCTCACGGGACGATTGGGCGTGCGCGTGCAGTGGGAGCCGGCGGCGGGTCTTCGTTTGGATGCTCAGCTCTTTGGGGAAGGGTATAGCCGCATCGTGGTCACGGTAGCGCCTTCCGACGTCGAGGCGTTCGAGTCCCTTTTGGCGGACGCAGGCGTTCCCTGGAGCCGCATCGGTGTCGTCACCGCCCTCGAGGACGGTTACGCGCTTGAGGTTGGCGGTGTGCACATCAAGGAAGGTCTGGCCGACCTTGCAGACTGTTGGTACGGCAGCCTACCCCGGGCGATGGATGGCGCCGAGGCCGCGAGCGGCTTTGTGCCTCCGGCGCTTGCAAGAGCGTAGTGTAGACCGGCGCCTCTTTCACGTTTGATGAGGAGGCGCGCTTTTCGTTGCAAAGGGAGGGCCTACCATGTGCGGCATATTTGGGATGTTTAGTCGTGGCCCGGTCGACGCGGCCGGATTGACGTACCTTGGACTTTACGCCCTGCAGCACCGAGGCCAGGAGAGCGCCGGCATCGTGGTCTCCGACACGCAGCGCATGCGGCTCCACAAGGCGATGGGGCTCGTTCCCAACGTCTTTGACGACGCCGCTTTGGAATCAATGCCGGGCCGGATCAGCATCGGTCACGTCCGCTATTCGACGACCGGCGCCCCGCACATCGCGAACGCGCAGCCGCTCCTTGCTTTTTCGCGCCACGGGCAATTGGCGCTCGCCCACAACGGCAACCTGACGAATACCAACCTGCTCCGACATGAGCTTCTCGCGTCGGGATCGGCCTTTCAGACGACGACGGACAGCGAGGTAATCATCAATCTCATCGCGGCCGGAAACCACGACGAACCGCTCGAAGATGCCGTGCTCCGGACGGTGCGGCGGATCTCCGGAGGGTTTGCCATCGTGTTGATGACGAACGACGCGCTGATCGGCATCCGTGATCCCCTTGGCATCCGGCCGCTTTCGATCGGACGCATGGGGGACGATTGGTTTTTCTCCTCCGAGTCGTGCGCCTTCGACATCGTCGGCGCAGATCTCGTACGAGACGTGCGGCCCGGCGAGATGGCGATCATCGACGAGCATGGATTGCGGTCTGTTCAGTTTGCTCCCGCGAGCAAAGACGCGTTTTGCATTTTCGAATTCATCTACTTTGCGAGGCCCGACAGCGTGATCGACGGAAAGAGCGTCCATGAGGTGCGCAAGGAGATCGGCCGACGCCTTGCAGACCAGCGCCGGATCGACGCTGATCTCGTCGTGCCCGCGCCCGACTCCGCCATGTCGGCGGCCCTCGGTTACGCGGAGCGATCGGGCATTCCATTTGACATTGGACTTGCGAAAAACCGGTATGTGGGGCGCACATTCATTCAACCGACGCCGTCGATGCGTCGGACAGGCGTGCGCATCAAGCTTAATCCGATTTCCGAAACGGTGCGGGGTAAGCGCGTCATCCTCGTCGATGACTCGATCGTGCGAGGAACGACGAGCCAAAAGACGATCCAGCTCCTGCGCGAGGCCGGCGCCGCCAAGGTTCACATGGCCGTCGCGTCGCCTCCGTTTTCCCATCCGTGCCTTTATGGAATCGACGTGCCCACCGGCGACGAACTGATCGCATACCACCGTTCCGTCGATGAGGTCTGTCGACTGATCGGCGCGGACTCGCTCGATTACCTCAATTTCAATTCGCTGTACGAAGCGGTCGGCATTTCGGGCGATCGACTGTGCACGGCATGTTTTGGCGGCGGATATCCGACTGAGATCGAACCTGAGCATTTTGACGTCCCGGATCTCCTCGAGGACAAGAGAGGACGCGCCGTATCGGCGCCCATGGACGGAAGTAACCGGTAGATGTTCAACGACTATTTGCAAAGGAATCGGTGCGCATATGAACGACCAGACCAGCTATAAGGCTTCAGGCGTCGACATCGAGGCCGGATACGAAGCGGTCCGCCGTATCCAAGAGCACACGAAATCTACGTTTCGCCCCGAAGTGCTGCGGGGCATCGGGTCATTTGGCAGCTTTTTCGCGCTCGATACGGCTAAGTACAAAGAGCCCGTGCTCGTCTCCGGCGCGGACGGCGTCGGAACGAAGTTGAAGATCGCATTCATGATGGACAAGCACGACACCATCGGCATCGACGCAGTCGCCTACTGCGTGAACGACATCGTCTGCCAAGGTGCCGAACCCCTCTTCTTCCTGGATTACCTCGCACTCGGGAAGCTGGACCCCATGATGGTCGAAGCGATCGTATCCGGTGTGGCAAAGGGGTGCCGCGAAGCCGGCTGCTCTTTGGTAGGAGGTGAGACGGCGGAAATGCCGGGCTTTTACGCGACTGGCGAGTACGACTTGGCGGGCTTTGCCGTGGGCGTGGTCGAGCGCGACGCCGTGATCGACGGCAGCCGCGTGCGCGCAGGCGACGTCGTGGTAGGCATCGCCTCGACCGGACTGCAAAGCAGCGGCTTCTCGCTCGTGCGCCACATCTGCTTCGAGCGGGCACGGCTCAGCGTTGAGACGCATGTCGAGGCGCTCGGGCGGACGCTCGGCGAAGAGCTCTTGGAGCCGACGGGAATTTATGTGCCCGCAATTTTGAGCCTCATTTCCAAGTTTGACGTGAAAGGCATTGCCAACATTTCCGGCGGCGGATTGCCGGAAAACCTGCCCCGATCGGTCGGACAAGGGCTCGAGATCGTCGTGCGAAAAGGTTCGTGGGAGACGCCTCCGGTCTTTCCCTGGCTCCAATCGCTCGGCAACGTCGACGAAGCGGAGATGTTCAAGACGTTCAACATGGGCGTCGGCATGGCTGTCATCGTCTCACAAGGAGACGTGGATGCGGTCATTGCACAGCTTGCTTCGCTGGGCTGGCGATCATGGCCGATCGGTGAGATTCGGGCGGGCGAGGGAGGCGTCGTGTTCTCGTGAGCGCTTCAGAGGAGGTCATTCGCCTCGGGCGAAAAGCGGACGCAAGCGATCCGCTCAAAGTCGGCGTCCTCGTCTCGGGCAGAGGGTCCAACATGGAAGCGATCATCGACAGCGCAAAGTTGGGCGAAATCCCGGTTTCCGTCGAAATCGTCCTCTCCGATCGGGAGGATGCGCCCGCGCTCGAGAAAGCGGCAAGGCGAGGCATCCCGGCGCGAGGGTTTCGCTGCCCGCCGCCGGGACCGGAGCGCGATGCGTTCTACGATCGAGTGCTCGAGGCGCTGCGCTCGCACGGAGTCGAAATGATCGCGCTTGCAGGGTACATGCGCATCTTACCCGCCGCCGTCCTCGAGGCATACCCTCATCGGATCCTCAACATCCACCCCTCGTTGCTCCCGTCATTTCCGGGCTTGCATCCGCATCGCCAAGCGCTCGAGCACGGCGTCAAGGTATCGGGTTGCACCGTGCACTTAGTCGACGGCGGGGTCGATACGGGGCCCATCATTTTGCAAGAGAGCGTGCCGGTGCTCGAGACCGACGACGAAGAGAGCTTGGCCGCGCGGATTCTTGCCGTTGAGCACAGGCTTTACCCCAAGGCGCTCGGCCGCTTGGCGTCGGGACGGCTGGCATTGTCCGGGCGCCGGGTGATCGAAGCGTAACTCTGTTACTTTGGAGGCAGGCGTTTCATCTTGATCAAGCGAGCAATCTTGAGCGTGTTCGACAAGACGGGCATCACCGAGTTTGCGAAGGCGCTCGCCCGACACGGCGTCGAGATCATCTCGACCGGCGGAACGTATCGCACCCTCGAAGAGGCGGGCGTCCCCGTTACATACATCAGCGACGTAACAGGCTTTCCCGAGATTCTGGGCGGCCGCGTGAAGACGCTCCATCCAAGAATTCACGGGGGCATTCTCGCGCGCAGGCAGATTCCTTCGGACCAAAGCGACCTCGAAAAGATCGGAGCGCAAGGGATCGATCTCGTCGCCGTAAACCTTTATCCGTTCGAAGAGACGATAAGAAAACCCGGGGTGAGCGTGTCCGAGGTCCTGGAGAATATCGACATCGGGGGCCCGACGATGGTGCGGGCTGCCGCCAAAAACTATCCGGATGTAGTCGTCGTGGTTCGGCCTGATCGTTACCCGGAAATTGTCGAGCGACTCGACCAAGGCAATCCGATCGATTTGGCGACTCGAGAGGTGCTCGCCAAAGAGGCGTTTGCCCATACGGCCGCGTACGACGCGGCGATCGCCCGGTGGTTTTCAAGGCGCGGGGAAGGAGAGGCGACTTGACGTGAAGGTCCTTGTAGTAGGAAGTGGAGGGCGTGAGCACGCCCTTGCCTGGAAGCTCGCGCAAAGCCCAACCGTCGCCAAAGTGATCTGCCAAAGCGGCAATCCGGGCATGCGCTCCGTGGCCGAGTGTCTTCCTGAGCCGGAGGGCGGGATCGAAGAGATCGCAGCGTGGGCAGCGCAGGAGCGCGTCGACCTTGCGGTCGTGGGCCCGGAAGCATACCTGGACCTCGGCCTCGTGGACGCCTTCGAACGTCGGGGCGTAAAGGCCGTGGGACCCACGAGGAGCGCGGCCATGCTGGAAAGCAGCAAGAGCTTTGCCAAGGAATTGATGGCCAAAGCACAGATTCCGACCGCGCAGTTTGTTGTGTGCGACGCGCCCGAAGCGGCCCGCAAGGCGGCGCGGCGTTTCGGCGCTCCGGTCGTCGTGAAAGCCGAGGGACTTGCCGCAGGCAAGGGCGTCACCGTCGCGTTCACCCTCGAGGAGGCCGATCGAGCGATCAGCCAAGCGATGGAGGAGCGCATTTTCGGGGACGCGGGGCGGCGCGTCGTCATCGAAGAGTTTTTGCGCGGCGAAGAGGCGAGTGTCCTCGCGTTCGTCGACGGCGAGCGCGTGATGCCGATGCCCGCCGCTCAGGACCACAAGGCCATCGGGGAGGGGGACACGGGTCCCAACACCGGGGGCATGGGCGCTTATTCGCCTGCGCCGATCATCACGCCCGACCTCGAAGCGCGCGTGGTGCGTGAGATTTTGGAACCTGTCGTGCAGGCGATGGCCAGCGAGGGCCGCCCTTATCGCGGCGTGCTTTACGCAGGCCTCATGGTCACGAACGATGGCCCAAAGGTGGTCGAGTTCAACTGCCGGTTCGGAGACCCGGAGGCCCAGGCCGTTTTGCCGCGCCTAAGGTCCGATCTGGTGGAGCCGCTCATGGCCACTGTCGAAGGGCGGCTTGACGAAGTGACGCTGGAATGGGACGAGCGGGCCTGCGTCTGTGTCGTGCTCGCCTCCGGAGGGTACCCGTCCCGCTACGAAACAGGGTTTCCCATCGAAGGCCTCGCTGAAGCCGAAGCGATCGAGGACGTCATGGTGTTTCACGCAGGCACGCGCGCCGAGGGCGATGCGATCCTCACCGACGGCGGGCGCGTGCTCGGCGTGACGGCGCTCGGCGAGACGCTCGCCCAGGCGACCGAAACGGCCTACTTGGCGGCTGACAAGATTCGTTTCCAAGACAAGTACTTGCGGCGAGACATCGCATGGCGAGCCCTGGAACGGTTAAACCAATAAGCATATAACCGGAGCGGGCACTCGGCCAATTTGCGGCCAATTTGTAAGTGGCCGATCGCCCGCGCTAGCCCTGTTTCAACCGCTGGGCGAGCCCCTCGTCAGGTGTGACGTAGACGGTCTTGTGGTTATCGTAAATGACCATGCCAGGCCTTGCGCCGCGGGGTTTTCGCACATGGCGACACAAGGTGTAGTCGACCGGAACGTTGCTCGAGTGCCTCGCCTTGCTGTGCAGCGCTGCGAGCATCGCCGCCTCTTTGATGGTAACCTCCGAAACCTCGGCCCCCTTGGAAAAGACGACGACGTGCGCCCCGGGGATCTCTTTCGTGTGGAGCCAAAGGTCGTTTGGGCGGGCTAGGTGGAGGGTGAGTCGATCGTTTTGCTTGTTGTTGCGGCCAACGGCGATCTCAAACCCTTCAGATGAACGCCAGCGAAGCGGCTCCGGGGCCGCGCCGGCGCGCTTTTTTCCCCGCTGCTCGGTTTGTTCGCTCGCATACCCTTCCTTGACGAGTTCGTCGTAGACCTCTTCGAGGTCCGCCACCGTCCGGGCGAGGTCGAGGGAGCTTTCCACCGAATCGAGGTACGCAAGCTCCGATTCCGAGTGGCGGAGTTGCTCCGCTGCTTTCTCGAGCGTCTTTTTTGCCCTTTGATATCGCCTGTAGTAACTTTGCGCGTTGTCCGACGCCGTGAGCCGGGGATCGAGCTCGACCGTCACGGGAGGGGCATCGGTGTCGAAATCGTCGAGTTCGATGCTTGTTTGACCGGGCGGCAGGCCGCGCAAGAGATAAAGGTTGGCGGTGAGCAGGTCTCCGGCCTTGCGAAACTTTTCGGCCTCACCTGCTTCCTTGATCGACGCTCGCTGCCGATCCATCTTCTTTTCGATACGAGCGCGGTTTTGGCGCAAGGCGCTCTCGATCTTTTGCGTGAGGGATCGCATCGCCTCTTCTTCGTCGACGGCCTCAAAATGGCGGTCGAGGAGTTGTTGGGCGCTATTGTACGATGCGCCGTCGCCCTTGCCTACCACACTTGGAAAACACCAAAACTCGGGCTTTCCGCCCAGCATGAATCGGGAGGGCTCGCTTCGGCCCGCGTCGATCGCGATGACGAGTTCACGGATGACGTCCCACAGAGAACGCATATCATTCTCGGTTAGCTCGGCCCTCGTTTTTTCAGGCTCGACACCGGCCCTAAGCGCCGCCTCTCGAGCCGCGAAGGGACTTAGGCCCATCACCGCACGTTGGACGGCCCGATCGACGCTCGTCTGCACGCCCATGTGCCTGATCGCATCCTCGAACGCTTCGAACGTCGCGGCGCGGGGATCAAGCTTGTCTTGCGGCGGGGGAGGAACATAAGGACGACCCGGTACGATCTCACGGTACGCATTCGCATCACCATGGATCCGCTTTAGCGCGTCGATCACAACGCCTTCGCCTGGATCGATAAGGAGCAGGTTGCTGTGGCGGCCCATCACTTCAGCCGTAAGGATGCGCTCCACCCGCCCGCCGTGGGAACCGTACCCTTCGATCACGATCTGGAGCACGCGCTCAAACGGCGGTTGGCGCACGTCCACGATGCGGCCGGGAATCAGGTGCTTTCGGAGCAATAGACAAAAGGCCGGCGGTGAGATCGGATTTTCAAAGGCGCGCGCCGTCAAATGGATTCTGGCCGCCGCCGGGTGGGTGGAGATGAGTAGGTGGAGCGTCTCTCCGGGCTTTCGCAGTCCGAGGAGAACATCCGTGCTCTTAGGTTGGTGCACGCTTTGAATGCGGGCGTTGATCAGCTCTTTGGAGAGCTCCGCCGCTACGGCGGTGAAAAAGAACCCGTCGATGGGCACATTCGTCCCCACTTTCATATAAGAGATTCCGGCGCGTTCTTGCAAGGCGAGCGCCCACCGGGCTTGTTTTCTATTATGAAGCTTTTTAAAGGCGGGAAGGATGCGAACGAGCGCGCAGAGAAAACTCCTTACCCATGGCTATAAAAGCAGAGGTGCGCAACGTGAAGCGATCGAGGCAATCCCCTAAAGCCCTCGGAGCACGCTCCAAAGCGGCGATAGCCGTCATCGCTCTCATATTCTTCTTGCGTTTTGTCCCTTCCTTTTCTCCTTTCCTCCTCGCTAAAGGAGCCTTTGACCTTTCCGTCCCGTTTCGATACATAAGCATCGGCTGGGTGGACTGGGCCGCCGTTCAGTTGCAGGAGATGTCCGAACAAACCGCGCCGGATGAGGAGTTGCTTGCAGTGCTCGGGCTCGCACACGAATCGCTCGGCGATTACGACGAGGCCCTCGCAGCGTACGAAAGGATCGCCCTGAGTTACGCGGACGATCCACTTGCCGTGAGCCGGGCAAAAGCCCTTGCAGCCAATGTATACTTGCGACAAGGGCACATCGAGGCGGCGCGCGAGCGCTTCTTGGAATCAAACCGCCTAAATCCCGATCAGGCGTTCGTTACGTTCAACCTCGGCATCCTCGCCGAGTCGGATGGCGACTTGAGCGCCGCCCTCGAATGGTTTGAACGCTCGATGCAAGCATCGCCGCAATGGGTTGATCCGGCCGTGCGAGCGGGCGCGGTGTACAATCGCTTGGGCGACCCTGTCGCGGCGGTTACCCTCCTTCGCCCGCACGAGGCCGGCGCGAGCCGACTCGTGGACCTACACCTGCAGATTTCCACCGCGTATGCCGCCTTGGCGCAAGCAAGCGCCAGGGGCGAGCTCGACGAGCAGCAGCTCGGCGCCCTCGAATCAGTGGGAATCGTCGGAGACGACATCACCGTCGTCCTCTCGGACCTCGCGCTCCACGCGCTCGACCGGACGCGTCAACTCGATCCACAGCATCGAGGTCTTGCCGACCTCGAACGCCTCATCGACCGATTGCCCATCCGCTAGATCGTGTCAAGATGCTCGAACCCATAAGTATGGATTCGCCGTTCGTCTCATACGGATAGGTGATGGCAGGCAGGCTGTCGCTTTGGCCTGCATCATCTTTCGAAGACGACGGGGTGAAACAAACGTCGATGCCGAATCCATGGCACTCTCTCACGCTGGAACAAGCTCTCTCGAAGGCGCACGTCTCGTCCACCCGTGGACTGAGCGACCAGGAGGCGGCGAAGCGCCTTCGGACCTACGGTCCAAACAGGCTCGAAGAGCGCTCCGGCCCAAGCCCGCTCGCCTTGCTCTTCAAGCAGTTCACCGACTTTATGGTCGTCGTGCTCATTGCGGCGGCCATCATCTCATTCTTGCTCGGTGAGCGAATCGATGCGACCGCGATCCTCGCGATCGTCGCGCTCAACGCGCTGTTCGGATTTTTCCAGGAGTACAAAGCGGAACGCTCTCTTTCGGCGCTAAGGGAGATGACCGCGCCACAGACGACCGTGAAAAGGAACGGCAAACTCAAGGTCTTAAAGGCGACAGAGCTTGTTCCAGGAGACATCATCCACCTCAAAGAGGGCGATCGGATCCCCGCGGACGCGCGCCTTTTGGCTCAGTCGTCCCTTGCCGTCGACGAAAGCGCGCTGACCGGCGAGTCGGTCCCCGTCCGCAAGGATGCGACATGGGTCGGAGACCCTAAGACAGAGCTCGCCGAGCGACGAAACATGCTCTATATGGGAACCAGTGTCGCGCGGGGGCGGGCTGAAGCCGTCGTCGTCGCCACAGGGATGAACACGGAGATCGGAGATATCGCCGCCCTCATCAAGGATGTCGGAGACGAGCAGACGCCGCTTCAACGGCGCCTCGAGCAACTGGGTCGATGGCTGGTCGTTGCCTGCCTGGCGATCGTCGGGCTCGTCTTTGCTGCCGGGCTGTTGCAGGGGTTGCCGTTTTACAGCATGTTCCTGACGGGGGTCAGCCTTGCCGTAGCCGCGATTCCAGAGGGACTTCCTGCCGTGGTGACGGTCGCTTTAGCCCTTGGCGTACAAAAGATGATCCGCCGCAACGCGATCGTGCGCAAACTGCCGGCGGTGGAGACGCTTGGGTGCGCGACCGTCATTTGTTCCGACAAGACGGGAACGCTCACCCAAAACCAGATGACGGTGACCCGGATCGTACTGCCGACGTCCGAGATCGAGGTGACAGGCAACGGCTATGACGTCGATGGCCGATTCCTGGCTGACGGCAAGGAGATCGATCCCGACCCGAACTCAGACCTCGGGATGGCGCTGTTGATTCAAGGGCTCTGCAACGACGCGACCGTCATCGAGGCTCGCCGTGGCAAGAGCGCCGTCCAAATTTCCGGCGATCCGACGGAAGCCGCGCTCCTCGTGTGCGCATACAAGGGCGGGCCGGCCGTGCGGGCAGCGATCAAGGGCGCTGAGCGTTTAGGCGAACTTCCATTCGACTCGGATCGCAAGCGAATGAGTGTCGTTGCCCGGGTGGGCGACTCGCGGCTTGTACTCGTGAAAGGGGCTCCGGATGTCATCCTCGCGCGCTGCACGCACGTTCGCCGGATGGGGCGGGTGGCGCCGATGAGCCCTGCCGACCGCGGGCACGCGCTCAAGGCAGCGGAGCGTTGCGCCGATGGAGCTTTGCGCGTCCTGGCGCTCGCGTACAGGGAGGCGAAGCCAGGCGACGAGCGAGCGGGGGAGCGGGACGTGGGGGACGATCGGGTCGAAAGCGACCTCGTCTTCGTGGGATTGTCGGCAATGATGGATCCGCCGCGCCCCGAGGTCGCACGGGCCATCTTTCTCGCGAAGCGAGCGGGAATCGAAACAAAGGTCGTGACGGGGGATCATCCAAAAACTGCCGAGGCGATCGCCGCTAAGCTGGGGCTTGGACGGACACGGGCGATTACCGGTCGGGAGCTCGACGAGATGAGCGACGAGGAAATGGACAGGGCGGTCCGGGAGGGAACGGTCTTTGCCCGCGTCTCGCCAAGGCACAAGTTGCGGATCGTACGGGCGTTGAAAAAGCAAGGAGAGGTCGTCGCGATGACGGGCGACGGCGTAAACGACGCTCCCGCCGTGAAGGAGGCGGACATCGGCGTTGCGATGGGCAAGTCGGGCACGGACGTGACCCGGGAGGCATCCTCCATGGTGCTCGCGGACGACAACTTCGCGACGATCGTCTCGGCGATCGAAGAAGGGCGCGGCATATACGACAACGTCAGGAAGTTCATTCGATACCTGCTCGCCTGTAACACGGGAGAAGTGTTGGCCATGTTTTTTGCCGCCTTACTCGGATGGCCGCTCCCGCTGCTGCCGATTCAGATACTTTGGGTCAACCTCGTCACAGACGGGTTGCCCGCAATTGCACTCGGCGTCGATCCCACCGACAAGCTGGCGATGGCGCGGCCGCCGCGCCGACCAAGCGAGGGTGTGTTTACCCGGGGCCTCCACATCAAGATCGCCGTGCGGGGGTGTCTGATCGCCGTATGCACGATCGTCGCATTTGCCGTGGGCATCATGATCGGTCCGCAGGGCGATGCAAACATCGCTTACGCGCGGACGCTCGCGTTTTGCACGCTGGTGGCATCGCAGCTCATTTACGTATTTCAATGCCGCTCGGAGTACAAGTCGCTCCCGGAAATCGGCATATTCGGGAATAAGTGGCTTGTCCTCGCCGTAGCCGCATCCTTTGGCATGCAGCTTGCGGCCGTCTACTGGCAGCCTGCCGCAGCCATTTTTGAGACGGTCCCCCTTTCGGGCCTCGACTGGATCATTGTGTTTGCGCTATCCGGTTGGTCACAGGCGCTCGAATCGACGCTCATCACCCTACGAAGGGCCGTATTGAAAAGGATATCGCTCCTTCGCGTCTAAGCTGCAGTTCGTAAGGGGAATCTTCAGTCGATTCGGGACCCTGATTCGCGAGGCGATGTTGAGGGGCCGCGCCGGTCCGTGTAAAACGCCCCGTAGACTGCTTGGAGTTGACGATTCGTGCTCGTGAGTATGACAGGCTTCGGCAGCGCTGCCGTATCCGATGCCGATTACAGCGTAAAAGTAGAAGTGCGGTCCGTGAACCACCGGTACTGCGAAATCGCCGTTCGGGCGCCCAAGGGGTATCAGGCGGTCGAAGACGGAATCCGCCGCTTAGCAGGGGAGTTTGTGGAGCGGGGAAGGACGGAAATTTTCGTTTCAGTAGAGGAATTTCATGGCAGGGAGAGAACGGTCAGGTTAGATAAGGGACTGCTCGAAGGGTATCGGCACGCCTTTCGTGAGGCGGGCGAGGCGCTCGGCTTAGGTGGGTCGCTTACCTTGGACATGCTCCCGGCGATCGAGGGCGTTTTCCTTGTCGAAGAGGCCGAGGTCGATTTGGACGCCGTTTGGCCCCTCATCGAGAGCGCGGTGCGAGAGGCGCTAGGTGGGCTCCAAGCGATGCGATCGGCCGAGGGGAAAAGGCTCGAGGAGGACATGTTGCTTCGACTGCTTCACGTCGAGTCTCTCTTGGGATCGATTTCGAGGAGATCGCCCGAAGTGGTCGAATCTTACCGGAAGCGCCTGACTGAGCGGACCCAGCAGATGCTCTCGCAAGGCATCGACGAACAACGCATCGCACAAGAAGTTGCACTCTTTGCAGATAAATCTAACATTGACGAAGAGATCACGCGGGCCAGAAGCCACATCGAGGAGTTCCGATCCGCCTGCAACCTCGGAGGGGCCGTCGGACGAAAACTCGACTTCCTGCTGCAGGAGCTAAACCGCGAAATCAACACGATTGGGTCCAAAGCCCAAGACGGCGAGATCGCGAAGCTGGTAGTCGATGTCAAAGCCGAGCTGGAGAAAATCCGAGAACAGGCCCAAAACATTCAGTAATCATTATTAGGAGGTGACCGGAAGATGGCGTTGCCCAAGCTGACTCCAGACGAGAAGATGCGGGCGCTCCAAAAGGCCCAGGAAATGAGGACCAAGCGAGCCGAAGTTCGCGAGCAGCTCAAAAAAGGCAAGATCAGCTTGAAAGAGGTCCTCGAAAACTCGGAAGATGAGGTTGTCGGTCGGATGCGAGTGGCATACCTCTTGCAGTCCTTGCCCCAAGTCGGCAAGGTTACGAGTCAAAAGATCATGAGCGAGATCGGCATTCACGAAAGCCGACGCGTCCAAGGTCTTGGAAAGCGACAAATCGGGCTGCTACTCGAGAAGCTTGGTTGATGGCCGTAGAGCGTCAATAGATGTGGGGCCCGGATCGCGAATGGGAAGAAGTGCGAACCCCATGGACATCAAGCTGATCAACATTGGTTTTGGCAACATCGTTACAGCAAATCGCATCGTCGCAATCGTCAGTCCCGAGTCCGCTCCCATCAAAAGGATCATACAAGAAGCGAGGGAGCGGGGAATGTTGATCGATGCCACGTACGGTCGGCGCACGCGAGCAGTCATCGTTTGCGATTCGGACCACGTCATCCTTTCGGCCGTTCAACCGGAGACTGTCGCTCACCGCGTTGCAAATCGGGAAAGTGGAGCCGTTGACGCAAGTTCGTGAATCACTGTTCAACAAGGGTCGGGGAAGTCACTTTTGGCCGGTAAATCGGCGAGGCTTTCTCATCGTATTGAGCGGTCCATCGGGCGCAGGCAAGAACAGCCTCTTGGCAAAGGTCTTGCCGCGTGTCCCCGACCTGAAGTATTCTGTTAGTGCAACCACAAGACCGCCGCGCCCCGGCGAAATCGATGGAGTCGACTACTTCTTTGTGGGAGAGACTGAGTTTCAGCGGATGGTCGACCAGGGCGACTTGCTCGAGTGGGCCGAGTTTGCAGGCTACCGCTACGGCACCCCGCGAAGGTTCGTCTTGGAGTCGATCGAAAAGGGACTCACCGTCATCACCGACATCGATATTCAAGGCGCGCGGCAGATCAAGCAAAATCTCCCTGAAGGCGTCTTCGTGTTTTTGTTGCCGCCGTCCGAGTCCGAGCTCAGAAAGCGGTTACAAGGGCGCGGCACGGACAGCGACGACGCCATTCGGCGCAGGATGAAGATCGCCGAAGAGGAGATCAAGGCAGTCGTCGACTACGACTACTGGATCATGAACGAGGACTTGGACGAGGCGTCCGACGTCCTACTTGCCATCATCAAGGCAGAACAGAGCAAAGTGCGGCGCGCCGACTTTTAGCGGCCTTGCGCGGGCGCTTTGGGAGGATTGAAGAACAGAGCGATGAATCAACCGCCGATGGAAATGTTGAGCGAGAAAGTAGACAGCAGGTACAGCCTTGTGGTGTGCGCCGCAAAGCGAGCGCGCCAACTCCTCGAGGGAGCTCCGCGGCTGGTCGAAGTCGAATCAAACAAACCCGTCACCATCGCCCTGCACGAGTTGGGCGCGGATAAGCTCGTCTACGAACGGGCGAGCGCGAGCATCAAGTAGCGGGGAGTCTTATCCATTCCGCCCATCGCAGAAGTCATCGTCGACTTGCACGTACACGACGTCGACCGCGTGTTTCATTACGCTGTTCCCGCACATCTTTCCGATCGCTTGGCGATCGGTCACAGAGTCGCTGTGCCTTTTGGCCATCGTGACCGGGTCGAAGGGTATGTCGTCGGCCTCTCCGAGTCGAGCGACCGCTGTGACCTAAAGGCGATCGGAGAGATCTTGGACGACGATCCGCTGCTCTCGCCCGCTGCGATTGCCGCTGCCAAGTGGATGCGCGACTTTTACCTGTGTACGCTCTCACAAGCGCTGCAGTGCTTCCTGCCTCCAGGAGCCAGCCTGCGGTCGAAACAAAGGGCCAACGAGCAGACGCTCCTGGCCTACCAGGTCGATCGAATTGAACAGGCGGAGGCCGCCTTGCCTGAGCTCGAGCGCCGTGCCCCAAAGCAGGCCGCGGCGTTGAGATTGCTCCTTTCTCAAGGCCGACCCTGTGAACTGAAAATGCTCAGGCAAGCGGGCATCGGTCGGGATGCATTGGTGCGCCTGGTCGAAAAGGGACTCGTCGCTCCCGTCCGCATTCGTGTAGGAAGGAGCCCCGTAGAAGCAAACTCCAGGCCAAGCCGTGCGCCGTACCGGCTCAGCTCCGTTCAAGACGCGGCCTTGCGGCGGATCGTCGGCAGCATAGAGCGGGGCGTCGCACAGTCCCACGTGCTTCAGGGCGTCACGGGGAGTGGCAAGACGGAAGTTTACCTCCAGGCGATCGACGAGGCGATGCGCCGAGGCCGTGGGGCGATCTTGCTCGTGCCAGAGATCGCCCTAACCGAGCAGACCGTGAGCCACCTCCAGGCGTATTTTGGATCAAAGCTCGCAGTGCTTCACAGTCGCCTCTCCCTTGGCGAGCGGTTCGATCAGTGGCACTCGATCCATCGGGGAGAAGTCTCCATCGTGGTCGGAGCGCGATCCGCCGTCTTCGCGCCGGTGCAAAACCTCGGCCTGATCATTCTGGACGAAGAGCACGAGACGTCGTACAAGCAGGAGGAGGCGCCGCGATACCACGCCAGAGAGGTGGCATGGACGCGAGCGAAAGAAGAGAATGCCACGCTCGTACTCGGCTCCGCGACGCCCGCGCTCGAATCCCGCTTGGCGGCCGAGCGCGGCGAGCGATCCCACATCCTCCTTCCTGAGCGGATCGACGGCAGGCCGCTTCCGAACGTCGAAGTTGTAGACATGCGCAAGGAGCTCGCGGCGGGAAATCGGTCCGTCTTCAGCCGCTTGCTTTTCGACGGTTTGACCGCGGCCATCGCCCGAGGCGAGCAAGCGGTCTTGTTCATCAACCGCCGGGGCTTCGCTTCGTTTCTTCTTTGCCGTGAGTGTGGCTATGTGCCGGTGTGCGACCAGTGTGAAGTGAGTCTCACGTTCCATCAACCCGACTCGCTCCGCTGTCACTATTGCGATGCTCACGCGACGCTCAAAGGCGCGTGTCCCGTTTGCAAGGGACCCTACTTGCGGCCATTTGGCGGGGGCACCCAGCGCGTCGAACACGAGTTGAACACCGTGATGCCACATGTTCGCACGATCCGCATGGACGTAGACACGACGCGGCGCAAGGGTTCGCACGGACGCATCCTGAGGGCGTTTGGCGAGGGCGCGTACGACGTGCTCATCGGCACGCAAATGATCGCGAAAGGGCTTCACTTTCCGGAAGTGACCCTCGTTGGGGTGGTGTCCGCGGACACCGGATTGCACTTTCCCGACTTCAGGGCCGCCGAACGCACATTTCAGCTCCTGACGCAGGTCGCAGGACGCGCCGGGCGGGGCGAGCGGGAAGGGCGTGTCATCATTCAGACCTACGCGCCCGATCACTACGCGATCAAGGCTGCAATGGGTCACGATTATGAAGGGTTTTACAGGTTTGAGCTCGGATTTAGGAAGCGGGCAGGCTATCCTCCGTACACCTCGCTCGTGCGGTGTGTGTGGAGCGGCGAGGTCGAGGAGAACGTGATCCGGGCCGCGCAGGAAGGATGGGCGTCCCTCCATGCGATCGTCGGAGGTCCGGAGGTCGTGGGACCATGTCCCGCGCCCTTGGCGCGACTAAAGGGAAGGTACCGGTGGCACCTTTTGCTCAAAGGATCGCCAAGCGAGGTAAGGGAGGCGGCGCACGCCTTGCGCACCTCTGAGCGGCGAAGAGACGACGTCCGTCTCGTTCTCGACGTCGACCCTGCGAACATGCTGTGACACCGACGGATTTATGGCGAGGCACGGGTTTTTGGAAAGCGAGTGAGCCGACATGGCTGTACTGGAAATACGCAAGGAAGGCGACCCCGTACTGCGGGAGAAGGCGGCCCCGGTCGAGAAGGTGACGAAGCGGATCGCCAAGCTGATCAAGGACATGGAGGAAACGATGTACGCCGCCGACGGCGTCGGTCTGGCAGCGCCTCAGGTCGGGGTCCTCCTCAGGATCTTCGTGGCAGACGCCGGCGAAGGCCCCATGACCTTTATCAATCCGGTGCTCGTCGAGGGCAAGGGGTCCCAGGTGGACAGCGAGGGGTGCCTGAGCATCCCCGGAGTATACGGGTACGTGGATCGATACGAGTCCGTGGTCGTGACGGCGCAGGACGCCAAAGGAAAGTCCCGCCGCATCGAGGCGAGCGGCCTCATGGCTCGGGTGATTCAGCACGAGATGGACCACCTTGACGGTATACTTTTCACGGACAAGGCCACGGGCGTCAGCCGTCCGGGCGATCAAGGTTCCCAGTCGGCGGCCGATGCCGACAGCGAACAACCTGCCGGGGGCGCGTGATGGGCTTGGACATCGTGTTCATGGGGACGCCGGAATTTGCCGTGCCGGCGCTCGAGCGACTTTGCAAGTCGCCTCACACCGTGCGCGCGGTCGTGACCGCTCCGGATCGCCCAAGGGGCCGCGGACACGCCGTGCAGCCGACGCCGGTGGCGCGTGCGGCAAAGTCGCTCGGGCTCGAGGTGTGGAAGCCTGAGAGCGTAAGAGATGAAGGCTTTTTGGACAGGCTGAAATGTACGGGGGCGCACGCCGTTGCGCTGGTGGCTTACGGCAAGATCATCCCCCCGAGCGTCTTGGAGTGGCCGGAATTTGGCTGCATCAACGTCCACCCGTCGCTCTTGCCCAAGTATCGAGGCGCGTCGCCGATTCACGCCCCTCTTTTGCACGGCGATTCGACGACGGGTGTTACCACCATGTTCATGGACGAAGGATTGGACACCGGGGATATTCTACTCCAAGAGGAAATCCCGATCGAGCCGGACGACAACGCGGGCGATCTCCATGATCGGCTTGCAGCGCTTGGCGCTGATTTGTTGCTCACAACATTCGACGGACTCGAACAGGGCTCGCTGCGGCGCGTGCCGCAAGACGACGAAAAGGCAACTTACGCGCCGAAAGTCGTGAAGGAGCAGATTCGCTGGGACATGCCTTCCACCCAGGTTGCCGCCCGCATTCGGGGTCTTTCGCCTTTTCCCGGAGCGTACACCTATATGGGTATGGCGCGGCTCAAGATTTTGCGGGCGGTCCCAGGACCTTTGGAGGTTTCCCTACCGCCAGGCGCGGTGGTCTCCCTATCGGAGGACGGCGTGGTCGTCGCTTGCAAGGAAGGTTCCGTCGTGATCCTCGAAGCGCAACCCGAAGGCAAATCGCCGTTGACCGCCGGGGTGTTTGTGGGGGGTTATGCTGCTCAAATCAAGGCAGGGTTTGCTTGACAGAGCAAACCGCGCCAAGGTATTTTCTAGAGTGGAGGAGCGGTTTCAAGGCTCCTCATAGGTTTCCATCGCCCTTTGGACTTTTATGATGTTTATATGGAGGTCATGGGAAGCATGTCATTCATTGACTTTATCGATCCAATCGGATTTATGCTCCTGATCCCCGCCTTCGCGCTCGCGATGTACGCCCAGTTCAAGGTGCAGTCGACGTTTGCCAAGTACCTACAAGTGCGGGCAAAAAGCGGAATCACGGGAGCGCAGGTGGCCCGGACGCTTCTCAACGACGCCGGATTGCACGACGTGCCGGTAGAGGTGATTCCGGGACGGCTGACCGACCACTACGATCCCAGGTCGCGCACAATGCGACTGTCGCCGGACGTGTACCACGGCACCTCCGTCGCATCGCTCGGCGTTGCCGCGCACGAGACAGGGCACGCGCTCCAGCACGCGGAAAACTACGTCCCGCTGACGATTCGCAATCAGATTTTCCCGATCGCCGCCTTCGGTTCGCAGCTTGCGATGCCGCTCTTTCTCATCGGCCTGATCTTTGCGTCTCCAGGTGTCAGTGGTTGGTTCATGGATCTTGGCATTTGGTTGTTCACCGCAGCCGTCGCGTTTCAAGTCGTCACGCTGCCGGTCGAGTTCAACGCGAGCTCGAGGGCCATGAAGCTCTTGGTCGATCGAGGCTTCATCGATCGGGATGAGGCCCCGCGCACGCGCGCCGTCTTGAGCGCTGCGGCCCTGACCTATGTGGCGGCCGCGGCCGTGGCGGCGCTGCAGTTGCTCCGGCTCGTCCTCCTGCGTAATTCGAGGGATTAATGCGGGGGCCAAGTCGGGCGCGCCTCGCGGCGGCGCATGTGCTCGAGCGGGTCGAAACGAAAGGGGCCTTTGCTCCGATCGCGTTGACTTCGGCCATCCAGTCGCACGACCTCGCGCCTATGGATCGCAATTTGGCTACGGAAATCGTGTATGGCGTCCTCCGCTGGCGAGGACGCCTTGATTTTTACCTCTCGCGCTTTTCAAAGCGCAGGATCGGCTCCCTTTCGCCTTGGGTGCGAAACGCCATGCGGATCGGCGCCTTTCACGTTCTTTTCCACGACTCGGTCCCTATACCAGTGGCGCTCAGCGAGAGCGTGGAGCTCGCGAAGGTGAAAGAGCGCTACGCTGCGGGCTACGTGAACGCGGTCCTCCGAGCATTCGTGCGGGGGCGCGCCTCGGTGCGTTTCCCAGATCCAGACAAGGACATTGCCTCCTACCTCGAGACGTGGGAATCCCATCCAAGATGGCTCGTAGAGCGCTGGCTCGCCGCGTGGGGAAATGAAGGCGCCAGGTCTCTTTGCGCTACGAACAACGCGCCCGCCGACATCACCTTGCGGGTCAACGTCGCCAAAACTTCCGTCGAGGATGTGAGGGCGGGGCTGCTCAGTGTGGGAATCGAACCGAGCATGGGGCGTTTGACTCCGCATGCGCTCCGGGTTCGGGCCGCGGGCTCGGTCGAGGGCCTACCAGGCTTTGAGCAAGGTCTCTTCCACATTCAGGACGAGGGCTCTCAACTTGTCGGTTGGGCGGTGGCCCCGGACGGGCGCGGCCCCATCGCCGATGTTTGCGCCGGGCCGGGAGGGAAGACGACACACTTGGCCGAGCTTTGGCACGTTCGCTCAGGCCGAACCGAGCCCCCTGTGAGCGCCCCGATCGTCGCGTTCGACCTCCACGACCATCGCACAGCGCTCATAACAAGCAGTGCGGCCCGCCTGGGGCTGGATCGGCTCATCCGCGTCCACACAGCCGATGCGCGTGCGATCAGCCCCGATGTGTACGGCACGTTCTCTCGGGTGCTCGTCGACGCGCCCTGCACAGGGACAGGCGTCCTGCGTCGCCGCCCCGATCTGCGCTGGCAAAAGTCGCCCGAGGACGTCGCAGCGCTCGTCCAAACGCAGCGGGAGATCCTTACCGGCGCCGAGCGGCTGGTAGCAAAAGGAGGCACGCTGGTCTACTCCACGTGCAGCCTCGAGCCCGAAGAAAACATCGAAAACGCACGGTGGTTCCTGGCACGGTTCCCCGAATTTCGGCCCGAGTCGATGGCGGACGACCTCCCATCGCTCGCGAACCTTGCAAGAGATCGATTCGCGCTCGATGGAGCCGCGCTGCAACTTGCGCCACATTTGGACGGGACGGATGGTATGTTTATTTTCCGAGCGATTCGACGAGAAGTTGGAAAATGAAGGAGTGATTGGAATCGCGGGGAATTCTTGACAAAATTTACTGGCGACCGCTATAAGGAGGATCTCCATAAGTATGGCTTCACGACCGATCCGAGTGATGATCGCCGACAACAACGTCGAGCTGTGTCGAACGATCCAAGAGTTCTTGACCACGCAAGGGGACATGGAGATCGCTGCAATCGCGCACGACGGCAAGGAAGCGTTGGACCGAATGGAGGAGGCGAGGCCCGACGTCGTCGTGCTCGACATCACGATGCCCAACCTCGACGGCATGGCCGTCCTGGAAAGGATGGGGAGCCTCAACCTAAACCCACGGCCGACGGTCATCGTGCTGACCGCCATGGGGCGGGAGGACATCATCCAAAGGTTTACCGAGCTTGGGGCTGAGTATTTCATTATCAAGCCATTCGACCTCGAGCTGCTCGCCGAACGCATCCGACAATTTTCGAGCGGGTCCGGATCGGCGCTCGTGGGCGAGGCGAGGGGTGATCGGGGCCTCGTCCGGGGCGTAGAAGATGCCTCACTTACCGTCACGCAGCTCCTTCACCGCATGGGCGTCCCGCCGAATTTCAAAGGTTACAACTACTTGCGTGACGGCGTTTTGATGGTGCTGCGCGACACGCAGTTGCTTGGCGGCGCATTGACAAAGCGGCTCTACCCCGAACTTGCGGAGAAGTATCGCACGACGCCCGGCGGGGTGGAAGCGGCCATTCGAAACGCGGTGCTGGCATGTTATGAGCGCGGCAATCGCGAGTTTATCGACGAGCTGTGCGGCCAGGGACCGAGAGCAAAAAAGACATGTCCCACTAACTCGATGGTCATCGCAAAGCTTGCCGACCACATTCGCTTGCAGCAAAAGGTCGGGTAATAACCAGCGACGCGCTACTCACCGGGCGGCGGGCTCGCCAAGCGCCGCCCCGATCTTGAGTATTGCTCCATCTCTCTGAGCAAGTCGTCCAAGAGCTTGATTTGTTGTTCTTTGAGCCGCACGATCCGCAGCACTTTCTGGTGCAGTTGGGGGGCGCGCGTGCTTAGCATGAGGTCTTGATAGTCATTTCGCAGGAGAAGGCGTTCAAGGAGCAGGAGCTTTTCAGTAAGGTGCTCGTGCACTTTGCGTTCCCACACCCTTGTCGTCCGTGGCCTATCGCACGCGGGACGGATGACGTTTTCTACAATCACACTATGCATCGGCCGTGCGAAAGGCGCGGGCAAAGCCGCTCCATCTTGATTACTCAAGGCCCAATCGGCTACACTATTGAATGAGAAAGAGCCCAGCGCTATATTCCGCCGGGCTCTTTCCCACTAAAAAACCGCCTATGGGCGCCGCCACGAAGGGGCGACGATGTTGGTCGGGGCGGCCAGATTTGAACTGGCGACCTCTGCGTCCCGAACGCAGCGCTCTAGCCAAGCTGAGCCACGCCCCGATGCAACATCAATAATTCTAGCCCAACGTCTTAGGGGTTGTCAATGGGCGTTGCACCTGGTTGAGTCATAAATGGATCGTTGGTGACGTCGAGACGCTCGGCCGCAAATGCGTAAAACTTTTTGAGCGTCATCGCAAGCCTGCGGCGGTATGCAGCAGACGACGATGTCGAAAGGAACGCCTGGATGTCCTCAGGCCTGCTGTTTTGGATGAGAAATCGCAAGTAGCGGCTTGCGTCGCCGACATAGTAATACTCAGACTTGATTCCTTGATCGTATAGGTACTCGAGGTACGCCGTTAGAAAATGTACCCTGGCTTGTTTGCTCACAGGTCGACCACACACCTTTGATTGGCGAAAAAGCCTTGCGTATGTGGTAGTGTTGCCGCAGAGGCCTTGGCACATTTCCCAGCACTCGATTCCTCGCTCGGCAGAAATGGGGAAGTTAATGTCTACCGTCTCGTCAACTCAATTACTCAACATCGTGGGGATGGATCGGGCCGAATTGCGCGACCTCATCGAGCGCGCAGGTGAACCGTCTTACCGGGCGGAGCAGATCATGCGCTGGCTGCATCAGCGGGACGTCGACTCGATCGATTCGATGACCAACCTTTCCAAGGGATTGCGCTCAGCCTTGGCCGACCAATATCGCGTCGACCGGCTGGAAACGATCGCGTGCGAACGTTCGCAAGACGGCGTCACTAAGTTGCTGATGAAGCTTTGTGACGGGTTGACGATCGAATCCGTGCTCATACCCGAAGGAAAGCGTCAGACCGCGTGCATATCCTCACAGGCCGGTTGCGGGATCGGTTGCGCATTTTGCGCGACGGCCCTGGGAGGGTTTAACCGCAACCTTGCGGCAGGCGAAATCGTCGATCAAGTGCGGGCGCTGGAGGAGAGCTCCGGCCACAAAGTGACCAACGTCGTCTTCATGGGAATGGGCGAACCGTTCCAAAACTACGCCAACGTGATCAAGGCGGCCAAACTATTGAATGACCCTTGGGGAAAATCGATCGGCGCACGTCACATCACGATCTCAACCTCGGGTGTTGTGCCGATGATCGAGCGCTTTACCGAGGAACGTTTGCAGTTTGTGCTCGCGATCTCCTTGCACGCCGGCACGAATGACGTGCGTGACCGACTGGTGCCGCTCAACCGCAAGTACCCGATCGAGGCGTTGATCGATGCGTGCAGACGGTACGTGACGACGACCGGCCGGCGCGTCACGTTTGAGTACGTCATGATCGACGGCGTCAACGACGGGCTCGACCAGGCCGAGGGCGTACTAAAGCACGCGCATGGGCTCATGTGCCACGTCAACTTGATTCCCCTCAACGCGGTGCCGGAGACGGGTCTCCTTAGATCGCGCGACGATGCGATCGAAAGGTTTGCCGAGCGCTTGCGCAAGGGCGGCCTGCCGACGACGATCCGGCGAGAGCGGGGGGCCGACATTCAGGCGGCGTGCGGACAGTTGCGCAGGAGCCGTCCACGAGCTTGAAACTTGCGGCCGGCGCGCTTTCTGCGGTGAATTCTCGTAACTCTTTGCAAAGGTCGTTTGTGAGGTGATCGCCAGATGGGCTTGCTCTCCGACGTCGAACAACGGATCGACGCCTTAGTGCGCCGGGTCTTTCCAAAGCGCGCCGGGGATCGGGTTCAGCCGCTCGAGATCGCCCGCGAGATGGCAAAGGCGATGGAGCGACAGCGAACCCTCAGCGTCGATACCGTGTATGTCCCAAATGTGTTCCATGCCACGGTCCACGAGGACGACCTTGAAGCGTTGCGTCCCGTGTTAAACACCGTGAAGCGGGACGCCGCAAACTACGTAGAGCGTATCGCCGCAAAGCGAGGGTACTCATTTGCAGGCGCCGTTCGGCTCGAGATCTCGGCCTCCGAGCGCGCCGAAGCGGGCCGAGTCGTCGTCACGGCAAGCTTTGACGAGTCCGGAAAGGCGGCGCCAAACCGATCGGACCATACAAACGTCCAGGCGCCCGCAGGTGATGGCGCGGACTTCCAGACGAGGCGTTACGACGCACTCGTCGCGAAGACCGCGTCACCCTCACCTCGTGTGAGCGGCGCTTCGGCGATCTTGGAAGTGGTGAGCGGCCCGGAAACCGGAAGACGATTGGAACTGAAGGGGGAGCGCACGTACCTGATCGGGCGTCTGGAGGAGGCAGACTTGGCCTTGAGCGACACCCGCGTCTCGAAGCGGCACGCCGAGATCAGCTATCGGGATGGCGTCTGGTGGCTCACAGATCTCGACAGCACCAACGGCACACGCAAGAATGGAAGGTCCATCGTGCAGGAGACGTTGGCTGACGGCGACCAAGTGGCCGTTGGCCTTACTACGCTCGCATTCACGCTCGAATCGGAGCGCACCAAGATTGGACTCGATCGGGTATGACCATGGGATCCGTGCTTTGGTGGCTCGGGCGCATGGCGTTCCTTGCCGTGCTCCTCGGTTTTATCCTCCAACTATATCGCGCGCTGGCCGCCTCGAGCCCGACGATCGATGCTCGTCGTCGCGGGCGGTCGGGACGCCTGATGCTGGAAGAGGTTGCCGAGAGCGCCGAGGTATGGTTAAAGGAGGGAACCGGCGAACAGCGAAGGCTAACCCCAGGCGCGAGGATATCCGTAACCGACTGCATCCAGATCGGACGCGGGCCCGAAAATCAACTGCGCATCGTTGATCCTTACGTCTCAACAAGGCACTGCGTGGTGCGAGAAGTGGGTGGGCAATTCATCGTAACCGACCTTGGAACGACGAATGGAACGCGCGTTGACGATCGACCTTTGACAGGCCGCGCATCCCTCGATTCGGGAATGACAATTGAAGTGGGCCGGGCGCGGTTTCGCTTTGAGGTGAAGTAAGCGTATGCGAGTTGGGTACGGGACCGATGCCGGCCGGGTAAGGCCGATCAATGAAGACTGTCTGTGGGCGGACGATAAGCTCCTCGTACTGGCCGACGGCATGGGCGGGCACCAAGCAGGAGAAGTCGCGTCCCGGCTTGCCGTGGAATCGGTCGTAGCCCACTTTCAAGATCACGAGGCGCCCGCGGATTGCGAAAAATCCAGCGTGGCGATCGATCTTGTGCGCGCGTCGGTCCGCGCCGCCAATGCGCTCGTCTACTCCAAGTCGCTCCAAGCCCCCGAACTCAAAGGCATGGGCACGACGCTAACCGTCGCGCTCCTCGTCAATGGGGAAGCGGTCCTCGGCCACGTGGGAGACAGCCGCGCTTATCTCGTCCAGCCCGAGTCGATCGTCCAACTTACCGAGGACCATTCGGTCGTGTGGGAGCTCATGCGAAGCGGCAGCCTGAGCAGCCAGGAGGCGCACGTCCATCCGTACCGCAACATGCTCACCCGCGCGCTCGGCACCGCGATGACGGTCGAAGTGGACACCGTGAGGCTTCGTTTGAAACCAACGGACGGGCTGCTGCTCTGTTCCGACGGCTTGACGGGCGTGCTCTCTGATGAGGAGATTCACGCGATCATCTCGAGCAACTCCGATCCACAAGCCGCCGTCGACGCGCTGATCGAGCAGGCAAACGCCCGCGGCGCTCCGGACAACGTCTCCGCGATCCTAGCTCTTCCGGAGGGAGACGTTCGTGGATAGACTCGTCCTGTGGGCGCTGGGCGCGGGCAACGCGGCGATCCTCCTTGCCGAGCTAGGCCGTGACGGCGCGCTCCACCTCAGCCACTTGGCACTCCCGGTCCTGTATACGATCGCCTATGTCGGTTCCATTTGGTTTTTGCGCGCGCGCGGTCGCCCGGTCGATCCGATGTTGCTTGGCGTCGTGTGCGCCCTGACCGGGATCGGCCTTGCAGCGCTCGTCCGCCTCGACGCTGACTTGGCGTTTCGCCAGGTCAGGTGGATCATCCTCGGGATCGGTTTGTTTACGTGGATCTCCCTTGTGAGCCCGTGGAACTGGGTGAGGCGTTATCGGTACGTCTGGGCGATCGGTGGACTTGCCCTCCTATCGCTCACCGCCTTGTTTGGCGTTCGGTCAGGGGGGGCGCGCTCTTGGCTCGATCTTGGTTTTTTTAGTTTTCAGCCCGTAGAAATAGCAAAGATTTGCGTCGTCTTTTTTCTCTCGTCGTATTTGGCCGAAAATCGGATGTTCTTGACCGGCGCCCCTGGAAGAGTCGGAGGCGTGCCGGCGCGCCTTGAGCATCTTGGACCGATCGGCGCCATGGCGCTGCTTTTTGCGCTGGCCCTTGTCGCGCAAAGGGACCTTGGCGCGGCGCTCATTTTGGTCGGGCTGTGCGTTTGGATGCTCACCGCTGCGACCGGCAGGCTGTTTTACGCCGTGATTGGGGGCGGTCTCGCCGCTGCCGGCGGCGCAGCGGCCGTCTTCCTCTTCGATCACGTGCGGATCCGATTCAAAGTCTGGCTCGACCCTTGGAGCATGGCAGACGGTCCCGGCTATCAAATCGTCGAGAGCATGTTCGCACTGGCCGGAGGCGGCTTTTTCGGCTCTGGGTGGGGACACGGGTTAGCGCACCGGATTCCCGCCGTCGAGACCGACTTTATCTACAGCCTCATCGTTGAAGAGGTCGGGTTCATCGGCGCCGCAGGCCTGCTCTTTTTGTTTGCAGTCTACTGTATACGGGCGCTTCACCCCGCACTCGACCCCAACGTGGAGGACTACGTCCGCCTAGGGACAGCGGGTCTTTCCGTATTGGTGGCCATGCAAACTTTTTTGATCGTGGGCGGCGTGACGCGTCTGTTGCCTGTCACGGGTGTGACGCTCCCCTTCGTCAGTTACGGGGGGAGCTCGATGATCTCATCCTTCGTACAGCTTGGCCTTGTCAATTGCGCGCTTGTCGCAAAGGAACGAACCCTCGATGAAGTAAGCGAGGCGCCGCGATGGAACGAGGGTTGAAATGGACCAAGCGCTTGATCGTCGGAGCATTCGCCCTGCTTACAGTCTGGACTGCGTACTGGAGCGTCGTCGCCGCCCCGGCGCTTCGGGTCGATAGTCGAAACGTGCGGACTTTGCGGGAAGAGCGCTCGGTTTTGAGGGGCGAGATACTTGCTGCCGACATGCAGCCGCTCGCGGTGAACGACCCGGTGACCGGGCGCCGGACGTACGTCGGCCCGTTGTCGCTTGCCCACTTGGTGGGATACTCCGACGTGCGCTACGGCAAGTCCGGAATCGAGCGGGCTTACAACGGTGAACTGCTCGGCATGACGGATCAACTCGATCGAGCGCTCGACAAGGCGATGGGAAGGCCGCTTAGGGGCTGGGACGTCGTCACTACCATCGACCTTGAGATTCAGCGTGCGGCTCATGAAGCGCTGGGCGATCGAAAAGGGGCCGTCGTCGTACTCGATCCAAACGACGGATCGGTGCTCGCGATGGTGAGCAGCCCCACGTTCGATCCAGGTCGCCTGGGCGATGTGATCGGCCTTGCGGATGATGGCGAAGGGCCGCTCTACAATCGAGCGACGATGGGGCAGTACCCGCCCGGCTCCGCGTTCAAGCCCGTGATCATGATCGCCGCGCTCGAAACCCGCGCCGCGGATCCGGGGTACGTTTTTGACGATCAAGGTTACGTCGTCATCAACGGCAAGCGGATTGAGAACTCCGGGCAGACGGCATACGGCCCGATTGCGCTCGACGATGCGCTTGTAGTCTCTTCGAATGCCGCGTTCGCGCATTTGGCCGTGGAAACCGGCGCTCGGGCCATCCTGGAGACCGGATGGGCGCTTGGGATCGGGATGAGGCCAAGCTTGTCGATCCCGGCGGCAGGTGGACGACTTCCCACGGCCGAGGAGGTCGCGGACGAGGCGGCGCTGGCGGCCATGGGCATCGGTCAAGGATCGCTGCTCGTCACGCCGATGCAAATGGCCATGGTCGCAGCGGCGATTGCAAACGGCGGATGGGCCGTGGAGCCGCGTGTCGTGCGCGCTTTGCGCGCGCCCGGCGGCGCGGTAAATGAGGCGCCTCATTCCACCCCGGTGCGGGCGATCTCACCGGGCGTGGCGCACATCGTGCGTGAAGCGATGATTCGTGCCGTAGAGAGCGGAACCGGCGCCCAAGCGAAGGCGCCCGGCGTGCTCGTGGCAGGGAAGACGGGCACGGCGGAGAACCCTCACGGGCGGCCCCATGCGTGGTTCATCGGCTTTGCCCCTGCTAGATCGCCTCGCATCGCGTTTGCAATCGTCGTTGAAAACGGCGGAGGCGGGGGCGCGCAGGCGGCTCCGATCGCACGCGCGATCGTTTCGAGCACGCTGCGTTCCAGCGCCGAAGGAGATTATTGATACGTGGGTGATTTTTTGACGGGCCGGATATTGCGGGACCGCTACCAATTGCGCGATAAAGTGGGCGAAGGCGGCATGGCCGTCGTCTACCGAGCTCAAGACATGCTGCTGGAGCGCGTCGTCGCGGTCAAGATCCTGCGCGAGCAATTCGCATCCGACCGAGAGTTTGTCGAACGCTTTCGCCTCGAGGCGCTCTCTGCCGCGAGTTTCAACCATCAAAACGTGGTCAACATCTACGATGTCGGCGAGGACGACGGCGTTTACTACATCGTGATGGAGCACGTCGAAGGGGAGACGCTCAAGGAGATCATCCGCCGCAGAGGGCGCATTCCAGAGCGCGAAGCCGTCGAGATCGCAATCCAGATCGCGGAAGGGCTCGGGGCCGCGCACCGGCGCAACCTCGTCCACCGGGACATAAAGCCGCACAACATCCTGATCACGGACGACGGGGCCGTCAAGGTGACCGACTTCGGCATCGCCCGCGCATCGAGCGCGGCGTCGCTGACGCAGACCGGCACGGTGATCGGGTCGGTTCACTACTTCTCGCCCCAGCAGGCGCGGGGTGAGGCCGTAGACAGCGCCTCCGACATTTACTCCCTCGGCGTCGTGTTGTTCGAGATGTTGACCGGAAGGCTCCCGTACACGGGCGAGAGTCCCGTCGCGGTCGCGCTAAAGCACATTCAAGAGGAGCCGCCCCACGTGCGATCGATTGCCCCGGATGTGTCGATCGAAGTCGACCGGCTCGTCGCAAAAATGATGTCGAAAGAAAAGGAGCACCGCCCCGCATCGACCGCCATTTTGCTCAAAGAGCTCGACGCCGTGCGTAGGGCGTTGCCCGATCGGGCCCCTGAGTCTACGATGGATGTTGCGGGCGATACACAGGTGATGCCGGCGCTCGGCGATGACGAGAAGACGCTGGTGCGCCGCTTGGGAGAGGACGAGATTGGAATGCCCCGACCGCGCCAAAAACCCGAAAAGAGGAGAAAGCGGCGTTGGCTGTTCGCCCTGATCGTTTTTGTCGGCTTCGTGGGCGGGCTGGCCTGGGCGGCACAGCAGTTGCCGGCGCTGATCTTTCCGGAAGTCGTCCAAGTGCCCCGCCTTGCGGGACTCGACCTGGAAACGGCGCGTGAACGCCTGGCCGAACAGGGCCTACGGCTCGACCCCGACATCCAGTACACCTATAGCCGTGAAGTGGAAACGGGCTTGGTGATCCGCCAAACCCCGGACGGTGGGGCGGAGGTGCGCAAAGGCCGTGCGATACGAGTCACGGTGAGCCAAGGGCCGCGCTATGTGGTCGTGCCGGAGGTCGTGGGACTGCGAAAGACGGAAGCGCAGCTCTCCATCACGCAGCAGGGACTCACGATGGGTGAGGTTGTCGAGGAGTTTAATCCGAACGTCCCGCCAAATACCGTCATCGGGCAGGATCCGCCTGCCGGAACGCGGCTCGAGGAGGGACGGGCCGTCGACATCCAAGTGGCGCGTGGGAGTCAGCCGCTGACGTTGATTACGGTCCCCGACGTGCGCGGACAGACGCTCAGCCAGGCTCAGTCGCTGCTCGAGTCATTGGGGCTCGTGGCCGGGACGATCCACGGCGAACCCAGCGTGTCGATCCAGCCCAACACAGTGATCGATCAGCATCCTAGGCCGGGAGATCAAGTCGAAGTAGGCTCCACGTTCGGCCTGATCTACTCGGTGAGACCCGAGGAGCCGGTCGGCAGAGAAGAACCCGCAATTGCGGAGACGGCCGACAAAAACTGGGAGATTCCGGTCTTGATCGCTGTTCCCGAGGGTCCGTCACAACTCGTCGTCGTGATGGTGACGGACGATTGGTCGCCGCGCGTCGTCTACAGCGAAGTGCACCGGGGCGGATCGCGCTTTACGCACACCGTTCACGTGCGGGGCGACGAGGCGATGGTCCAGGTATGGTTTGACGGAGTGCCTCAAATGAACGAGGTGTTCCGCAGGCCGTAACACACAGAAACTCTAAGCCCCAATCAGAAAGGCTGATCAAATTCGGTGGCAGGTGACGAAAGACGGATCGGTACGGTAACTAAGAGCGTGGGCGGGTTTCATATGATCGCGCTGCCCTCCGGCGAAGAGGTGCGGGCGGTTGCCCGGGGGCGGATCAAGCGGAAAGGGGCGATCCTCGCCGGTGATCGCGTGCTCGTGCACGTCACGAGCGAAGGCGACGCCGTGGTTGAAGACGTCCTCGAACGCAGCTCGGTGCTGATCCGGCCGCCTGTGGCCAATGTAAGCCTTGCAGTCGTCGTCATGGCGTGCGCAAATCCCCCGCCCAACATGGAGCTCCTCGATCGAATCCTGCTCCAGGTCGAGCGGGAGGGAATTCGAGCGCTCCTCGTCTTTTCCAAGGTGGACCTGATCGCGCAAGACGAGGCCAAAAGACTTGCTGCGGCGTACGAAAAGGCGGGTTATCGAGCCGTCTTTACAAGCGTACATACGATGATTGGGATTGACGACCTCGCCGAGGAGCTGGTCGGCGAGGTGTCCGTCTTGGCCGGACCCTCCGGGGTAGGCAAGTCGAGTTTGCTAAACGCGCTCATACCGGGGGCGAACCTCGAGACGGAGGCGGTCAGCGTCAAGACCCAGAGGGGACGGCACACGACGAGAGAAGTCACCTTACTCCCACTCCCAAAGGGCGGCTGGGTTGCCGATTCGCCGGGTTTTTCGACGCTCGCCGTTCCTGAACTCGATCCCCGCGACCTCCCAAACCTTTATCCAGAGTTTCGCGATGTCGGAAACAGTTGCCGGTTTCCTGGGTGCTTGCATCGAAAAGAGACGGGGTGCGCCGTCCAAGATGCGCTCGAGCGGGGCGATGTCGACGCCGAGCGGTATCGCCGGTACTTACGCATATTGAACGAGGTGGAACTCAACTTTGAACGCCGGTATTGATATAACGAACGTAAAGATTGCGCCGTCCCTGCTTGCTGCAGACTTCACCAGGTTAGCCGATTCACTCGATTCGGTGCGATCGGCCGATTGGCTGCACCTCGATGTGATGGACGGCTGCTTTGTTCCCAACATTTCCTTTGGGCCCGGAATCATCAAGGCGCTGCGCCCGATCTGCGATCTCTTCTTTGACGTGCATCTCATGATCGTCGATCCTGAGCGGTACATCGCCGACTTCGTCGATGCCGGCGCCGACAGGATCACCGTCCACGCCGAAGCCTGTCGACACTTGCATTCGACGCTTCAAAAGATCAACGAGGCGGGCGTCAAGGCTGGTGTGGCTCTCAACCCGGCAACGGGCATCGAGGCGGTCAAACACGTGGCGCACCTCGTCGATTTGATCCTCGTGATGACGGTAAATCCGGGGTTTGGCGGGCAGCGCTTTCTCCAGGAGACACTCGTCAAGGTGGAGGAGGCGGCGAGGCTTGCGAGCGATATGAACTTAAAGCTCGAAATCGAAGTGGACGGCGGCGTCGGACCGGACAACGCTGGACTTTGCGCCCGCGCCGGCGCGACCGCCCTCGTAGCGGGGACTGCAGTCTTTCAATCGCCTGATCCAGCAGGCGTAATCCGTCTCATGAGAGAGCGAACCCGTGAGCGCTAAGTAGCCGGAACAACGTCACGATCTGTAACCTAAATCAAAACTGCAAATTGAGTTAAGTATAACTTGACTACAAGGTGTGCAGAGGTATATATTGGGACCAAGCGACACGGTCTCCGGGCGGTTCCACTTTAGACAGGGGGCGGCGCTTCACGGACAAGTAAAATCTCCGGGTGATCCCGAAGAGCGCGCCCAGCGCGCACACACAAAAGACTGAAAAGAGCGATTCAAAACAAAATAAAAACTTCCCCTCATGGGCATGGCTGGTGACGAACCTGGGCAGAGATCGACACATCTAAAAGGCGGACGCCCGGGGGCCGTTGTCGACTTTCAAACAGTGGGCGTGCGAAAGGGGAACGAGAAGCGTGGCACTCATCTTGGTGGGGTGGCGGACCGATGGGCGAATGTACGAAGTGCTGTCGGATCTCGACATCCCCGAGGGACTTCAATGGTATCCGGGAAACGAGGTGCGAAGCGAACAGGAACTGACGTTGACGCTCAACTTGCTTGGATCTGAGCCGATGCTGATCTTTGCGCGGGCAAACGAGCGCGACATCAAAGCGCTCGGCTCGTGGCTGACGGATCACGCGCCATCCCTAGATCGGGTGGAAACCGCGGTGATCGGAGATGATTGGAAAGAGATTTTGCACTCCCTGGAGCCGACGCTCGACTGGCCGAAATGGCCGCTCGCTTGGTTTCCGTTTTATAAGGAATCAAGCGAGCTGCAAGGAAGGCTTGAATACCTGGCTCGCCGTGTCCAAGCAGGCGGGCGGGTCGAAAGGGCGGCAGTGGAGGCGGGCCAATCTATTAGTTAGATGGCCCGCTCGATCTTGCCCGATTTGATGCACGTGGTGCAGACGTACGCTCTCCTTGGACGACCGTCCAGGACGATGCGGATCCGCTGCAGGTTGGGCAACCATACCCGGTTGGTCTTGCGATTTGAGTGCGAAACATTATGCCCTGTCTGCGTGCTCTTCTCACAAACCACGCAACGCCTTGCCATAGGTACTTCCTCCCAATCGTATCGAGCATCACTTGACATGCGCCGAAAATCCCTCTAAGTTTAGCACACAGCCCTAGCGTGTGTCCAATATTGATTGCGTCATTCCATGACAAGTATCCGGCCTATGAACTTTCATCAAGTAGATGTGCGCCGCCGAAGCCGAGTATGGGCGCTGTTCAACCGCTCTCGAACGAGGCGGTCCTTTAGGAGGCTCTGTATAGGGCAAGGTAGGGGCGCGGCAAGAGGATAGGCACTATACGCCACGAAGTATAGTGCGTGTTATGTCCAGCTAAAGTTGATCACTTGGGTCGGGACCCGGTGGGCTGGTTACGTTTTTATTATGTGTCCAGCGGATCTGGAGGTCTTATTCTTTGTTAGAGTGGTTGACCGGGGCAAGGATGGCGGAAATGGCGCGCGCCATGGCGTCCTCGTTGGAGCGAGAAAAGGGGAGAATCGACCAACTCAACGTTTTCCCTGTTCCCGACGGCGACACGGGCACCAACATGTCCCTCACGGTGCGGGCCGCCGTCATGCGCTTGAATGGGGAAAACGGGGATCGTGAGGAGTCCGACCTTTCGCACGTGTTGTCCACGTTGGCGGAAGGGGCGCTCCTCGGGGCAAGAGGCAACTCGGGAACGATATTGTCGCAATACTTCCAAGGGCTCTACGACGGAGGCAAGGGGCGCCAAAAAGCGGGGCCTCACGACCTCGCCCACTGCTTGAGCAGGGCGTCAGAGGCTGCGTACCTTTCGGTTGAGACGCCTGAGGAAGGGACCATTTTGACGGTCGCTCGAGCCGCTGCGGAGGCGGCAAAGGAGTCCGCTGCGCGCGGCGCGGACGTGATCGGGGTATGGGCGTCCGCACTCGAACGGGCACGCGTCGTCCTGGACGAGACTCCGACGATGCTTCCCATATTGGGAGAAGCCGGGGTCGTCGACGCCGGCGGCGAGGGATTGGTCGTCATGCTGGACGCTGCTTTGCGCGCTTTGCGGGGGGAGTACGTTGCAAGCGACCTTGGCCGCGCCGCGGACTCACGCAGCAATGCGTCCCCCCATGTAGCGCACTCGCCGCACGGTGACGTAGGCCATTTGACTGCCGGCGACGCCCACAATCGCCACGCCATCACGGCGAGCGAGATCGAGTACGGCTACTGTACGGAATTCCTCATCCGCGGCGAGAGGCTTTCAAGGGACGCCATTCGGGCTCGCCTTGCTCCTTTGGGAGACTCACTCATGGTGGTAGGCCAAGAGTCCCTCGTCAAGGTGCACTTGCACACCAATAACCCGGGCCTCGCCCTCGAAGTAGGATGTGAGCTCGGCCAGATCTCATCGGTGAGCGTTGGCAACATGTGGGAGCAAAATACGGCCGCAGCGTCTGACGCACACGCCGCCGCCAGGAACAACGTCCCGCGTCCGTCGCCAAAGTCGGCCCAATCCGGTGAATTCGGAGTGCTCGCTGTCGTTTGGGGCGCCGGCTTTGCAGAGATCTTGGAAAGTCAGGGCGTTTCGACGCTCCTGCAGGCACATGGCGGCTCCAAGCCGAGTACGGGCGAGATCCTCGAGGCGATCGAGCAAATGCCGCAGGAGCACGTCATCCTCCTTCCAAACAGCAAGGACGTCGTGCTTAGCGCGCAGCAGGCGGCAAAGATAACGCAAAAAGCCGTGCGCGTGCTGCCGACATCTAATGAGGCGGAAGCCGTAGCCGCCTCCGTCTGCATCGTTCCGGGCGCGTCTGTCGACGACGTCTGGCGCGAGATGAGCTCGACCATTGCGGAGCTTAAAGTAGCAGCCCTCACGCAGGCGATTCGCGATGCCAGCGTGGGAGGGGTCCCGGTGCAGGAGGGCGCGTTTATCGGCTTGGTGTCGGGCAAAGTATTGGCTTCAGGTATCGAGCTCTCTCCCGTCCTTGTCGATCTGATCCGATCGCTGGACCCCGACCCCGGTCAGTTGGTAACGCTCTTTCACGGCGCGAGCGTCGACCCATCCGATGTCGAAGCGCACCTTGCGGCGCTGCGCTCCCGGTGGGACGATGTCGAGTTTGAAGCCTATTACGGAGGACATCAAATCTACCACTACGTGCTCAGCGTGGAGTAGCGCGCCATGCCCGATCTCACCGTCGTTCCTGGCGTCGGTAAAGCGTCCGTCGCCAGGCTCGAACGACTCGGCATCCACGATACGGACGGGCTCCTTTTCCACCTGCCCCGGCGTTACTTGGACCTGCGACCCGTGGCGATCGGAGCGATCGACGATGATCTCGAGTGGGTAACCGTGAAGGGGCGCGTGGCGCGCGCTCACGCCCGCAGGACCAAGAGGCGCGGCCTGTGCCTAGCGGAAGCGGAGATCGAGGACGACACCGGTTCGCTCCGATTGGTTTGGTTTTTCCAAGCGCCTTTCCGCCGGGATCCAAAACCGCCGATTGACGCCGGTTCGAAGTGCATTGTAACCGGGCGCGTTCGCAGGTCGTGGGACGGCGTTCAACTCCATGACGTCATCATTCACCCCAAGACGCCGACCGAGGCCTTTTTGCCGATCTATCCGCTCTCCGAGGGCCTGAGTCAAAAGCGCCTGCGCACGTGGATCCTGTGGGCGCTCGATCATGCAGCGCCCGAAGAGACGCTTCCGCATTCTTTGCTCGAGCAGGCCAAGACGCCGACCCTTGCGCAAGCGCTCGACATGGCGCATCGGCCAAGCAGGCCTGAGGACCCGGAGGAAGGGCGGCGACGTCTCGCATTGGGCGAGCTCTATGCCTATTACAAGGAGGCCGAAGCGGAGCGTCGGCGCGCTGCGTCGGGCATCGCGCTATCTTGTCCCGAGTCGCTCATGCCGATCGAGGAGTTTGAACGTGCGCTGCCGTTCACTTTGACCGAGGCGCAAAGGCGCGCCCTGGCAGAGGTGTCGGGGGACATGGAGCGAACTCGTCCGATGCGTCGGCTGCTCAATGGCGACGTGGGCTCAGGCAAGACGGTCGTCGCCGCATACGGGGCGCTGCGCGCGGTCCTTGCCGGAGGCCAGGCGCTCTTCCTTGCTCCGACACGCCTCCTTGCCGAGCAACACCAGCGGACCGTGCGGTCGTTGCTCTCCCCATGGAGCGTGCGCGTGGAGCTCATCGTAGCGGGGATGGACGCAGAAGAACGCCGCAATGTCGTCGACGCGGCGGCAAACGGCGTTCCCATGATCGTTGTCGGCACCCACGCGCTGCTCTCGGCCGAATTTACGGCTTCAAAGGCGTTTTTTGGCGTCATCGACGAGCAGCACCGGTTTGGGGTGGACCAGCGCGCCGCATTGGATCGCGAAGGGCGCATGCACATTCTGGCAATGAGCGCCACGCCGATCCCCCGGACGCTCGCCATGGCGCTGTTTGCCGAGATGGATGTCACGTTGCTCGACGAGCGCCCGGTCGGCAGAAAGCCGGTCGACACACGCTGGATTCATCCGCAAAAGAGAGAAGAGGTTTACGCGTTCGTCCGCAAGCAGGTCGCGCTCGGTCGGCAGGCCTACGTGGTCTGTCCCAGGGTAAACCCTGAGACAGGCGAAGAAGACGACGGCGCAGCGGCCGAAACCTTTGCGGCAAGGCTCGCCTCGACGTGGCTCGCAGACCTCAATGTCGGGCTTGTGCATGGCCGCATGTCTGCCCAAGAGCAAGAGACGACCATGCGTGCGTTTTGCGAGGGCGCGCTCGACGTCCTCGTGTCGACGACGGTCATCGAGGTCGGCGTCGACGTTCCTAATGCCTCGGTGATGGTCATCGAGCGGGCAGATCTGTTTGGCCTTGCGCAATTGCACCAGCTTCGAGGTCGGATTGGCAGGGGCAATCACCAAAGTTACTGCCTGCTTGTAACCGACCCACAGACGACGAGCGCGCTCCGCCGCGTCAACGTATTGCGTAAGTACGACGACGGCCGCCGCATCGCGGAGATCGACCTCGCCGCCCGGGGGCCGGGCGAGTTTTTGGGCCTGAGGCAATCAGGTCGCTCCGACTTTAGGTTTGTCGATTTTACAAAGGATATCGGTTTGATGGAGTCTTTGCGAGCGTGGCGAGCAAAGAGCGCAAGGCATTGACCGGCCGCAGCCGCTCCGCTAGACCCGAGGAGGAAGACCAAAGTGAACGTCCACATCGTCACCGACTCAACGTCGGACTTGTCGGCTTCGTTGCTTGAGGAGTACGGCGTCGCTCGCCTCATTCACATCGTACCGCTCACGGTACACTTCGGAGACGAGGAGTTTCAAAGCGGCGTAGATTTGTCCACGTCCGAGTTTTATGCGCGCCTCGAAAAGGCCGAGGTGATGCCGCGCACGTCACAGCCGTCACCTGCGGCCTTTATCGAGTTGTACAAGACGATCTCAAAGCCTGGCGATACGATCCTCTCCTACCATATTTCAAGCAGGCTGAGCGGTACCTTCCAGTCCGCCCTCCTCGCAACCAAGCAATTTAGCGACCGCCGGATCGAAGTGGTCGATACAAAGTCTGCCTCGATGGGGCTTGGCATCATCGCGCTCAGAGCCGCGCTCGGCCTCGTGCAAGGCGAATCGGCCGACGCCGTGCTCAATATGAGCCGTGAGTGGATCGCGAACGGCCGGGTTTACTTCTTGGTCGACACCCTCGATTACCTCCAAAAAAATGGCCGCATCGGACGCGCCCAGGCGCTTGTTGGCGGACTACTCAACGTAAAGCCGATCCTAACCCTCGATGACGGCGTGGTCACGCCGCTCGAAAAAGCGCGCGGCCAGGCCAAGGCGAGGGGGCGCGTCCTCTCGCGCGTGGTTGAGTTTTTGCAGACCCAATCAGGCGGATCGCCCGGGCCGTTTGCCGCCGTGGTCCACGCCCGAGCGCCCGAAGATGCTGAGGCGCTCCGCGAAAAGCTTCAGTCTGAGTTCCCAAACATTACGTTCCTCATCGGCGAACTCGGCCCCACGGTAGGCACGCATGCGGGCCCGGGAACGCTTGGCGTCGCTTGTTTCGGCTGTTAGGGATATATAGGGAGGAGCGCCAATGGTTCGAGTGATCTCGGGAAGCGCCAAAGGCGCGAAGCTGCGCGCGCCCAAGGGCCACGCAACTCGCCCTACCTTAGACAGAATCAAAGAGTCGCTGTTCAACATCTTGGGCGACGTGCAGGGCGCTCGGGTACTCGACCTTTACGCCGGCACCGGCGCCTTAGGCATCGAGGCGCTCAGTCGTGGGGCAAAGCACGCCGTGTTTGTCGAGCGCGATGGACGCGTGGCGGCGATCATCCGCGAAAACCTCGCGCACACGAAACTCGAGGCGTCGGCCGTCGTCATTCGGGGCGAGGCGCCGCTTGCCTATGATCGCTTGGCCGCGTTCGGTCCGTTCGACCTCGTCTTCGTTGATCCGCCTTACGACATGGGCCAAGTCGCGAAAGCTCTCATTTGGCTCGACGAAAGCCCGCTGCTCGCGGACCGGGCGCGTGTCGTGGTCGAACGGGGAGCCGTGGAGGAGATCCCCCCCAATCTGAAGAACTTGAAATCGTTTCGCGAAAAGGTGTACGGCGAGACGGTCCTGAATCTATTCGTAAACTCTGATTGAGCAAAATTCGCTCTTTTAGGCGAGAGGGAAGACATGCGCAAAGCAATTTATCCCGGAAGCTTCGACCCGATCACATTCGGGCACCTCGACATCATTCGGCGGGCCGCCAAACTATTTGATCACGTGTACGTCGCCGTGATGACCAACGTTCGCAAGCAATCCCTCTTTACGATTCCGGAACGTCTCGAGATGCTCGAGGAATCGACCTCCGACTTGCCCAACGTGACGTGTGAAACCTTTGACGGGCTCGCCGTCGAGTACGCCCGGAAGCGCTCGGCTGTCGCGATGGTCCGTGGACTGCGCGCCGTGAGCGACTTTGAGGAAGAGCTAAAAATGGCAACCGCCAATCGCCATTTGGACCCGGGAATCGAAATGGTGTATCTGATGACCAACAGCGAACATTCGTTTTTGAGCTCGAGCATTGTTAAAGAGGTGGCCAGCATGGGCGGCTCTGTCGGCGACTGGGTGCCCGAGCCGGTCGCGCAGCGTTTGAAATCGAAATTCTCCCGGAAGGGGCCCGAATCGCTTTGAACCGAATGAACTTGGTGATCCTCCTCGACCGCTTAGATCAATTGATCGATTCGGCTCCCGAAATCCCGCTTACGGGAAAGAGCTTGATCAACGCCGAAGAGGCCTTGGACCTTATCGACAAGATCCGCAACACGCTGCCTGAAGAGGTGAAACGGGCCGAATGGCTCACGTCCGAGAAGGATCGGATGCTAAAAGAGAGCCAGGTCGAGGCTGAGCGCATCGTCGTTCAGGCAGAAGAGTACGCAGCGAAGATGGTAAGCGAGAGCGAAATCGTAAAAAAGGCGCAGGACGAAGCGAAAAACATTATCGAAAACGCCCGCAAAGAGGCCCGCCAAATGGAGCGAGAGGCTTCCGAGTACGCCGAGAGCGTGCTCGCCAATCTCGAAGGGGCCCTGCAGAAGACTTTGAGCGTCGTCCAACAGGGCCGCACCGAACTCCAGCGAGGACAACCGGACGGCTCCGCGTAAACGTTACACCTTGAAATACGCGATCCGCACTCGACCAAGCGCGTGCACGACGAGGGCCAAGGCCAAAAGCGAAGCGAGCGCGCCCACAAAGATCATGCCGCTTGCGCCCAAAAGTCCTAGGACAGGCAACTCCTGGAATGCCGCGGGGCCCATCGCACGCAGCGCCTCTCCGGCGCCGAGCGGTTCAAACAGCAGCAAGGTGACCACGGCTGCGATCACCGCATGCAAAAACCGAGCAAAAAGGTATGGCGCGACGCGAATGTCCGTGCCGTGTACCATAGCTGCCACCTGGGCGTGCACGGAAAATCCGCTCCATGCGATGATCGCGCTCGCCGCAACGACCTTTGAGAGCAAGTCGCTCTCGGCCAGGGCAGCGCTTTGCGATCCAATGGTAATCTCCATGGAGCCCTTGATGAGCGCCGTAACGAGAACAGGGTCGAAACCCACCGCCCCAAGTATCATCTCCAGGGGAGCGGCAACGAGATCCGTGACGCCGGCAACCGTAATGATGCGCAAAAATACCGAGAACATCATGATGCATCCGCCGATAAAGAGCATTGAGTTGACGGTATCTTTCACAGCATCTCCAAACAGCTCGCCGAAGGGCCTTTGATCTTTGCTGCGGGCCTCGACCATGGCGCTTAGCGCCCGAGAAAAGATTGCGCCGCGCGGCTTTCGCTGCGGCGGGGACATGCTCCCGCCTGCGTGGTAGCGCATCACGAGTCCCACCACGACGACCGCTAGGTAGTGGGAGACGGCGATCGTCACGCCGACTTGGGGCAAGCCGAACATCCCAATCGCCACGGCTCCGATCATAAACAGCGGATCGGCGGTGTTGGCAAATGCGATGAGTCGCTCCGCCTCCTCTCGACTGCAAAGATTGCTGCGACGGAGCCTACCGGTGATCTTGGCGCCGAGTGGGTATCCCGAAGCAAGCCCCATGGCGACGGCGAAACCGCCCACGCCCGGAATGCGAAAGACCGGTCTCATGACCGGTTCGAGCAAAACGCCTACGGCGTGTATGACCCCGAGCCCCATCAGGATCTCTGCCATGGCGAAGAAGGGCAGGAGCGCGGGAAGGACGACGTCGAACCACAGCCGAAGCCCGTCCAAAGACGCATCGAATGCCTCTTCGGGATAACTGACGATGGCTACGGTGAGGAGAAGGCCCGCCGCTCCAGCAAGATACGACGCACGTCGCGAATGGTCGCCCGCTTCTTTCAAATGGGTCACCTCATGGTGGCAAACATCGAATTTGGGTAGATGTATATGGCGCGCCCGCGGGAAGTATGTGACGCTTGTTCTCCTCATAAGGCAGACGGGGGGTTCGGATATGATAGGGTCTGCATGGACCGTGCTGCTCGGCCCCGGGCTCGCCGCCGGTTTCGCGGGCCTTGGGGCTCTCATGGAGCTGGACCGGCGTTCGATTCCCATCACGCGCGTGGTCGGCGTCAACACCGGTGCGTTCGTAGCGGCCCTTTGGGCGGTCGGATCCGACCTTTCCCTGGCCGGGCGGGTTGCGGAGCACCTTCCGTGGGATGACTTTTTCGTCGGGCGCGACCTCGGAGGTTCTGACCCTTTGCTCGATGCGCTTCGCGTGCTTACCCGCGAGCAATCTTTCGAGGACTGCCGGCGTGAGGCCTTGATCCTCGCCGTCGACATGGAAAGCGGCGCGTCCGTACGGTTTGAGCGCGGCTCGCTCGCGTGGGCGATCCGACACTCGATGGCGATTCCCGGGGTTTTCGAGCCGATTTCACAAGGAGGGCGCCGTTACGGCGACGGCGGGCTCGACCGAAAGGGGATCGACGAGATTTTCGGCGCGTCCAAAGACAGAGTCGTCGCGTTTTGGCCGTCGGCGGAACCGATGTACGAACCTGGTCGGTCTCTGCCATCCCGCATCGCTGCATATGCCGCTCGAGCGTGGGGACCGGCTCCTCGAGGCCCCGGGCACATCGTCAACGTAAAGGGGCCGGATTTCAACCCGATCGAGTTTCACCTGCTTTCCGACTGGGTTGCCGCGGGTCGCCGGGCTGCAGCCGACTGGTTGGCCGGCGCCGATCAAAGCGTGGGCGATGAAGGTCGATCATGAGGCAAGGCATCAAGGTCCTCACCATGGCGCTGCTCGTCTTCGTCGTCGCCTTGCAGTCGTGGACGTTCTCAGAATTTGTCGTGCTGAAGCCTGGAATTGCGAGGCCCGCAGGCGACCTTGGATCGATCGTGGGCGCTTCGCCCTCGCAAGAGAAGCTTTTGTACACCGCCGTGATCGCGCAGCGGGCCAATGTACTCGATCGCATTCGGGCCGTGTTTGACAAGGACGTGCGGCTCACACCGAGGAGCGAGAACATCCCGGGTGGCGTCGGTTGGCGCGAGTACTCGCAGCTTCTCGCGAAATCGATGAGTGAATCACAAAAAGTTGCAGCCGCGGTTGCATTTCGAGAGGCAGGCTATCGTGTCCCGGCCCAGACGACCGTCGTCGTCGACATGGCGCTTCCCAAAGATCGGTACCGTGGCCTGATTGTGGATGGGAGCGCGCTGATCAGTGTGAACGATACGGCTGTCCGGACCGCAGAGGCCGCATATGAGCTCTTGCGGAAGGCCGAGTCGAAAGGAGCCGCCCGGCTTGTGCTGCGATCGCCGGACGCTGCTCTGGCGACAATCGAGGTGGCCGGTGACCCCAGCGACGGCGACGATCTTCCATACGGCCTCGTTCTCAGAACCGAATACACGTTTTCATTCCCGATGGAGTTTGTCCCCACGGCCGCGGAAGCGAGCGGTTCTTCCGCGGGACTCATGCTCGCCATCGAGCTCTACGACCAGCTTACAGGGGGAAAGCTGGTCCGATCCGGACTCATTGCGGGAACCGGAGCCATTCGTGTGGACGGCGCGGTCGAGGCTGTCGACGGCATTCCACAAAAGGTGATTGCAGCCAGGCGGATCGGAGCGACCGCGTTTGTCCTGCCGCGGGAGAACTTGGCTCAAGCGATCGAGGTAGCGGGTGGGATCACGCTCATCCCCGTCGATACGTTCGCCCAAGCGATCGAAGCGCTTCGCAGGCTTGAGGGAGAGGAATAGCCCGTCCGAAATCGAATAGTATCCTATTGCTCCACGTCCCTTTGAGGCTATGGCCGCGCGCATCGGAAGGCTTGTTCGCCAGCCGCGAATGAGCATCGTCAAAGGGGCAGCGGGTGGGCGGATGAGCCGCCCTCTAATTTCCGTAGGCGGTGAATGCAAGTGCGGGCTCACGTTGTTCGCATCATAACCTTTGTGATGGTTTTTTCACTTTTGGCGGCAGGCGGATGGAGCGAAAGAGCGCTTGCAAACGAAGTGCTGCGCCTTGGCGCAAAGGGACCGCAAGTGGTCCTCGCGCAGCACTTTCTGTACCAACTCGGCCTCTTGCGGTCCGCTCCCGACGGGATGTTTGGCCCTAATACGCTGGAGGCGGTCAAACAATTTCAGCGCGAGCGAAGGCTCGTCGTCGACGGAATCATCGGGAGCGACACGTGGGCCGAACTCCATGACGCCATGCTGGCGCAATCGATCCGGGTCCACATCGTAAAATCGGGCGACACGCTTTGGGACATTGCACGCGCCAACGGTGTGAGCGTCGAGGCGATTGCGCGCTTTAACGAAATCGCTCGGCCATCGTTGATTCGGCCGGGGGAGGAGCTCCTCATCCCGCCGAGCGAGAGCGCCGCCGCTCGTGCGGCAACCCAGGTCGAACTCGTCCATTGGAATGAAGCCCAGAAGATTTACTCAAACTTTACGGTCGCGACCGTTACCGACGTGTGGACGGGGAAGAAGTTCCAAGTTCGCAGGTACTACGGGCACTTGCACGCCGATTCCGAACCGCTCACCGCGAAAGACGCACAAACTTTGCGCGAGATTTACGGAGGTTGGAGTTGGGACCGTAGACCCGTGATCCTCGAGGTCGACGGGCGCAAGATCGCGGCATCGATGAACGGTGTGCCGCACGGACAGGGCTCAATCGAAGGCAACGGCTTTCCAGGGCATTTTTGCATTCATTTCCTTGGGAGCAGGATACATGCCTCGGGCAACATAGACATCAGGCACCAGACGGCCGTGCTCGAGGCAGCGGGTTACCAAGTTTCGGATCTTTGGCTTGCCCACAATTGAGCAATGGTCGCGCCATCGCCGCTCAAAGGTCCTCCTTGACAGTCGTTTTCCATCGCCGATATAATTGCTGGGGTGAAAACATGCGTGTAAACGTCGGATCAATCAAGGGGAGAAAGGGCGCCTCGTTGGATCTCGACTTTGAGGAGCGCATGTCGGCGCCCTGGGACGGCAACGTCGAGTTTATCGAGCCCGTCACGGCCCGAGTCACATTGCTCAATACGGGAAAAGGATATTTGGCAACCGGTGATGCTTCGGCGCGATCCCGCATTGTATGCGATCGCTGTTTGGAGCCGTTTGAGATCGACCTCGAGGCCCATTTTGAGCAGGAGTTCCGAAAAGAAGACGAGCTTGAGGCAAAGCGTGCGAGGACTTGGGACGAGAGTGCAGATCGCTCGAGCGATGTCGAGTTTGACGACGACGAACCTCGCACCTTCGAAGGCGATACGATCGATTTGGACGAGACCGTGGCCGAGGCGTTCCTTCTTGCGGCCCCGGTAAAGTTTGTCTGCCGCGAAGACTGCAGTGGGATTTGCCCCGTTTGCGGGACCAATCAAAATATTGAGGTATGCGGGTGCGAGATTCGTTCGATCGATCCCAGGCTCGCCGGACTCGCGGAATTGCTAGACGACAAAGGTCAAGATTGAAGCGGAGGACTTCCTAAAGATGGCACACCCCAAACGCAGACACTCCAAGGCGCGCACGCGCTCGCGACGCTCCACTTGGAAGACGTCATCCCCTGCATTGACGCGCTGCCCCCAATGTCGTGAGTACAAGCTTTCGCACGTAGTTTGCCCCAACTGTGGCACGTACGCCGGCCGAACGGCGGTTGCCTCGGGCGGCGAGGAGAGTTAAGCCGTAGGCGTTCCCGCCATGGCGGTGACGTCACCGCGGCGCAATTAGGCGCCGCCTCATGCGACCTGTCCTTGGCCCATAGAATGTAGACAGGTCGCAGTTTAATGTCTACTATTAGGAGCAGGTCTTATCATCTGGTTAGCAACAAATTGGCGGCGCAAAAAAATGAGCGGCTCCGGTCGGTGTGGCTGATGTCCATGAGGTTACCAAAAAGTGAGCGCCAGCAAAGGCTGAACGAACTGCTCGCCGATGACCCTCTCCTCACGGACGAGGATCTCGGAAAGCTCCTTGGTGTGAGCGTACAGACGATCCGCCTCGACAGGCTCGAGCTTGGGATCCCCGAGATGCGGGTGCGTGCAAGAGAGATCGCGCAAAGAGCGCAGGCCAAGATCAGATCGCTCGGACCGACCGAGGTCACGGGCGAATTGATCGATGTGGAGCTCGGCGCTCGGGGCGTCTCCGTCATGGAGACTTCTCCGGAAATGGGTTTTAAGCGAAGCGGTATCGTACGAGGGCATCACCTGTTTGCCCAAGGAAACTCTCTGGCCGTGTCGCTGATCGATGCCGAGGCCGCGCTGACGGGATCGGCCACGCTCACCTTTCATCAACCTGTGCGCGTGGGGGCCCGGGTGGTAGCGAGAGCCGAAGTACAGGAGCGCAAAGATCGAAAAACGGTTGTGGTCGTGACCAGCCGAGTCGGGGGGAACATCGTGTTTTCAGGACGATTCACTATTTTTGCGATTGATGGGCGCGAAGAGGCAGGAATGCTTAGGTGATCCGCGTCGCGGTCGACGCGATGGGAGGCGATCACGGCCCCGAAGTCATCGTTGAAGGGGTCGTGGAAGCGCTGCGAGACGCTCCGGGCCAGGTGATCCTCGTGGGCGACGGTTCGCGCGTGTCGGATGCCTTAAAGAAAATAGGCGCGCCAAGTGACGGGATCGACATCGTGCACGCCTCCGACGTCGTGGCGATGGGCGCTCATCCCGTTGAAGCCGTGAAGCGGCAAAAGGACTCCTCGATCGTCGTGGCGTGTCGCCTGGTGAAAGAGGGAAGAGCCGACGCCGTCGTCAGTGCGGGGAGCACGGGGGCCGCAATGGCCTCATCGCTCCTCCAGTGGGGCCGTATCAAGGGCATCGAGCGACCTGCAATCGGCACCGTGCTGCCCTCTTTGTCGGGGCGGTGTCTGCTGCTCGACGCGGGAGCGCAAGTGGATTGCCGCCCCAAGCACTTGACTCAGTTCGCGGTGATGGGGAGCATCTACGCCGAGCGTGTGCTTGGGATTGAACGGCCGCGAGTCGGGCTGCTAAACATCGGTGAAGAGGAGACAAAGGGAAATGATCTCGTCCTCAGCACCTATGCGCGGCTCAAAGAGGTCGAAAACCTCAATTTCATCGGCAACGTGGAAGGGCGCGATGTCCTTCCAGGTCGAGTCGATGTCGCCGTATGCGACGGCTTCGTGGGCAACATCGTGCTTAAATTTGCCGAAGGAATGGCTTCCGCGACCTTTGATCTGTTGCGGGAGTCGATCCATTACGACGTGCGCTCCCGACTGGGTGGAATGCTTTTAAGGCCGAGTTTGAAACGCCTTTGGAAGCGGATGGATTACGCCGAGTACGGTGGGGCGCCGCTGCTTGGCGTGCGCGGCGTGTCGATCATCTCGCACGGATCCTCGAGCGCCAAGGCCATCCGAAACGCTGTCCGCGTAGCCCGAGAGGCCGTAGCGGGTCAAATAGTGCAAGAAATCGAAGCACAGATCATGCAGACGGAGGGTGACTCACAATGAAGGGGCAAAGGAGAGCGGGAATTTTGGGCGTCGGGTCGTCCGTTCCCGAACGTATCCTTACCAACAGCGACCTCGAAAAGATGGTCGACACCTCCGATGAGTGGATCTCGACGAGGACGGGCATCAAGGAGCGACGCATCGCCGGGGCATCGACGGGCACGTCTCACTTTGCGGCACAGGCAGCCCAAGCAGCACTCACGCGCGCCGGGGTCAGCCCATCCGAGCTCGACCTCATCATTGTGGCGACGGTGACGCCCGACATGCCTTTTCCTTCGACGGCGTGCCTCGTACAATCGTTGATCGGCGCTCCCCAAGCCGGCGCCTTCGACGTTTCGGCAGGCTGTTCCGGCTTCGTGTACGCCCTCGATATCGCCGCACGGTCGATCGAGGCGGGCGCTTACGAGAAAGTGCTCGTCATTGGTGCGGACCTGCTCAGCCGGATTACGGACTTTACCGATCGCAGCACGTGCGTGTTGTTCGGCGACGCAGCAGGCGCCGCGGTACTCGGTCCTGTCGAAAAAGGCGGCGTCCTGTCGACCTACCTTGGCGCCGACGGAAACGGAGGCCGACACCTCATGGTCGAAGACGGCGAACCCGTTCCCGAAAGCGACTCCACGATCCTTGGGACGGGCCGCTACATTCGCATGGAGGGCCGAGAAGTGTTCAAGTTTGCGGTCCGCATCATGCCGGAGGCGGCGCTCGAGGCCCTAAAGCGCGCGGGCAGGTCCGCAGACGAAGTGGATCTATTCATTCCGCACCAGGCGAACGTGCGCATCATCGACGCGGCCGCCAAGCGGCTCGAGATCGACGCAGACCGCGTCTTCGTCAACGTTCACAAGTATGGAAACACATCAGCCGCATCGATTCCGCTGGCGCTCGATGAAGCCATTGCGGAGGGCCGCATCGAGCAAGGGGATCTGATCGTGCTGGTCGGGTTTGGGGCGGGCCTCACCTGGGGCGCCGCGGCGATCGAGTGGAGCGGGGAGGCGGTCTCACGTGGCTAAACTCGCCGCCGTTTTTCCAGGGCAAGGCTCCCAGGTCGTCGGCATGGGCAAGGCCCTTGCCGATTCGTTTCCCGTTGCCAAAGCGACGTTTGAAGAAGCCGACGACGTCCTCGGCTTTTCGATCTCTAAGCTTTGTTTCGAAGGGCCCGAAGACGAGCTCGTCAAGACTGAAAACACTCAGCCGGCGTTGCTCACCGTGAGTATCGCGGCGTTTCGAGTGATGCGTTCCGAAGGTTTCGAGCCTGAGGCGGCGGCCGGCCACTCCCTCGGGGAGTACTCGGCATTGGTCGCAGCCGATGCCATCGACTTTGCCGAGGCGTTGCGGACGGTGCGGCTGCGGGGCGAGCTCATGGAGGCGGCCGTTCCAAAAGGCCAGGGCACGATGGCCGCGGTTTTGGGCTTGGACGACGAGGCGGTCGAGGCCCTTTGCGCCGAATCAGCAGGCATCGTTCGTCCGGCGACGTATAACGCGCCTGGACAGGTGGTGGTCGCGGGCGAGACCGCCGCTGTGCTCGACATGATGGAGCGAGCACGGGCGAGAGGGGCGCGAAGGGTACAACAGTTGAACGTGAGCGGTCCGTTTCACTCTCCGCTCTTGACCGGGGCCGGCGAAGCGCTTGGGAAGCGACTTGCAGAGATTGCGTTTCGTCCGCCGGCAATTCCGGTATACTCCAACGTGACGGCCCGGCCCGTCTCAAGTGTCGAGGAGATCAAAGACAACCTCGCAAGGCAGGTGTATGCTCCCGTACGTTGGGTGGAGACGATCGAGAACATGGCTTCGGATGGAATCGATTCGTACGTCGAGGTAGGTCCGGGCAGGGTGCTCGCAGGTTTGATCAAGAGAATCGACAAAGGGGCCCGGCTGATGGGCGTTGAATCGCCTGAAACGCTCAAAGCATGGAAGGAAGCAGGGGATAAAGAATGAGCCTTACCGGAAGAGTGGCGCTTGTAACCGGAAGTACGCGGGGGATTGGCCGCGCTGTGGCGGCGCGTTTGGTGCGTGAAGGCGCGGTCGTCGTGGTCACCGGCCGGGACGAGCAGGTGGCGGCCGCGGTCGCCGAAGAACTGGACGGCGATGGCGGAAGGGCGATCGGTCTGCCGCTCGAGGTATCACGTCTCGAAAGCGTGGACCAACTCATTTGTGAAGTAAATGAACGTCTCGGCGGGATCGACATTCTCGTCAACAATGCGGGGATCACACGCGATACGCTTCTCATGCGCATGAGCGATGAGGACTGGGATCACGTCGTGGACATCAATTTGCGCGGCGCTTTTCGCTGCACGAAAGGCGCGCTGCGGGGCATGCTGAAAAAGCGCTGGGGAAGGATTATCAACATCTCCTCAGTCGTCGGCATCATCGGCAACCCCGGACAGACCAACTACGCGGCGTCTAAGGCGGCCTTGATCGGATTTACGAAGAGCCTCGCCCGCGAAGTTGCGTCGCGGGGCATCACCGTAAACGCCGTCGCCCCCGGATACATCGAGTCTGACATGACGGCGGCTCTCTCCAAGGAGCAAAGGGATGCCATCGCCGAGCGCATTCCACAAGGCCGCGTCGGCACGCCCGAAGAGGTGGCGGGTTGTGTCGCTTTTTTGGCAAGCGACGACGCTTCGTACATCACAGGCCATACGCTCGTTGTCGACGGCGGCATGGCCATGTGAGGCGAAACACGGTTTGTCGAAGCCGCTTTAGAGGGAGGTGACGACATGGAGATTGCAGATCGAGTAAAGGAACTCGTGGTCGAACAGCTTGGCGTTGACGCGGAGGAAGTGACGGATGACGCGTCCTTCGTCGACGATCTTGGCGCCGACTCGCTCGACATCGTCGAGCTCGTCATGGCTTTCGAGGAAGAGTTTGACCTCGAGATTCCCGACGAGGATGCCGAGAAGATTCAGACGGTATCGAACGCCATCGAGTACATCAAGTCAAAGTCGTAGGAGCCAACCCAAATTTTGAGCGTCTGCTTGGCCGCTTTTTAGGTGACGTTGTGGCGGCGCCGAACTAGAGCATCGTCAGCGAGGTCCCGAAAGCGGCAAGCGGACGCACGCCGGGTTTTGGTTCTCTATACGACCGCCTAAAGGCGAGAAACTCGTGGACGGATGGAGGTGATGATCAGGTGAAGCGGCGAGTCGTAATAACAGGTTTGGGAGCGATTACACCGATCGGCAATGGAGTCGACGCCTTTTGGCGGGCCTTGCTGGAGGGGAGGTCCGGAGTCGGACCGATCACGCGCTTTGACGCCTCAAACTTCAGCACGAGGATTGCGGGCGAAGTCAAAGACTTTGAACCAACCGATTTCTTGGACCGCAAAGAAGCAAAGCGGATGGACCGATTCACGCAGTTCGCCGTCGCCGGATCTAAGATGGCCCTCGAAGATGCTGGGGTCGGCGACAACGTGGACTGGGACCGAGTCGGCGTGCTGATCGGCTCAGGTATCGGCGGCATTCAAACGCTCGAGGAGCAGTGCCGCAACCTGATCGAGAAGGGGCCCGACCGGGTGAGCCCGTTTTTTGTTCCGATGATGATCCCGGACATCGCGTCAGGGCAAGTGTCGATCTTAACGGGAGCGAAGGCGCACAATACGTGTACGGTCACCGCATGCGCCTCCGGCACCAACTCGATCGGCGATGCGTTTCGAGTGATCCAACACGGCGGCGCCGACATGATGATCACCGGGGGAACCGAGGCCGCGATCAGCCCGCTCGCCATGGCGGGATTTTGCGCTGCACGAGCGCTCTCAAAGCGAAATGACGAGCCTGAGCGTGCAAGTCGCCCCTTTGACAAGGATCGAGACGGCTTTGTAATGGGCGAGGGCGTCGGAATCGTCATCCTCGAAGAGCTGGAACACGCGAAGGCAAGAGGCGCAAAGATCTACGCGGAGCTCGTGGGTTACGGCTGTACCGGCGACGCGCACCACATCACGATGCCCGCGCCGGAAGGCGACGGCGCCCGCCGTGCGATGGAAGCAGCGATCAAAGATAGCGGTCTTGACAAGTCCGAGATCGGTTACATCAACGCCCACGGCACATCGACTGAGTACAACGACAAGTTTGAGACGATGGCGATCAAGGCGGTATTTGGCGATCGGGCCTACTCAGTGCCGGTCAGCTCGACCAAGTCCATGACAGGCCACCTGCTCGGGGCGGCGGGCGGAATCGAGGCGATCGTCTCGGTGCTCGCGCTGCACGACCAGAAGATTCCCCCGACGATCAACCTCGACACGCCCGATCCCGACTGTGACCTCGATTACGTCCCGAACGAAGCTCGTGAAGGCAAGATCGAGGCGGTCATGTCCAATTCGTTCGGATTTGGCGGACACAACGCCGTGCTGGTCTTTCGTCGGATGAGCGAGTGAGATTTGGCGTGGGGGCAGGCCCGAATGGGTGACCAAGATGCAAAGGATGCATTGAGGGCGCTTGAGGAGCTCGGGATCGAGGTCGACGACGCGTCCTTTTTGGATCTCGCCCTCACGCACAAGTCGTACGCCCACGAGGAGGGCGTTTCTGACCAGGCTAACAATGAACGCCTCGAGTTTTTGGGTGACGCGGTCGTCGACCTCGTCGTGAGCGAACATCTGTATCAGCGGTTTCCTGAGGCCCCCGAGGGCGAGCTCGCGAAAATGCGCGCTTTCGTAGTTCGCCTCGAGTCCCTTGCAAACGCCGCCCGCGACCTCAAACTGGGCAGCCTGATGAAGCTCGGGAAAGGCGAAGAGCAGGCAGGTGGCCGTGACCGACCATCGCTCCTCGCCGACTTGTTCGAAGCCGTGGTCGGCGCCATTTTCTTGCATTGCGGTTTTAGCGCGACCAAGGATTTCGTGCTCAAAGCGCTTGTACGCCCGTTATCCATGCTTGAAACCCCAAAGGCGACCGCTGATCCAAAGACTGCCCTGCAGGAGTACCTCCAAGCCCGATCCAAAGCTACACCCACGTATCGACTCGTGCGCGATTTGGGGCCCGACCACCGGAAGGTATTTGTCAGCGAAGTGCTGCACCAAGGGCGAGTCCTAGGCAAAGGCACGGGCAAGTCGAAAAAGGCGTCGGAGCA
>CAYRIY010000005.1:0-17977 GCA_964424335.1 uncultured Clostridia bacterium
CTCGCGTGCAACAAACACCAGGTGCCCGAGGGCGTGTTCCGTGGTACCGAGGCCATGCAGCGCGGTTTCTTGCAGGCACTATTCTCCGCTGATGGACACGTCGAGATCGGAGACAAGAGCCGAGGAGCAGTCGTCCTCACGTCCAAGTCGTTCGAGCTGCTCCAAGGCGTCCAGCGACTGTTGCTAAACTTTGGCGTGTTCAGCCGGATTTATCAAGATCGCCACAGCGGCGAGTCTTCCGCGCTCCTGCCCGACGGCCGGGGCGGCGTCAAGCACTTTGAAGTTGAACCGTATCATGACCTAAGGATTACGGGCGCTTCAATCATGGAGTTTGCGAGCCGAATCGGATTTCTCCACGATTCCAAGCAAAGCAAGCTCGCGACCTTGACGGCGCGATATTCACAAGGACCGTATCGCCAACGCTTTGCGGCGACATTCGAAAAACTCATCGCCGACGGTGAGGAGATGGTCTTCGACCTGAACGTGCCCGGGCTCCATGCGTTCGTGGCTAACGGACTGGTCGTTCATAACTGCGGTGAGCAGCCGCTTCCGGGCTGGGGCGTTTGCAACCTGGGCCACATCAACCTGTCTCGCTTTGTCGAGGACGGCAAGGTGCTTTGGGACGATCTGCGCAGGGCGGTACGGCTCGGCGTACGCTTCCTGGACAACGTCATCGACGTGACGCCGTACTTCTTTGAGCGAAACGAGAAAGTGCAAAAGGACGAGCGGCGCGTCGGCCTTGGTACGCTGGGCCTCGGCGAGATGTTGATCGGGCTTGGCCTGCGCTACGGAAGCGATGAGTCGATCGCGTTTATCGACAAGCTATACGAGTTCATCGCAACCGAGGCATACCTAGCTAGCACGGACCTGGCCAAGGAGAAGGGCTCCTTCCCCAAGTTCGATTCCGAGAAGTTCTTGCAGAGCCGCTTTGTTCAAAACATGCCCGAGAAAGTTCGGGAGAAGATCGCCAAGGACGGGATTCGCAACGTCTGCATCCTGACGCAGGCGCCGACAGGCAGCACCGGCACGATGATCGGTACCAGCACGGGTATTGAGCCGTACTACAGTTGGACGTATTGGCGCAAGGGTCGCCTAGGCATGAAGGAGGTCCAGGAGCAGATCGTCCAGCGCTGGTTCGATGCACATCCCGAAGTCGAGCCGCGGATCGAAAACCTGCCCGACTATTTCGTCACGGCGATGGACCTGAGCCCGAAGGACCACATCAGAGTGCAGGCCGCCATCCAGCGGTGGACCGATTCGAGCATTTCAAAGACGGCAAACTGCCCCAACCACTACACGGTCGAGCAGACCAAGGAGCTCTACGAGTACGCATATCGCCTTGGGTGCAAGGGCGTGACGGTGTATCGGGACGGTTCGAGGGACGAGCAGGTACTCACCCGCAAAGAGGACGACGACAAATCCGCGGAGTCGACCAATGCGGTGCAAGTTGCAGATACCCAAATAGGCCAGAACGGCGCGGCGAACGGAAATGGAGCGCACGCACAGGCGCCCGGGCCGTTGGAGATCGCCAAAGCCGCCGCCGCACTCGTGAACCATGAGAGCGCGCCGTCTGCGCCGCCCGCGGAGGCGTCTTCCAGCTCCAGCGCTGCTGCGGACTCCAAGTGGGACCACCGGCCGCAAAAGTTGACCGGCGCCACGTACGAGTGGCCCACTCCGCTTGGAAAAGCGTTTATCACCGTGAACGAGTTGAACGGAAGACCGGTCGAAGTGTTCGTCAACATCGGCAAGGCCGGTAGCGACGTCGCTGCGGCCTCGGAGGCGCTCGGTCGCCTTACGACGCTGTTCTTGAAGCACGCTGCGATCGCCGACACCGAGCGAAAGGTATCGCTCCTCGTCGACCACTTGGCCAATATCGGAGGCTCAACGTCCGTCGGCTTTGGCGAAAACCGGGTCTCCTCCGTGCCCGACGCCATAGCCAAGACTTTGCGCAGGCACTTGGCCGAAAACGGCAGCGGACTCAAAGTCAAAGTGAAGGTGCGAGGAATGGACCTCTGCCCCACCTGCGGCACCGCGGCCCTCGCCCGCGAGGAAGGCTGCTACGTCTGCAAATCGTGCGGATATAGCAAGTGCTGAGCGCAGCACACGCCCGCGGCACGCCCCGAATGCGGCTCAGCCGATAAAGGCGCAAAAGCTGCACTTGGGGCCAGCCAAGCGCTAAATTAGAGTCGTACGATCGATCGTTCACTCTAGGAGGAAGGCAGTCGCCTTCCTCCTTTCTTTTATCCACGCCATCTCAAGTGGCGACCGCATCTACGGCATACCGATGCGCCTGAAGCCACCGTGTCTCGCGGTACGCAAGCGCTGAAATGTCCGAAAGTGTACTTCAACCCGCAAATTCCCGTCGAACCTAGCCACACGTGTCGCCAAAGCCCAGTTCACCCCCCCGAGCTCCAATCTACGGCCATAGAGTCACGGACCTTGAAGATAAAATCCGGACAACGCGGGATTACCCCGCTATGCATCTCTCATTGCGTCCAGTTCTTCCCTGCGCGATAATGAAACAGCGATTCGATTTTTGAACGCCGAAAACGCACTTTAGTTTCACCACAAATTCACGATCGCCCTCGAGACGGCGCCTAAATTAGAGGTGTGGCCGGTGAAACACCCACCTGGCGGTCGACCACTTGGCGACCTCCCATCATGCATCTCTCGAATCGAAGGTGCGAAAGATCGCCTCTCCCAATCCGAAAGACGCATCGCTCAGTTCATCCTCGACCGTCCCGGAGAATTTGTGGCCATGTCCGTCGGCGAGGTGGCCGAGCTCCTTTCGACCAGCAAGGCGACGCTCGTGCGATTCAGCAAAAAGCTCGGATACGAAGGCTACGGAGCCCTCCGCATGGTCGTCGCCCGCGACCTTGGCGAAAACCAACACGAAGTCTATGCAGAGGTCACGCGTGAGGATTCGCCGGCTGAGATGGTGGAAAAGACGTTCAATCACGCGATCGGCGGATTGCGCGATACACTCTCCACCATCAAGCCGGACACGCTCCTCGATGCGGCGCAAGCGATTCGCAATGCGGGTTCGCTGCTCGTCATCGGAATGGGCGGGTCGGGCGGCATGGCCGTGGTCGCACAACACCGCATTGGGCGTTTGGGCATCTTGGTCCACGTTTGTACGGACGCCCATACTCTTCCCGTGATCTGCGACGCCTTGCGCCCCCATGACGTCGTCCTCGCCATCACGCACACGGGCATGACCGAACCTATCATTGCGGCGCTCGCAGATGCAAAGCGAGCAGGCGCTTGCACGATTGCCATTTGCAACAATCCGGTCTCTCCTGTCGCCAGGACGGTCGATCATTTGCTCCTCACCGGCGTGGGCCCCACGCCAATTGCCGCAGAGGCTGGTTCATCGCGCATCGCACAAGCTGCCGTCATCGACGCGTTGACCGTCGTCCTTCAATTCATCATGGACGCGCCCCGATAGGATGGCCATGTGAGTGCGCCATGAAGGATCGCCGCACGATCTACGATCGATCGGTGGATGAAAGAGCCTTAATACCGGTGAGAGGGGATGTAGCCAAAAGCGCCGACCTTAGTGGGCGCACGCCGTAGGGATTCCTAACGTCGAGATGAACACTCGAGATGAACACTGAACAAGCACAAATATGAGGAGAACGATGCGCGTCGTGCGACGCCAAATTCCGAGGTGAGATCGCTTGCGTCAACAATTGCACTCCCCCAACGGATCCGTGATTGTTACTATTGGGTACGACCAAAGCCAGCCCCACACGTTTACATACTCGGCGACCTTCCATGGCGAGACGCTGCTTAACGAGTCGAAACTGGGCGTGGTCGTAGAAGAGGGCGGTCAGCAGACAACGATCGACCCCGCACGCTTTCACGTGACCCAGACCCTCCATTCAACCCACACGGACCGTTGGCAGCAACCATTCGGCGACCGAGCCGAAATCCCGGACAATTACAACGCCTTGACGCTCGTGTGCCACGAAGCAAAGGGCGGCCGTGTCGTTCACATCGAACTGCGGGCTTATGACGAGGGCTTCGCGCACCGCCTCGTCTTTCCGGACGAAGGCTGGAACGACGCGAGCATCGTGCGCGACCTGACGACCTTTTGCCTTCCCGAAGGGTGCCGCGCCTACGAAGAGCACGGCACCGAAGGCGAGTACAGCATCTCTGCGATCGACGACATCGAGCCGAAGTGCCAAATCCCATTGACGGTGGTTTACCCTTCGGGCATCTACTCCGCCATCGCCGAAGCAGGCGTCTTCGACCACGCGCAAATGCTGCTCTCGTCGGCGCAAGACGGCACGAATACGCTACGGTGCGACCTGTGGGGTCCGATGCGGATGGCTGCTGGGTTCGCCACGCCATGGCGGGTCGTCATCGCCGGGCGGCGACCTGCGGAGCTACACGATCACAACTACCTGATCCTCAACCTCAACCCACCGTGCGCGCTCGAAGACACATCGTGGATCAAGCCCGGCAAGGTGCTCCGGGAGATTACCCTTTCGACCCGAGGAGGCAAGGCGTGCGTCGACTTTGCCGTAAAACACAACCTCCAGTACGTGATGTTCGACGCGGGTTGGTACGGCCCCGAAAACGATGAAGCTTCCGACGCGACGAGCGTGAACGTCGATCCAAAAAAGGCTGCGCCCGACGCCGGCCCACTGGATCTGGCTGAAGTGATCGACTACGCGAACGAGCACGACGTCGGCATCATCCTTTATGTAAACCGCAGGGCGCTCAAAAAGCAGTTGGACGAGATCTTCCCCCTATACGCCAAGTGGGGTGTGAAGGGCGTCAAACTCGGCTTCGTCGACGTCGGCACGCAAGAGGCGATGTCCCTCATTCACAAGGCGGTGCGGGAAGCAGCGCGATGCCGCCTCGTCGTCGACATCCACGATGCCTACCGCCCTTCAGGCATGAGCCGCACCTACCCCAACCTGCTCACCCAGGAAGGCGTGCGCGGCAACGAACACATGCCGACCGCCAGGCACAACGCCACGCTGCCCTTCACCCGGTTTACGACGGGCGCGGCCGACTACACGATCTGTTACTATACGCCGCGCATCAAGACGACGCACGCGCACCAATTGGCAGCCTCCGTCATCTTTTTCAGCCCCTTGCAGTGCTTATTTTGGTACGACCGGCCCGAGGCGTATCAAGGAGAGAAGGAGGTCGAATTCTTCGCGGCCCTTCCGACTGTCTGGGACGAAACTCGGGTGATTCACGACGAAATAGGCGAGGTTGCGACGATTGCTCGCCGACGGGGCGACGAATGGTTCGTCGGAACGATTACCAACGAGGAATCGCGTTCCGTCTCGATCGCTTTGGATTTTCTAAAGCCCGACACGCTTTACGTCGCACACCTATACACGGACGACGCAAACGCCGGCAGCGAGCGCACCGGCGTGCGTGCGGACACGGCGCGCGTCAGCAGTACGACCGTGTGGCGAACCGAGTTGGCCCCAAGCGGCGGAGCGGCGCTCAGGCTCGTGCCCGAACAGAGCATCTTTGAATAACGAGGTGGCCTACGTTGACGATGATCGAACGGTATCCCGACAATGACGCCTATCGCCGCGGCGTCGAACTCCACAAGTCAAGAGCGCAAATGAAAGCCTTGCTCTACTACGAAAGCGCGCTCCGCGAGAATCCCGACCGGCCTCCGACCGACCGGGAAGTCGAGCTGATCCGGGCCCACGCCCCACGTCTCTTTACGACGCCCACGGAGCCATTGCCCTTGATGCACGTCGTGGCTCTGCTCCATCCGGACGAGCCCCTCATCGCCTATCATTTCTTTTGGGAAGACGACATCGACTTTCCCGACGACGGCGAGCCTTGTGACCACGAAGTCTTTTGGGTGCGCTACGACCCGGATGCGCCATCTCCATCGGAGCGAGTCATCGGCGTATACACGTACTATCATGGACACGTGCTCGAGGCTCCCAAAGCTCCCCAGGAGGCGGCAAGCAACGAGGGACGGCCGCGAGCCGACGTGCAGTGGGGCAAACACGGCACGCTCCCCTACGGCTGGCGCGACGAACCGGAGCTCGTTGCGAACATGCGCAAGACCTACGAGCGGCTGTCGACGCGTGGCATACGCACGCCCGATCACCCGGTCGCCGCAACGTGGCCGAAGCGCTTTTCCGGCGAGTGGTCGGACTTTGTCGACTTCTCTTCGGAAGTGGATTTGCAAAAGCGCCTCGAGCGCAGCGTCATGGCCGTTGGAACCCTCGGCAATGCCATCATCGCCACACGGTTTTTGACGATCAATTTCGCGGCCAAGTTCAGTTGGCCCGATTTAGAGCAGCCTGGTGGGGGGATCTACTAGCGATCCAGCCTACTTTTCGGAACGCCCAAAAGCGCCCAAAAGCGCTCAAAAAAAGCGAGGCCCAAGAGGCCTCGCTTTGACGTTCACTCACCACCGGCGAAAATCAGCAGCAGCTCTCCGACTCGCCTTCGTCATCTTCCGTCCGGAACGAACTGCCGCAACCGCACGTGCGCACGGCATTTGGGTTGTTGATGGCAAACCCTCCGCCCATCAGCGCATCCTTGTAATCGATCTCGGAACCTTTGACAAAATGGGCGGATTGAGGATCGACAAGCACTTTGACGCCGTCGATCTCAAGGACGCTGTCGTCCTCTTTCGCATAGTCGAGCGCAAGGCCGTAGCTAAGTCCACTGCACCCGCCGCCCTGCACAAACAGCCGGAGGGCCAAATCCGCTTTATCTTCACGCTCCGCGATGATCTCACGGACCTTGTTCGCGGCTTTCTCGGTCAAGGTAATCATACGATTCTGCTCCTCCTTTCCCCAATATTATAATCGCGCGCTCTCTTGAAATGCAATGAGGCACTTCCGCTCAGCGCCTTGCCCTCGCGCTCAACTTGATCTTGCGCGCCAACCTAAGCCCGTTCAACGTGACCAGCAGGGAGGCGCCTACATCGCTTGCGATCGCCATCCACAACGTGAGATGACCCGCGGCCAAAAACCCGATCGCCAGGGCTTTCACCCCGATCGAGAGCGCGATGTTTTGCCGAATTACCTTCATCGTTCGCCGGGCCAGTGCGATCGCAAAGGGAACCTTGGCGAGATCGTCGACGAGGAGCGCGACGTCCGCACCCGAAAGCGCGCCGTCCAAGTTGCGGCCCCTCAGCGCGAACCCAACATCCGCCTGGTCAAGCGCCTTGGCGTCGCTGATCCCATCGCCGACCATGACGATCCTACGCCCCTGCTTTTGCCATTCCCGGATCGCCGACACCTTGTGATCCGAAAGCAACTCAGCTCGATACTCATCGATGCCGACCGCTTTGGCAAAGGTCGCCGCCGTTCCTTTGCTGTCTCCGGTAAGCATATATACGCCTTTGATCTTGCTCAAGTTCTTCAGGCGGCGAACCACACGCCCTCCTTCGACCCGGGGCGTGTCCGCTAGTGCGATCAGGCCCATAGGCTCGAGGTCTCGGGCGACGACGACGACCGACTTGCCCTCTTCTTCGAGGCGCCGCACCTCACCCTTTAGCGCAAAGAGGGTGAGCCCTTTGCTCGTGATGTAACGTACACTTCCGACTCGGTACGTGGCGCCTCCCGCGGACGCTTGCGCCCCATAACCCGCTTCGGCGCGATACTTGTGCACGTAAAGGCGCTCGATCTCGAGTTCCTCCGCCCGAGCGACGATCGCCCGGGCGATCGCGTGGTCAGACTCCCACGCGACTCCGGCCGCTGCCGCGATCACTTCGCTCTCGCGAAACCTGCCCCAAGGCACGATGTCCGTGACGTCAAACCTTCCATGGGTGAGGGTGCCGGTCTTGCCAAACACGACCGTGTCCGTCTTCGCCAAAGTCTCGAGCCGATCGCCGCCCTTGACCAGGAAGCCGTTTCGGGCGGCGTTGCTGAGGGACGACACGATTGCCGCGGGCACAGCGATGACCAGGGCGCACGGGCACGACAAGATGAGCAAGGCGAGCCCCCGATAGATCCAGCCGTCAAAGGATTCGCCGAGTACGACGGGCGGCACGGCCGCCACCACGAGCGCCGCGATCGTCACGACGGGGGTATAGACCCGTGCGAACGATTCGACAAACCGCTCTGCGGCCGGCTTGTTGAGGTGGGCTGCTTCCAGGAGCCGAACGATCCGGGCAAGTGCGCTCTCCTCGGCCGGGAGGGTCGCCTCGATCGTCAGGGCTCCCTGGTCGTTGAGGCATCCGGCGTAAACGGGATCTCCAGGCTTTTTTTCCACGGGCAGCGACTCGCCCGTGATGGGGAGCTCGTCCACCCAGGACTCCCCGGAAACGACCCTTCCATCCACGGGAATCCGCTCACCGGGACCGACGATGCATACATCACCCGGCCTTACATCGTGGGCGGACACGCTCGCCTCGCCTGTCTCTTTGACAACCGTTGCTGTGCTTGGCGAGATTTCAATCAAACTGCTGATCGAGCGCCGGGCGCGCTCGAGGCTGCGGGCTCCGAGAGACTGCCCAAGCGCAAACAAGAAGATGACGATCGCGCCTTCAAACCAGGCTCCGATCACGAGCGCCCCGAGCGTTGCGACGCTCATCAACACGTTCATTTCAAGGCGCCTGCGGAGCACGGCGAAAAAGGCGCTGCGAAAGGGGTTGTAGCCGCCCAGGAGGACAGACAGCCCAAGGAGCGCCCGCTCAGTCTCTGCGGGAAGCGGGAATGGGAGCTCGGGGGCGTAGGGGATCAGAGCCGCCGCCCCGAGGAAAAGGCCGGAAAGGAGCGTCAACCACACGCGTGACGAGCGGCGCCAGCGGCTGCGGCGCGAGAAGGGACGGCCGATCTGCCTTGCCTGGTAACCCGCCTGATCGGCCTCCCGCACAATCTCCATAGGCGCGACGTCGCCCCAAACGGAGAGTTTCGCCGTCCCGTAATTGAGTTCAGCCTGTCGCACGCTCGCCATCGCACGGATGTTTTGCTCAAACTGAGCGGCGCTCTCCGTGCAGGTGAGACCGGCGACTTGAAAGACAAGCGGCGGCGATTCCCGCTCAGCAACGGAACTTGCCACCTGGAAGCGCTCCTCCCTACATTACCGCCGGGTTCATAAAAACTAGCCGGTGATCGCGGCAACGACCCGTTCCAAGAGGTCGGGCGTACCCTTGGCAAGCAACACCGTCATTCCGACAAGCGTGGTCAGGGTAAAGACGAACTTTGCTGCGGGTTTGAGCGCGTCCGGAACGCGGACCAAGGGCAACTCTCCCCCTTTGATCAGGCCAATTACGCCCGTGGCAAACGCTCCGCCGCCAACCAAGGCCCAAAAGAGGTCCCACCAAACTCCCTGCATGTACGTTCACCTTCCAATTGCTGATGGTCACAGTATGTATCCGCGAATGAGCATTATATCACAATGGATGTCAATTCATGACGACCGTGCGTGAGTCCTTCTATCGCAAGGGCCGGCCGGTGGGTAATCCCTGCTTTCTGCAGAAGGGAACCGTATTGGAGTGTTCGAATACTTCAGGGTTGATGGCTACTGGCCAAGAGGAGGAACGCACGATGTACAAGATTGCAGTGTTGCCGGGCGACGGAACGGGCCCAGAGGTCGTCCGCGAAGGCCTCAAAGTGCTCGAGGCCGCTGCGTCCAAGTTTGGATTCAAATACGAGACCGCTACGTACGACTTCGGCGGAGACCGCTACCTGCGCACAGGCGAGACGATCTCCGATGCAGCGGTGAAGGAGCTTGGCAGTTTCGACGCAATTTTCCTGGGCGCGATCGGCCACCCCGACGTAAAGCCGGGCATTTTGGAAAAGGGCATTTTGCTCAAACTCCGATTCGACCTTGACCTCTACATCAATCTGCGCCCCGTCAAGCTGTACCCCGGCGTCGATACGCCGCTCAAAGACAAGGGGCCGGAGCACATCGACTTCGTCGTGGTGCGCGAAAATACGGAGGGCCTCTACGCCGGCGCAGGCGGATTCTTGCGCTATGGGACGCCGGACGAGATCGCCGTGCAAGAGTCGATCAACACGCGCAAGGGCGTCGAGCGCTGCCTCAAGTTCGCGTTCGAGTACGCCAGGAAGCGCAACAAGGCCAAAAAGCTGACGCTTTGCGGCAAGACGAACGTCCTGACGTACGCCTTCGACCTTTGGGAGCGCGCTTTCAACGAACTTGGCGCTTCATACCCCGATATCGAGCGGGATTACGCCCACGTCGACGCGACCGTCATGTGGATGGTGAAAAACCCCGAATGGTTTGACGTGATCGTGACGGACAACATGTTCGGCGACATCATTACGGACCTCGGCGCGATGATTCAAGGCGGCATGGGCATAGCAGCCGGCGGAAACATCAATCCCGAAGGCGTCGGGATGTTCGAGCCGATCGGCGGGTCAGCGCCCAAGTACACGGGCCAAAATGTCATCAATCCCTTGGCGGCCATCTGCTCCGTTTCGATGATGCTCGACACGCTCGGCGAACGCGACGCTGCCGCAGCGATCGAAAAGTCGGTAATGACCGTGTGCGACCGGCACATCAAGAGCCTGTCGGCGGGTAAGATGGGGTATAGCACCTCAGAAGTCGGCGATCTGGTGTGCAACAACCTCTAGGGACGTTTGCAAGACAAGGATCGTAAAAGAAGGCTGGGAGCAAGCCCAATGCCCAATATCCATCGAGTAGACTTTCTCGTAGTCGGGAGCGGCATCGCCGGTTTGGCGACAGCCCTTAAAGCGAGCCGATATGGCCGTGTCCTGATCATCACCAAAGCGGGACTGCTCGAAAGCAACACTCGTTACGCGCAAGGGGGTATCGCCGCGGCCATGGCGCCGGGCGATACCCCTCGCGATCATTTGGCAGACACATTGCGTGCGGGCCACGACCTCGTATCGACCGAGGCGGCGACCGTGCTCGTCGAGGACGGGCCCTTGCGGGTCAAGGAACTGATCGAGCTCGGCGCTCGCTTTGACGCCTCCCCCGACGGCAGCCTCGTCTTTGGCCGGGAGGCCGCGCACAGCAAAAACCGCATACTGCACGCCCGAGGCGATGCGACCGGCATGGAGGTCGCGGAAGTGCTGGCCGCGCAGGTCAAAGAGTCGCCGGCGATCGACGTCTTGGAGCAAGTTTTCGCGCTCGACCTCATCGTGCATGACGACAGGTGCATTGGGCTCACGGCGCGCCTTGCAAGTGGAGAGACCCTCGCCGTGCTGGCCCATGCCACGGTGCTCGCCACCGGAGGGTGCGGACGGGTGTACAAGTACACGACCAACCCTTCCGTCGCGACCGGCGACGGCATGGCGATGGCGGCAAGGGCGGGCGTGCCGATCGTCGACATGGAGTTCGTCCAGTTTCACCCGACCGCGCTGGACCGCGACGACGATCCCATGTTCCTCATTTCCGAAGCCGTGCGCGGCGAGGGGGCTCGCCTCATCAACGACGCGGGTGAAGCGTTTATGAAGGGCCGTCACCCCCAGGCCGACCTCGCTCCTAGAGACGTGGTGGCGCGGGCGATCTTTCAACAGATGCAGGAGGGCCGGCGCGTCTACCTCGACGCATCGTCGATCGGCGCGCGCTTCTCCGAGCGCTTCCCCACGATTTACCACGCATGCCTCGAGCGCGGCCTCAACCCCCCGCACGAACCCATTCCGATCGCGCCCGCCGCTCACTTCGTGATGGGCGGGATTCGCACCGACACGGACGGCCGCACGGGCCTCAAGTCGCTTTTCGCCTGCGGCGAAGTGGCATGCACCGGGGTGCACGGCGCAAATCGCCTTGCGAGCAACTCACTTCTGGAGGGGCTTGTCTTTGCCGAGCGCATCGCACGCAGCATCGCTCAGGAGCTTTCCAGTTCCCTCCCTGGCCAAGCTGTCATCGACGAGCTCTCCCTCGCCGACGCAGCCAGCTTGACGGCCGAGGAAGCCAAAGTCTCCGATCGACTGACTGAGGCGCTGCGCCAAGTGATGTGGGACTACGCTGGGATCGTCCGTTCATCCCAAGGTCTCGAAAAAGCCGCTCGCGAGCTCGAAAAAATCAAAAGCGAGGCGCCGCCCCACGCCTACACCCTTCGAAACATGATCGAAACGGGCCGCCTGATCGTCCATTCGGCATTGGAACGACGGGAAAGCCGCGGCGGGCACTTCCGTGAGGATTTCCCCGCACCCGATCCATCGTGGCAAGAAAGGCGAGTCGTGATTTGAACACACTTTCACCGTTTACGATCGACCGACTGGTCGAGCAAGCGCTAAGCGAAGACGTCGGCAGAGGCGATCTCACCACGACCGCCGTGGTGCCTGAAGGGCTGCAAGCAAACGCCGTGCTCACGGCAAAAGCCGAGGGCGTCATCGCCGGACTCGATCTGGTCGACGCCGTATTCAAGAAGGTCGATCCTGGCATCGAGACCAAGCGCCTCGTCGACGAGGGAAGCCGCGTGCGGCCGGGCGACCGGGTCCTGACGGCCCAAGGTTCTGCCCGCGGCCTGTTGATCGGGGAGCGCGTCGCGCTCAACTTCATTCAAAGGCTCTCGGGGATCGCAACCGAAACGAGGCGTGCGGCCGACGCGTGTGCCGGGACCCGTGCGCTGGTCGTCGATACGCGCAAGACGACTCCGGGCCTGCGAACGCTCGAGAAGTACGCCGTGCGCGTCGGCGGAGGACGCAATCACCGCTTCGGCCTGGACGACGCGGTGATGATCAAGGAGAACCACATCAGCGTTGCAGGTGGAATCATCCCCGCCGTCGCCGCAGCGAGGAAACACATAGGCCACATGCATAAAGTGGAGGTGGAAGTCGCGTCCCTCGATCAGATCGACGAGGCTCTCGCCGCAGGCGCCGACGTCATTCTCCTCGACAACATGAGCCTCGACCAAATGCGTGAAGCCGTCGCCCGCATCGGCGGTCGGGCGATCGTCGAGGCATCGGGCGGAATTCGGCCCGATATGGTGGCGGACGTGGCTAAGACAGGCGTCGACGTGATTTCGCTCGGGTGGATCACGCATTCAGCGCCGGCGCTCGATCTCAGCCTTCTCATTCACCCCATCGGTACGTAGGGACTTTAGTCGAGCGGAACGTCTGAGCTGCCTTGACGGATCTTCTCAACCATCTCGTCGTACTTCTCAATGATTCGCCGGGTTATCGGGCCCGGTTTGCCCTCGCCGACCGTTCGTCCGTCCACCTTGACCACGGGCATCACTTCGGTCGTGGTGCCCGAAAGGAAGAGTTCGTCGACGCTCACCAACTCGTCTTTTAAAATCTCGCGGCATGTCACCGGAATGCCCGCTTCAGCGGCCAGCGCCACCACCAGGCGACGAGTGATCCCAGGCAAGATACGCTGATTCTCGGGATGCGTCACGATCTCGCCGCCGACGACGGCGAACACGTTCGCGCTCGTCGCCTCCGTGACGACATCGTCGTCACGAACAAATATGGCGTCAAAGACCCCGGCGTCCTTTGCCGCCTGCTTGGCAAGGACGTTTGGCAAAAGCGCAATCGACTTGATGTCGCACCTCAGCCACCGAATGTCGGGCGTGGTGACACACGCGACGCCTTCGTCGCGCAACGAGGCGTGCGGTCGCTCAAGGCCGCGTGCGGTCGCAAAAACCGTAGGCCGGACGCCTTGCGGAAAGAGGTGGTTGCGCGGCGCCGCTCCTCTTGAGATGTGAATGTACACGGTGCCGTCCTTCACCTTGTTGCGGTCGACCAATTCGAGCGCGGCCGCCTTTAGCGCGTCAAAATCCACCTCGGGCAAGCGAATCTCCGCCGCCGAACGGACCAGTCGATCGATGTGCGCCTGCATCGCCAGGGGACGCCCCCCGTATATTCGAACCACTTCGTATACTCCGTCGGCAAACAAGTTGCCCCGATCTTCGATCGGGATGAGCGCTTGTTCGTACGGCACAAACTTCCCGTTTAGGTAGACCTGCTCCGTCACGTCGGTCACTCCCAATCATTGAGTTACGACATACTCTTTCTCAAACTGCGCGATGCCGTTTACGTGGACGCGCACGCGCCATTCGCCGTAAAGCTGGTCGGGGCGCTGGACAACGATCATGCTCCGCCGGATGATGCGCCCCCGCACTCTGTCGACGTCCGTCACAACGCCAACATCCTCTGCAACTTGCGCCCACTCGGCTCCCCGGCCGGATCGGCGTTCCCAAGCGACTCGGTACACCCCGTTCTCTTCTCGGTCCCCACCCCGGGTCCAGCGCCAAAAGACGCCAAAGGCGATCGGCGGTCCCCCGTGCCGGCTCAAACGAGAATCTACAAATTGCCAATCGGAGTCGGAACGCCTTGGATCAAGCCAAAGCACCGCTGCGTCACTTGCCACGAAGGGCGCGAAAAACCGACCATATCGGGCTTCCATCGCTTCCGCCACGGCGGGCGCCACCGGACGCAGCCACTTGCCGACCCCCACGGGAAAGAGACCGGCCGCAAGCATCGCGAAGAGGAGAACGAACGCCACGACCCGTTCCACGCGGCGGCTCGGCTCCGGCCTTGGGTTGATCACCACGAAGGGCTGCGGGCGTCGATCGACGCCGAGCAAACTCCCGCACAGAAAGCCCCCCAAAAGGCCTCCCAAGTGGGCGAATTGATCGATGTTGGGGACGGCGAGCCCGAGCACGAGGTTGATTCCGAGGACCTGAGCGAGTGCCGTGTCGATCGGAAGCCACCGCAAGGGAAGGTTGCGAATGCGGTGGTGCAGCGTGTAACCCATGAAGGCGAATATGGACGCGGATGATCCCACGGAGTAGACGTCGGGGCTTGCAAGGAGGCTGACGGCAAATCCGGCGATGCCGCCAAGCAGGTAGACGATGATGTAGCGCCCTAACCCCGCGAGGGGCTCGACAATTCTCCCAAAGATAAAGAGTGCAAACATGTCGACCGCAAGGTGCGGTATTCCGGAGTGGATGAAATTGGCCGCGATAAGGCGATGCCATTCGCCCGACCAAATGAGGTGAGACTTGGCCCCCCACTCGATGATCCGGTGGTCAAGGAGGAGATCGGCGAGGAACACACCGAGGGAAATTGCTATGAGCCCAATCGTACCGGGAGGTGTCTCTCGCGCCGACACGCTCAAGGCCATCACCACGCTAAGCCGGCATCCATCGCCAATTTGACGCCAAAATCGGGCCAGCATTTGCTGGCCCTAATTTTTAGTCCGTTCCTTCCGAGCCTATACCTGGACCAGGATCTCCCCGTCTTTGACTTTGACTTCAAACGTCTCGACAGGAGCCCAGGCCGGGAGCGACAACGCTTGTCCCGTCTTCACGTTGAAACGGGCGCCATGGCGAGGACACTCGATCTCATCGCCTCGCAGGCAGCCTTCGGAGAGCGACGCCTCCGCATGCGAGCAGGTGTCATCGGTTGCGTAAAACTCTCCGTCCACGTTATACAAAGCGATCTTGCGTCCGGAGACGATCACGCGCATGCACTTGCCCGGATCAAGATCGGATGTCTTTGCGACACTGACAAAACCAGCCATTCGATGTCCCTCTTCCTACTATGGGAAATGCACTTTAGGAAACGCGGCTCGAATCCGAGCACTTAAAAAGGCCCCCAGAAAATCGCACGGGGGCCTCGTACTCGTCATGCTCCGTTTGGAATCGACAGGGCCCAGGTAGATATTGTCCACCGTGGTGGGCTCTTAACCCACCGAGCCCTCCATCTCGAGCTCGATCAAGCGGTTGAGCTCGACGGCGTACTCCATCGGCAACTCCTTGGCAAAGGGCTCAAAGAACCCTTGGACAATGAGCATCGTTGCCTCTTGCTCCCCGAGGCCTCGACTCATGAGGTAGAAGAGCTGATCCTCCGAGACTTTGCTGACGGTCGCCTCGTGCTCCATGGTGACGTCGTCCTCGAGGACCTCGATGTACGGAATCGTATCCGACTTGGATCCGTCGTCAAACATGAGCGCATCGCAGTCGACCTTGGTCTTGGACCCGTACGCGCCCTTTGCAATGTGCGCGAGGCCGCGATACGTCGTCTTGCCGCCTTTGAAGCTGATCGACTTGGCCACGATCTTCGAGGTCGTCTCAGGCGCCGCGTGAATGAGCTTGGCACCGGAATCCTGGTGCTGACCGGGTCCGGCCATCGCCACGGAGACGACGTCAGCCCTTGCGCCCCGCCCCAGCATGTAAACGGCAGGATACTTCATCGTGAGCTTGGAGCCCAGGTTGCCATCGACCCACTCCATCGTCGCGTTTTCGTATGCGACCGCCCGCTTCGTCACGAGGTTGTAGACGTTGTGGGACCAGTTTTGGATCGTCGAATACCTGCACTGTCCGCCCTGCTTGACGATGATTTCGACGACGGCGCTGTGGAGGGATGAGGTGGAGTAAGTCGGGGCCGTGCACCCCTCGACGTAGTGCACCCTGCTGTTTGGTTCGCAAATGATGAGCGTCCGCTCAAACTGCCCCATGCTCTCGCTGTTGATGCGGAAGTAGGCCTGAAGCGGCACTTCGACTTCTGCCCCTTCGGGGACGTACACGAAGCTGCCTCCGCTCCACACCGCAGTGTTGAGGGCCGCAAACTTATTGTCCGCAGCCGGCACAACCGTGCCGAAGTACTCCTTGACGATCTCGGGATACTCGCGGACTGCGGTGTCCATGTCGCAGAAGATGACGCCCTGCTTTTCTAGGTCCTGCCGCATGTTGTGGTAGACGACTTCGGAGTCGTACTGTGCCGAGACGCCGGCCAAAAACTTCCGCTCCGCCTCGGGGATCCCCAATCGATCAAACGTCCGCTTGATGTCCTCGGGAACCTCATCCCAACTGCGTCCTTGCTGATCCGTGGGCCGAATGTAGTAGTAGATGTCGTCAAAATTCAACTCGCTCAGATCGCCGCCCCACGTCGGCAATGGCTTGGACTCGAAAATCTCGAGCGACTTCAGTCGGATGTCTCGCATCCAATCAGGCTCGCCTTTGATCTCGGAAATCTGCGCGACGATCTCTCGAGATAGTCCCTTCTCGGTCTTGAACGTGTATTGCTCAGGGTCTTTAAACCCGTACTTATACTCTGTGCTGAGGTCGAGCTGGCTGTCGGCCATGTCAATCGATGCCTCCCTTTTACTTTGCCGAACCGACGGACAGGCGTACTTTCCCCACCCGACTCCCGGCCGCACGCCGCCCAAGGAGCGACCTACATTTCAAGGATAGGGTGAAACGAGTTCGGCAATTTTAAACACCGGGCAAATAGGCCCTGTGACCGTTGTCGACTAATTATAGGGTAAATGTTTCCGACGGGATCGTCAAGGCGCGCCTTGTCCGAGCCTAACGCCGCCGCCCACCGATCGCCCCGATAAATGCGTCAGACTTTCGTGACATGAAAGGTGAGACGATGGCTCGCATACTCGTAGACATGGACGGCGTATTGTGCAACCTGATCGAGAAGTGGTTTACAACCTACAATAAAGAGTACGGCGATGACCTGTGCATCGACAAACAAGTCGAATGGGGACCTCACCGCTACGCCAAGGCCGGCAAGTCCGTGTACAAGTACTTGTCGATGCCAGGTTTTTTTCGCGACTTGCGCCCGATTCCCGGAGCGATCGAGGGCATGCGCTCCTTGATCGAGCGCGGCCACGACGTCGTCGTCGTCACGGCTGCCCGAAACGGCCACCGAGACAAGATCGATTGGCTCAGAGAGCGCCTCCCCTTCCTCGACCAGAACAACATCGTCTTTGCTCATAGGAAGTACCTCGTGCGCGGCGACATACTGTTCGACGACGCCCCGCACAACCTCGAGGCATTCGAGCCCTACGGCCAGCCCGTCGCGATGGCGTATCCGTACAACGAAAGCGTAACGTGTCCGCGGGTCGGCTCCTGGAGCGAGTTTCTGGAGTTTGTGGACGAGCGGCTGCCTATATAGGAGGAAGAAACGCTTCCGTAGGGCCGGGAAGCCACGGATGGCGTAAGGCCCGGAGGAACGAGGGATGGAGGCGACAGGACGTCGCCGACAGACCGCTTCCCACCGAGGCTGGCGGGTCCTTTGGGCGGGAACGTTTCCGAAGGGCCCCAAGCCACGGATGGCGTAAGGCCCGGAGGAACGAG
>CAYRIY010000005.1:17987-68162 GCA_964424335.1 uncultured Clostridia bacterium
GACCGCTTCCCGCCCAAAGGACCCGCCAGCCCGCACTTGCACCCCAAAACGTCTTCATATAATCTCTAAATGACAAGAGGCTTGGCATGGACAACATCCAAGGCGTCGCCCACTTGGCTGCCCGAGCTTGTCGGCCGGCCGAGCCACGAGCGAATGAACATATGGTGAGCGGCACGTGGGGACGCCTACCACCCGAATTTCTTAAGGAGTGATCCCAGTGACGATCACCGAAGATCAGGTGAGAGAGGCACTTTCGAGCGTAAACGACCCGGAACTCGGTTTCAACATCGTCGATCTCGGGCTGGTCTACACCGTCCAAATCGACGGGTCCAAAGTATACGTGCAGATGACGCTCACGTCGATGGCCTGCCCCGCCGGTCCGCAAATGGTCGAGGCCGCACGGGAAGCAGTGTTGGGCTTGGACGGCGTCGACGAGGTCGATGTGACCTTGACGTTCTCCCCGCCATGGGGTCCGGAAATGATGAGAGAAGAGCTGCGCTGGATATTCGGACGGTAACATGAGTGAACCGACCTACGATCCGGATTACCTAAATTTCATCGCTCTCTTTAACGAAGGACGTTACGACGAGAGCCACGAAGCCCTGCTTCCCGCTTGGCAGGAGAATATCCGGTACGAGTTTTACAAGGCCTTGATCCAACTCGCGGGAGCGCTCGAGCACTGGAGCGAGGGAAACTGCTTTTGGGCGGCGGACCTGTTCGCGTCGTCCCACAATCTTTTGACGAAGTACGCACCGACGCACGAGGGCCTCGATGTCGATCGACTCCTGGACGAGATTCAGGAATGCCACGCCATCGCCATTGAAGCCCTCAAACATGGCAGCAGTAAGGAGCTTACGCCTCCCCGCCTCGTCTTACTCGAAGGCGAGTAGTTTAACGCAAAGCCACACCGATCGGCGACACAGTCGGCCTCGGACGGAAGATGCCGCTTCTAACGCCCATTTCAGACATTCAACGACAACGTGAAAAACGCCGAGAGCGAAGCCCGGCGTTTTTCACGTTGTTTACACCTCTATGCATACGTATCAGATTCGAAGCCTCACGGATCGAGACCCAAAAGCACCTTCAGGTTCATCAACGCTACATAGTGAGCGAGCTGGGCATCCTCCAAGTCATATCGGGCGGAGCGTGCATCCCGCTCGATTCGGTGCAGCGCTTCCTCCGAGATCAGACCACGGGCGGCCTGCTCTCTTCCAATCTCGAGCTCGAACTCTCGCAGTTGGAGGGTAGCCGCGGCAATCGCAACGGCGCGCTCACTGTTTGCAATTTCCCGATATGCGGCGGCGACGTCGCTTCGAACAGCCTCGAGCGCCTCGTCCAAGGCTCTCTTGGCATCTGCCGCGTCCCGTTCGGCCGAGGCCAACCTGTTTGCCCGAGCGCCGCTGTCAAAAAGGTCGTAACTCCCGTCGATGCGGACCGTCCAACCAATATCATCGTCGGTCCTCGCGTTGACCGTACCGCCGAGACTGATCGTCGGTCCCCCTTGGCGACGCAAGACGTCGAGGGACTCTTCGGCTGCCTCCAACGCTCGGACCTGGGCTCTGACCGAGAGCGAAACCTCCGTTGCCCGCTCGATCGCCGCGTCTTGGTCAGGCGGCTGCCAAGCGCCAACGTCAAGCCGTATCGATTCGAGCTCTGACTGCTCGACCGCAGCCGGGCTCAATCCGACGAGTTGTGCAAACGTTGCCGTCAGCGCATCGACGCTTTGCCGGCGCGAACTGATCGTTCCTTCTTGCTCCAAGAGCGCGATTTCGGCCCGCAAAACGTCGAGCTCGGAAGCCATCCCTCGGGCCCTTCGATCCTTTTGCCGCTCAAGGTCCCGGCGGGAAATTTCGAGCGCTTCGAGCGCCATGGCGAGCCTGCTTCGCGCGGCAACCAGGCGCCCGTAAGTTTGGACGACCTCCACCACGGCGCTTCGCTCGGCTTGCGCCAGCCGCGCCTCGGCGGTCGCAAGCTCAAACTGGCGCGCATCGAGCGTTCGCCAGTTATCAGCGTCCCGCCCAGGAGGCCACAACCGCACGTTGACCGAGAGCGACGCCGAAAGTGGCTGCGGACTAAAGTCTTGACCGCCGACCGGCCCCGTTCGGCTCGCATGCGTGGCGCTTACGCTCCACGTAGCTCCGGGAGCGAGCGTGCCGCTTCCGGAGAGGCCCGCCCTCACGCCCGTGCCGCCCTCTCCGGCAACGCCGCTCGCGGAGGCCGATGCTCTGGGCTTAAACGCGATCTCTGCCGATTCCAGATTGAGCGAGCCGCGCTCCAGGCTGCGTTGGGCGCTCACGACGCCGGGTGCGTGAACGAGCGCCCGCTCCACCGCTTCCTCGAGCGTCAGGACGTTGGACTCGGACGCCTGTGCGCCGTGAGCGCTTCCCAACGCCGCGCCAACAAGGAGTGCGAAGATGGCCAGCGTCCACGCCCAGCTCCTGATCGGGCTCAATCTAAGCTTCTGAACCATCGTTTGCACCACTGACATCCGGCGCTCCGATCAAATGACGGTAGGCGAGGACCGCCTCGATATAAGAGGCCAGCGTGTTGAGATGATCGAGTTTGGCCTGCGCGAGTGTTACTTCCGCTGAAATCTGCTCCGTCTCCGTGCGCAGACCTGCGGCGTATTGCTGCAGGATGACTTGATACCGCTGCTCGGCCGCTTCTAGCCGGGATTCCTGCACGCGCAGGTTGTCCGCTGCCGTCATCACTGCCTGGTATGCGGAGATGACGTTGTTGCGAGCGCTCCGCAGCGCTTGCTGCAGTTCGAGTTCCTCGCGCTGAACAGCGATTTGTGCCAGCTTGAGATCGAGGGGCGCCACGCCGTCAGCCTCCGCCCGTTCGAGATCGATGCGTGCGACCTCGAGCTCCGTGCGAGCCGACAAGATCGAGGCGTTCCTTGCAAGTGCTGCAGCGATGCCGTCCTCGAGCGAGAACTCACTCCTTGGAGCCTCTACATCAGCAACGAGGACAACGGCGTCTGCGGAGCTAAGCCCGAGGCTCGCGGCCAGGTTCTCCTTTCTCTGCCTGAGGGCGCTCTCGGCGCTCTGCAGGCTGAGGCGGGACGTTTGTGCGTTCGCCTGCGCGTCTAGAACGTCGAGCTGACTCGCCGTTCCGAGATTTGCCCTGCGAAGCGTGCTCTCCAAATTGATCTCGGCGATCCGCAATTGAGCTTTGCGGATCCCGACCGTAATCTCGTCCGCAAGGACGTCAAAGTACGTGGAGACGGTCGATGCAATCACTGAACCTTGCTGATTCTCGTATGCGATTTGCGCGTTTCTGAGGTTTGATTCAGCAGTCAAGGCGTTGACGGTCGAATCCGTCAGTAGGTTGGACGCAAGGTTCTTTTGGTAATTGACTTGGGCAGCTTCAAACGACAGTTTGGCGATCTGGGCGGTAAGATCGTTGTCGAGCGCCATGCGAACGGCGTCTTCGATCGTGATCCCACGGCCTTCTTCGGCCATTGCCCCCACACCCAATGCGGTGACGATCAGCACTGCCAGTGCGGCAATGCGCGCAACGTTCCTCGATCTCCAGACCAACATTTCCGCGTACCCCTTTCGTTATAACGGCCATTGTAAAGATATTGTCCTTAAAGAGAAGATTCCCAGCGTCGGCGTGAACTCCTTGGAACAAACTATGAACAATTTGGGAACACAGTTGTTACAATTCCGCGATGTTAACGGTCCACCCTGCTCCAGGCCTATAGCTTGGTCAGCGCCGATTGTCTCCAGGAATTCGCCCTCCCAAAGAGAACGCATGGGCACCATCCTCTATGTTTAGAGAGGACGTTTTCTCCGAAACGATGAGTCGGCCTTTTGAATCCGTCAGCTCGATGGATGACGGAGAACTCTTCATTCGCATGAAATCGGGGGATGAAACGGCCCTGGGGTCTTTGTACGACCGGTACGGAGGCATGCTCTACGCCTTCGCGCTCCGGATGACCGACGACGCCCAGGCGGCTGAGGAAGCCGTGCAGAACACCTTCCTCTCGGCTTGGCGAAACGCGCCCTCTTTTGATCCGACCCGCGGGAAAGCGTCCACATGGCTCGTAGCAATATTAAAGAACCAAGTTCGGGATCAAATGCGTAAAAGTAAGCGAAGGGAGTCCTTTCTAGCCGACCGCGAGCTTCTCGAATCGCTCGAATCGGCGCAGGTCGATCACCTCGACGCGCATCTACAGGCAGGCGAGGTGCGCGATGCGCTTCGCAGACTCCCGCACGAACAGCGAATCGTCGTCGAACTCACCTACTTTTGGGGCTTGACCCACCGTGAGGCAGCAAGCCGACTCCGTATCCCTCTTGGAACGGTAAAGAGCCGACTCCGCCTCGCCATCGAGCGCTTGGGCGACATGATCGAGAGGGGACGACGTTCCAAGTGAACAGATGCCGCAAGTGGCAAGAACGAGTCGTCGAAGTGGCAATCGGAAGCCTCGCGCCCGTGGGCGATCTCGAGGGCCACCTCTCGACGTGCCCGGCGTGTCGGAGTTATCTGCGTCAGATACATCGCGCCGTCTTGTCGCTAACCGAGTCCCTTCTCCCATCCTCTCCTCCTCCCGAACTTCGCCGCGCCATCCTCGCACGCACCGAAAACAAACCAGGTCGAAATCCCGCGAAATCGGGCGATTGAGCCCGAAAAAGACTGCGGATGCACTCAACGATCTGGGCGACTGCGCCCCATTTTGACGAGTACGCACCTTTGGCCGATTGGGGCCACCGATGATACGATGAAATCGCCCTCTCCCGCCCGCCGTGCCATCGAAGGGGCGGAAAGGGTGTTTTGTTGGTGATTGCCAATCGCACGGCGCCATTCATCATGACTGCGGCAGCGATCGTCTTAAGTTTAGCCCTGTCAGGTTGCGCCGCGCTCGTCTCCCCCGCAAAGCTGGAACGGGCGACCGGATCGCTCTCGCTGGCCGCTACGATCGATCTGCAGAGCGCCCAAAACATCGCAAGCGCCAAGATCACGGCCACAAATGGCGGAATGCGGCGCGAGGCCGTGATCCAGGTCAACGGCGGCGCCATCACGGGATCGATCGACCAGCTTCCAATCGGCGTGTGGGAAGTGCGCATCGAGCTGTTCGACGGGTCGGGCGATGCGACGCACGTTGCCGCAACGACCGTTCGTATCTATCCGAATGAGACGGTCGTTGCCGAGCTCGTAGCGCAACCTCTCGAAGCGCAGCTCGAGATCGTTGTCGACCTGAGCGGATTTCCCGGCGCTGAGACGATCCAAAACGTCCGCGTCACGCTAACCGGCAACCTTACGATGACGTTGAAACAGGATGAAGACGAGCCTCTTCGCTTTAGTGGGACGCGCGAGCTGCCACCGGGCGATTACGACTTCAACGTGGGCTTGTTCGAGGAGTCGACCTACGTTGCCGATCGGGTCTACCTCTCGCCGTGGAACCACGCAAGACTCGTTCCAGGAAAGACCACCAGAGTCGTATGGCAAGCCCAGACCGGCAACACCGTAATCGGCACATCGATCATCGACATGCCTCACCCCCCCGAAATCGTCGAACTCGACTTGAGGGGCGAGGAAATATGGCTGACGTGGCAGGCGTCGCCGACGGAGGCGCCGGCTTCCCAATATCGGATCTACGAAAAGGTTGACCTGTTTGCGGCATACAAGCTGCTGGCGGAAGTTAGCGGAGAGACCTTCGAGCACTTGATCGGAAAGGCAGATTCGGCGTCGCCCGAAGCGGTCCTAACCGTCACTGCCGTTTCCATCGACGGGCTCGAAAGCTATCGAAGCGAGCCTGTCCGATTGGCCGACGTGCTCGACTGATCGGCGCGACATATCATCACAAGGCCGAGGGCGCGGGCCCGTCGCCGGCGGGCGCCCACGATCAGGGCCATGCGCCTTCGGTGTACGCCTTGATCAAGTCTTCGGAGTAGCCGCAGAGTTTGCCGCGCAGGGCGTGATACTCGCCCCAGGACATCTCGCTTTCACCCAGGCGCGCGAGCTCCTGGATCGTCGCTCGATCGTCCTTGCGGCACACCCAGACTTCAAAAGATTCCGAACCGGGGCGGTCAAGTTTGGTCCAGTACAGGCCGTAAACGTCGGCGACCACCCGAGTGATCTCTTCACATCTTGGCATCTCCGACCCCATCATGCCGGCCGGCTTCACCTTCATCATCACTTGTTCGCATATCCCCACGAACACGCCGGCCCAAAACGTCTCGGAGGGGCGCTCCACACCGCTTTCGAGGAGGCGGTCGATCACGCGGCGATAGTAATAGGTGCAGTCAGACATAAACCGGCAATCTCCATTCTCTTGTTTTCAGCGCTGTCGTGTGGCGTCGAAATCACCCTGTCCACCCGGCCGCAAACGAGCTTTGCAAACGGTCGGTCGCCGATTGCGACGTGTTAGGATCCATTCTACCAAACTTGACGCCGTATGTGTGCGGCCCGGGGTAGCAATTTGAAAAATGCCGTGCTATCATGGTAACGGCATTATGAAGCCACTTTTCACACCTTGGGGGGCTCCCGCGGCCTGGTTGTCGCCCTTGTCTCCTCCGAGGTTTTAATAGATTCGGGAGGATTCCGCGTGATGGCCAAACGTTGCAAGACCTGCCGGGCGCCAATGAAGCAGGAGATCATCTTTCACCGCAAGATTGGCCTCGACAACAAGCCTCAGCTTTACCACTATGTACGACGGTATACATGCCCCGAGGGGTGCGCAGTCAGGCTGGACTTCTCCAAGGCTCGTGCCTTGACGCCCGGAGTCCGTCCGATGGTCCTCCCAAGGGTCGAACCTTTAAAAAAGAAGGCCGACTTTAACGACAAGCTCCTCGCTGTAGGCCTAGGCCTTGCGCTCCTGCTCTTTATCGGCGGCATCTTCATGACGCCTGTCGCCCTCGGAGTGCAACTCGGCGCGACGGCTGCACTGCTGTTATTCTCCGCGGGCGTGTACGTGTTTGCAAACCGCCGCGTCGTATTGCCTGAGAGTTTCCCAAGGCCGATTCCCGAACCCGAACCGGTCGAAGAGGTTCAGGTCGTCGAGGTTGCGCAGCAGGCAGTCGCCGTTGCAGCGCCCAAGAAGAAGAGCAAGCCGGTCGAGGTCGTTATTCCCGATGAGATTCCGCCCCTTCCCCGTGTTGAAGGCGAGCCCCTGCGGCTATGGGTGGTTCTCGAGGGCGAAGAGTACGAGCTCGAAGTGAACGAGGGCGAGCTGATCTTGGACGCAGCGCTCGATCGCGACGTCGAACTCGACTACAGTTGTCGTGAGGGCATGTGCGATAGCTGCATGGTCCGGATTTTGGCCGGAGCTGAGAACGTCACCGCTCCGACGCAAGAAGAGATCGATATGCTTGGCGACGATGTCAAGAAGGGCTTTCGCCTCTCCTGTCAGGCCCGTATGAACGGCCCCGTCAAGGTGATGCAGGAGTAACGTTCGCCATACTTGAACAATCAGCATTGAGGAGCTGTGATGCGATGTCCAACGATCGATTTGCAAGCCGCATGCAAGGCATGTCGGGCAACGTCATCCGGGAGATCCTCAAGCTCACGCAAGCATCCGATGTGATTTCCTTTGCAGGAGGGCTTCCGTCGCCCGAATCGTTCCCGGTCGACACTTTGCGCCAGATTGCGAACGAGTGCTTGTCGGGAGACTTGTCGACCCTCCTTCAATACAGCACGTCGGAAGGGTACCCGCCGCTGCGGGAGTTCCTGGCAAGCTGGGTGAAGCGGACAGGCATCCAGGCCTCGCCGGAGGATGTCCTCATATTGACCGGATCCCAGCAAGGCATTGACCTCGCGTGCAAGGCCATACTCGATCCGGGCGACACCGTGCTCGTCGAAGAGCCGACCTACCTTGCAGCCCTTCAGATCTTTCAACTGTACCAAGCAAAGGTCGTCCCCGTCCGGGGCGATGCTTCAGGCATGGACATGGAGGCGCTTGACGAGGCCATTCGCGAGCACCGTCCCAAGTTGATCTACGTCATTCCAACCTTTCGCAACCCATCCGGCGAGACTTGGAGCTGCGAGCGGCGAGAGCAACTCGCCCTGCGGGCCGGAAATGCCGGAGTCTACGTCATCGAAGACGATCCTTACGGCGCCCTGCGATACGAGGGGGAGCGCCTGCCTTCGGTCAAGTCGTTCGACACCGAAGGCCGCGTGGTCTATCTCGGGAGCTTCTCCAAGGTCATCTCGCCGGGCCTGCGGGTGGGTTTTGCGGTCGCAGCCCGCGGATTGCTGCGCAACATGGTCATCGGCAAGCAGGCAACCGATGTTCACACGAGCAATCTCTCCCAGCAACTTGTTTACGAGTTTTCCGCCCGGGGCCACCTTGATCCCCACCTCGAGCGCATCTGTGCGATCTACAAAGAGAAGCGGGATGTCATGCTGCAGGCGATCGAGCAATCATTCCCCGACGGCGCGACCTGGACGAGGCCCGAGGGTGGACTTTTCATCTGGGTCCGGCTCAAAGGCGGCAACTCTACAGAAAAGCTCCTCCCCGTTGCCGTGGAGCAAGAACGCGTCGCCTTCATCCCAGGCACGCCATTCTTTGCCGATGGATCGGGCGCTGACACGATGCGCCTCAACTTCTCGAATGCGAGCATCGCAAATATCGAAGAAGGAATCGCCAGGCTGGGTCGGATCCTCGCACGGGCGATGGCAAACGTCTAAAGTAGCCAAGACATGGAGGTCGACGAGACGGTGACCCCAATCGTAGAGCGAGCCCTGGCGCCCGCATTTCAAGGTGTAAGCTACGACGATCGAAAGGTCAGCCTCGACCGATACCGGGGGCGCCTAAACGTCCTCCTCGTGCTCATGCGAGGGCTTGGGTGACCGTATTGTCGTCGCCATCTCGTGAAGCTGGCACGGTCTTACAAGAGCTTTGTCCAATTGGACACCGAAATCATCGCGGTGGGGCCGGACCGAAAGTCGGCGTTTGAGAAGTTCTTTACGGCGCAGCGCATTCCGTTTCCCGGCGTGCCCGACCCGCAGCAGACCATTCTCGAGACGTACGGGCAGCAATCCTCCCTGATACGCTTTGGTCGCCTCCCCGCCCAACTGCTCATCGACAAAAAGGGCGTCGTCCGCTTTGCCGACTACGGAAAGAGCATGAGAGACATCGCCCCAGTGGACGAACTCATAAACTTTTTAGTGAACATGGAGCGTGAGACGTAAATGCAGTTTTCGGAGCGCTTGCGCCAGGTTGCCGACAAACTCGACCAAACCAACCAGACCCACCGAGCGATCATCGGATTCGACGGTTTTGTCGATGAGATCATCGACGTCGTGGCCACACGATCCGGCCCCGAAGAGTATACGAGGATGTCTACCATCTCCGAGCTCGGAAAGCGAATCTCGGACGCGGCGGGCCTCAGCACGAATATCGAGCTTGTACAAACCCACACCAAGCTCGGAGGAAACGGCCCGATCATGTCGCTCGCGCTCGCAGGCTTCGGCGTCGATCTCACGTACATCGGCAGCGTTGGGCGAGGCGAAGTTCACCCCGTATTTCACGACTTGGCCGCAAAGTGCGATATTTACGGCGTGGCCGATCCCGGGTTCACGCTGGCGCTCGAGTTTGACGACGGCAAGCTCATGCTCGGCAAACATCAAACGTTGAAAGACGTTACGTGGGAGCGAGTGGTCGAAGCGGTGCCCGTTGAAAAACTGCGGGAACTGGTCTCCGGCGCAACGCTGCTCGGCGCGCTCAACTGGACGATGCTCCCCTATTTGACGGAGCTCTGGGAGCGAGTCGTGGAGGACGTATTGACCTATCTGCCCGGCGATCGGCGGATCATCTCGTTCTTTGACCTTTGCGACCCGGAGAAACGTGAAGTCTCCCACCTCGTTAAGGCGCTTCGCACCATCGAGCGCTTCTCAGAGAAGACCCGTCCGATCCTAGGCCTCAATCGCAAGGAGGCGACGGAGGTTGCCGACGCCCTCGGGCTCGACCTTGGCCAAAGCAGCAAAGACGCCCCGATCGAGGAGTTGACGGCCGCGATCGCGGAGAGCCTAAACGTGCACGGCGTCGTCGTCCACCCGACCCACGAGGCCGCGGCCGTGATCGACGGCGTGGCCGCACAAATCGAAGGGCCTTATACGAGCAAACCAAAATTGACGACGGGCGCCGGCGACAACTTCAACGCCGGATTTTGCTTGGGCCAAGTAATCGGATTTACCGTCGAAGAGAGCCTGATGCTTGGGAAAGGCACCTCCGGCTTTTACGTACGAAACCGGAGGAGCCCGTCTAAGACTGAGCTTGCGTCTTTTTTGAGATTGTGGGCCGACCACGTGGGCCAGGACTTTTAGCCGCGACTGCACCAAAACCTAAGGAGGCCACCGTAATTGGCGCGACTTACGAGCCGCATACAAAATACGGCGTGCTACGACAATACCGACCCCAACAAGCTCCCGCTCGTCTCGGCAAAGGGAGACAAAGGCGGCAAGGCGACGGTCCTCACGGCTGTGCTCATTGACGGCGAAAAAGGATGGTTTGATGAAGCCGCCACACACGGACGCACGCCGCTCGAGCAAAACGTGACGTGGACCGACTCGCCGGAGAAAGTCCCGAACGGGCGTCGAATCGAGATCGTCTGGCTCTTTATCAAGCCGGTGAAAGGCGAGTACGTGTATCACGGGGCGACGGCGAGCCACATGATCATCGATGAAGAGGCGGGGCTCGGCTACAAGTACCTTGCAAATCACGCAAACCAGCTCGGCAAAGCCGTCAAAGGCCAAGTGGATCTGGCACAGCTCCCGGACTCGGCCCGGGCCGTGCTGATCGACGCACTCAACACCTACCCCGACGTGCTACAAAACTCGTCGGATGAGCTCAAACGAGCGCTTGGGCTCGCCGCGTCGTAACGGGCGACGAGCAGCGTCGCCCGCCCCAATCGTCCACTCGACCCAATCGGTCAATTGACCTAGCGATCGACAGGCGGCGCGGCCTAGACGCCGCCTGTCAGGATGTGCACCGGTCCCCAGTTACGCCCGTCCTGATCGACGGCAACCACTTCGACCGTCCCGGTGGCGACGCCCTCGAGCACACCTTGCGGCCAAACATCGCGGGCCACCTTGGCGACCGCGGCCGGGTACGTAAACGCCTGTGTCACGATATCACCGGCCCCTGGGCTCTTCACCCACAGGTTCAGCGTGAGGCGTCCTCGAGCCGCGCCGCTTGCATTGCCCCCCGGCGCAGCAGTAAACTCGACTTCCCTCAATGCGATGGCGTGCCCACCCGTAGGCATCGTGCCCATAAAAGCCACGATCGCCACTTCACTGTCGAAATTGGGCGCGTCGGTCGAACCAAGGCGCGTCCACGGCACGCCGACCGCCGCCGGCATCCGCTCCCACCCGTTGGCATCGAGGACAATACCGACCCACCGGTCAACGGGCATGGTATCCCGGCGCCATGACACGCTGCCCAAGGAGTCGTCCGAATAGATCGTAACCGACTTGCCTCTCTCTTCACCGATTGCACTCAAGGCGATCACCACTGCTATCGTAATCGCAACGATCCATGGCGAATGTACCTTCACGGCGCTCTTAGCCTCCGTTTACGTTAAAAGGCGGCGGACCAAACGATCTTCCGCTTCTCCATTCGATTCTGCAGGGGATGTCCCGCGCCCTGCAGAAAGTCGGAGACTGGCACTCATATCCGCTCTTTTGCTCTTTTACAGAGGGGGGCGACACAGTGATCGACCTTTACAGCGACACGACGACACGGCCAAGCGAGGGCATGCGCCGCGCCATGTACGAAGCCGAGGTTGGGGATGAACAGCGGGGGCTTGACCCCACCGTGATCCGTTTGCAAGAGGAAGTCGCGGCGCTCCTCGGCAAAGAAGCCGCCCTCTTTCTCCCCTCCACCACCATGGCGAATCAAATCGCGATCAAGCTCCATACTGATCCCGGAGATGAAGTGATCCTTGACGCTCTCTCCCATCCCGTCTACGCCGAGGCGGGCGGAGCCGGGCTAATATCGGGCGCTTTGTTCAACACGATTCAAAGTGAGCGAGGCATTTTCGGACCGGCACAGGTGCGTGCGGCCGTCCGCCCGTCTCTCCCCATGTTTGCTCCCTCCCGCGCGCTGTGGATCGAAAACACGCACAACATGGGCGGGGGCTCAGTTTGGCCGCTCGAGTCGCTCCTTGCAGTGACGAGCGAAGCAAGAAGCCTCGGACTCACCCTTCACCTCGATGGCGCCCGCATTATGAATGCCAGCGTGGCGTCGGGCCATCGCCCCGATACCCTGGCGGCGCCCTTTGACACCGTATCGATCTGCCTCACCAAAGGGCTAGGCGCTCCCGTCGGAGGCTTGATCGCCGGCAGTAGCGCGTTGATGCAGCGGGCGCGCCGATACAAACAAGCCCTTGGAGGAGCGATGCGCCAGGCGGGCGTCCTTGCTGCGGCGGGCCTATACGCGCTCCGCAACAACGTCGAGCGGCTCGCGGACGACCACCGCCGGGCCAGGCGGCTTGCGCTGGGTATCGCGCAAAGCGACCGGATCGAAACGGACGTGGACGGCGTCGAGACCAACATGGTCTTTTTCCGCCCTGCGTATCGCACCGACCTCGAGCACATGAGACAGCGCCTCGCCGAGGCGGGCGTTCTCGTTTCCTTGGTTCGGGGCGGCGCCTATTTTCGCGCCGTCACCCACCTCGACGTGTCGGACGCCGACATCGAGCGTGCGATTCAAGTGATTTCCGAGGTGATCGGGCAAGGATAGCCTGGGCAACGCGATATAATTTGGAGGGCTTTTGATGAACGCTTCAGACGTACTCTGGCGCATCTTGGAGCGCCTGGAAGAGAGCAAGGCAATCTTTGCCGAAAGCCTCGAGGGGCTTCACCCCAAAAACGACAAAGAGCTCATCGACGCCATTACAGAGATCGAGCAGATCACGCAGACACAAATTAACATCTGCAGGCGCGCTGAACGACGGCTAAGTCGCCGCTAGCTTTTTGAAGAAAAGGGGCTCACACCCTTTCGCGATCTCGTGTAGGATACGACTAGAGCTTTCTTCCTCATGATTTGCGCCCCACTCGAAGGATGGGCTCGGGCGCACGATCGACCAACCACGCCGCGTGGGCATAAGTAGAGGTACGTTCATGCTCGAACAAGTGCAGCTCGAGATCTTCAAGAATCTGTTCGCCTCGATCGCCGAGGAGATGGGCGTCGTCATGCAGCGGTCGGCGTACTCTCCCAACATCAAGGAGCGCCTCGACTTCTCGTGTGCGCTTTTCGATCCAAGAGGCGAGATGATCGCGCAAGCGGCTCATATTCCCGTTCACTTGGGATCGATGCCCATGTCGGTGCGGGCCGCCCTCGAAGCGTACGACATGGAGCCGGGCGATGCGGTAATCCTAAATGACCCATTCGCAGGCGGCACGCACTTGCCGGACATCACGCTCGTGACGCCGATTTTTGACGGTGATCGCTTGATCGGCATCGCGGCAAATCGAGCGCACCACGCCGACGTCGGCGGCGCGTTCCCCGGCTCGATGGGACTCGCCCGCGAAATCACGGCGGAGGGACTTCGCATTCCTCCGACCCGGATTTACCGGTCCGGCGTGTTGCAGGAAGAGGTGATGAACCTCATCTTGGCCAACGTCCGCGTCCCTGACGAGCGCAAAGGCGATCTCGAAGCCCAGTTTGCAGCAAACCGCAGAGGATCCTCTCGCCTGGTGGAACTGGCGCGCAAGTACGGCGCCGACGAGTGCGCACACTGGATGGACCGACTGCAGGGCTACACGGAGTCGATGACGCGGGCGCTCATCGAGCAAATTCCGGACGGCTGTTACGCTTTCGAAGATGCGCTTGAAGACGACGGACTCGGAAACGGTCCTCTACCCATCCGGACCGAGGTGCGAATCGAAGGCGCGCGTGCGACCGTCGACTTCACGGGCACCGCTGATCAAACCGCCGGACCCGTAAACTGCGTCGAAGCGGTGACGTTGTCAGCCGTCGCGTATGTGTTCCGGTGTTTGCTGGACCCAGGCGTCCCTTCAAACGCAGGGGTATTCCGGGCCTTTGACGTCATCGCGCCCAAGGGTTCGATCGTCAACGCCCTACCTCCCGCCGCCGTGGCAGGCGGCAACGTCGAGACGTCCCAGCGCATCGTCGACGTGGTCCTCGGCGCCCTGGCGCTTGCCGCGCCGGACAAGGCGCCGGCAGCCTCCTGCGGCACGATGAACAACCTCGTGATCGGAGGCTGGGACCCCGGCCGCGGGTCGCCTTTTGCCTACTACGAGACCATGGGCGGCGGCATGGGGGCCCACGCGCAAGGCCCTGGGCTCTCCGCCGTTCAGACGCACATGACCAATACGAAGAACACCCCGGTCGAGGCCTTGGAGTACGCCTACCCGCTGCGGGTTCGCCGCTATGCGATTCGCCGAGGAAGTGGCGGCGCAGGTAGGCACACCGGCGGCGACGGCATCGTTCGGGAAGTCGAGGCATTGGCCCATTGCCGCGCCGGCCTCCTGACCGAGCGGCGAACGCTCGCGCCGTACGGCCTCGCGGGCGGAGGCTCCGGGGCCACCGGGTCAAACTCGATCCGCCGAAACGGGAGCGATGATTTCACGCCCCTGCCGGCCAAAGTGGAAATCGACCTCGCCCCAGGTGACATATTAAAGGTGGAGACGCCGGGAGGTGGCGGATATGGCGAACCGAGCCCGAGAAGCGACGCCCGCTGAATCGGGAGTTAGCAGCCTCGTGGTCGGCGTCGACACCGGAGGCACGTTTACGGACTTCATCGGCATCACGGGCGATGGGCGCGTTTTCACCCACAAGACCTTATCGACGCCGGACGATCCGGGCGCCGCGGTCCTAACGGGCCTGAGCGAGCTCTTGCAGCGCATCGGAGGCGATTTCCCCTCCCCTAGGGTCGTACACGGCTCTACGGTGGCCACCAACGCCGTCCTCGAGCGCAAAGGCGTCAGGACGGCATTCGTGACGACGGCCGGATTCAAGGACTTGCTGCACATAGGACGTCAGGCGCGCCGCGAACTTTACAACCTGACCCCGACGGCGCCGACGCACCTAATACCGTCCGAGCTCTGCTTTGAAGTAGACGAGCGGATCGGAGTCGATGGCGAAATCGTCGTCGGCATCGATCCGGACGCACTGTCGGCCCTCGCGAGCGCGCTTAAGAATGCCGGCGTGCAGTCGGTCGGCATCGTCTTGCTGCACAGCTACAAAAATCCGACTCATGAACGACTGCTCGGCGACCGGCTGCGGAGCGCCGGCTTCGACGTGTCGATTTCAAGCGACATCCTTCCGGAGCACAGGGAGTTTGAGCGGGCGAGCACGACGGTATTGAACGCGTACGTCTCCCCTCTGATGAACCGTTACCTCTCGAAGTTGAGCCGCGCCCTCAAGGAAGCCCAGGGCATCGACACCTTGAGCGTGATGCAATCGAGCGGCGGCGTCTCTGACGCAGCTCACGCGGGCCTCTACGGCGTCCACACCATCCTTTCGGGGCCGGCCGGAGGCGCGGTCGGAGCCCTTAGGACGGCAGCGGCGGCAGGGATCGACCACATCATTACATTCGACATGGGCGGAACGTCGACGGACGTCTCCCTCGTTCCTGGTTCCTTACAGATGACGACGGAAAGCCAGATCGAAGGGTATCCGGTCAAGGCGCCCGTAATCGACATTCACACCGTCGGCGCGGGCGGCGGATCGATCGCGTACGTCGATCTGGGCGGAAGCTTGCGCGTCGGTCCCGAAAGCGCCGGCGCCCGACCGGGACCGGCATGCTACGGCTTGGGCGGCGAATCGCTCACGGTCACGGACGCCAATGTCCTCCTTGGACGCCTTCCAGCGCAGTGGTTTTTGGGCGGCCGACTCAAGCTCGACGTCGAAGCTGCCGAGCGAGCGCTAAGTCGCCTCGCCGACCAGTTGGGCGCATCGCTCGAGGACACGGCGCACGGTGTGATCCGAGTCGTCAACTCCAACATGGAGCGCGCCGTCAAGGTAATATCGGTCGAAAAAGGGCACGATCCCAGAGATTTCGCCCTGGTCTCCTTTGGCGGCGCAGGCTCATTGCACGCATGTGATTTGGCGCGATCGATGTCCATTCCAAAAGTGATCGTTCCGCCGTATCCGGGCGTGCTATCGGCGCTTGGCATGGCCATGGCGGACGTCGTCAAGACCGCATCCCAAGCGGTCATCGGCCCACTTGACGGGGCGCGTGTCGAGTCGGCGCGCGACGCCGCCCTCACACTCGCCGCCGAAGTCCGGCGCGAGCTCGAGCGGGAGAAAGTGCCGATCGAGCATCAACACGTGCACGTCGCCTGTGATCTGCGATACGCGCGGCAATCGTTCGAGCTGGTCATACCTTGCCCCGATTTGCTGACTGCCAAGTCGGCGCAAGTGGCCGAGACCCTCGAAGCGGAATTTCACCGCGCCCACGAGATCGCGTACGGCTATGCGCATCCGGGCGAGCCCATCGAGATCGTCGCCGTGCGGGTCCGCGGCGAAGGAAGAATCGAGCGTCCGCCTCTTCCTGGGCCCGGGAAGCAACATGGATCGCCAAAGCCCGTCGCTACCTGCAGGACTTACTTCACATCAGGCTGGCATGACACGCCGATCTATGAGCGGGAGGCACTCGGGCACGGCGCAAAGATCACGGGTCCTGCCATCATCGCAGAGGACCACGCCACCCTGCTCGTCCCTCCGGGCGACCGATTGGCCGTCCACCCTTCGGGCGCTCTGATGATCGATGTAGCGTAGAGAAGGGATTGAGCAAAAACACGTCTAACATGTTGATACTGGTATTTACACTGGAGGACAAATACTTAAAAAATCGGAAATGCTTTACCACATGAGTCCGCGGGCAAAAAGCCCGCAGTCTAACGTCGGCCAAATGTGACATAGTCGACGTGTGTGCGTTTTTCTTGCGCTACGAAAGGGGAAGACCAGCATGTCCAGCGCCGAACAGGTGTTACACGGGCTCGAAGGCGTCGTTGCGCTCGAGTCCAAACTCTCTTTGGTCGAAGGCCAAACCGCAGACCTTTATTACTGCGGCTACCACATCGACGACCTCGTCGAGCACGCAGATTACGAATCCGTCGTATACCTCCTTTTCCACGGCGATCTGCCCACTCAAGATCAACTCACGGCGTTTCGCAAGCGGCTCGAGAGCGAGCGAAGCGTGCCCCGAGAGGTAGTCGATCTCATCCGGTCGATGCCCCAGAGTTCGGTGCCGATGTCGATGCTGCGGACCGCGGTCTCCGCATTGGGCGTTTACGATCCCGAAGCCGAGGACATGTCCGAAGAGGCCAATTTCCGCAAGGCGATTCGCCTCACCGAGCAAGTGCCGCTCCTTGTCGCCATCATCGCCAGGGTCATTCAAGGCAAAGAGCCCGTCGATCCCAAGCCGGGCCTCACGATCGCTCAAAACATGGTGTACATGATGAACGGCGAAGAGGGCACCGACGTGGCCGCCGAAACGCTCGACACCGCTTTGATCCTCCACGCCGAACATGGCCTCAACGCCTCGACGTTCACCGCCAGGGCCACCGCATCGTCCCTTTCGGACATGCACTCGAGCATCACGTCGGCGATCGGGTCTTTGAAAGGGCCACTACACGGCGGCGCCAACGAAGCGGTCATGAACATGCTTCTCGAGATCGGATCGCTCGACCGCGTGGACGAATACGTCCGTGAAAAGCTCGCCAAAAAAGAGAAGATCATGGGGATCGGTCACCGGGTGTACAAAAACGGCGACCCGAGGGTAAAACACCTAAAGCGGCTCTCCAAAGCGCTCAACGAGCAAAAAGGCACGAGCCACTGGGTGGAGATCTCCGAGCGAATTGAAGCGATCATGTTGGAAGAGAAGGGCCTGCACCCCAACGTCGACTTCTACTCCGCGTCAGCCTACCACGCCCTTGGCATTCCGACGTCGCTGTACACGCCGATTTTTGCCGCAAGCCGCATCTCCGGCTGGACGGCGCACTTGCTCGAGCAATACCGCAACAACCGCATCATGCGTCCGAGGGCTGCCTACACCGGACCACGCAACCGCACGATTTAAGAGTCGCCTACTTGGCGACCTGTCGTCGACCGAAATCTCGTCAAGTCGCCAAGTCACGATCGGTGAAACATGACGCAGAAGCCGCTGATAACTTGCGTGACCCAGGGCTAGCGCACAAGTTATCAGCGGCCGTGAGGAGCACGACGAGCCGGGGCGCCTACGCCCCTTTGGAACCGCTTTCCGGAGGGGTGATGATGATGCGCCCGTCTTCTTTGGCAAGGCGCACCCTGTCTCGGATGCCGTGGTCTTGTAGGAAATCTGCAGGCAGTTGCAGCCTTCCCGCCGAGTCGAGGAGCGTGTACTCTTCGTGGGTGCCATCCGCTTGCTCGACGGTCTGCTCGTCTCCTGCAGGCTCTTCGCCACCCTGTACTGCGACTTCGCTTGCGGGTTTCACTTGGCGGCGCACAGCCTCGCTGCTGGTCTTTCCGTCTCGAATCTCGACGTACCGATCGACTTCCCGGGCCATCGAGCGATCGTGGGTCACGATCACGACCGTGACGCCGAAATGATCTCGGACATCGTTGAACACTTTTAGGACGATCTGTGAGTTTTCCGAGTCCAGTGATCCCGTCGGCTCATCGGCAAGCAGGAGCGACGGATCGTTTGCAAGTGCGATGGCGATCGCCACGCGCTGCTGCTCTCCACCGGACATGTAAAGGGGACGGTGGTGCATCCTGTGGCCAAGCCCTACCGCCTCGAGGATCTCCCTTGCCCGCTTGCGGTTGTAGGTCCCTGCCACCACCATCGGCATCTCCACGTTTTCGAGCGCCGTAAGGTACGGAATGAGGTTGCGAGCGACGTTTTGCCAGACAAATCCGACCGTGCGCCGCCGGTAACGCAGGCGCTGGCGATGATTGATGCGCGCCAGGTTGATGCCGTCCACCATCGCAAGGCCGGCTGACGGCTGGTCGAGCCCACCGAGCACGTTGAGGAGCGTAGACTTGCCGCTACCGCTCGAGCCGATGATCGCCATCACCTCGCCGCGGCGCACGATGAGGTCGAGCCCTTGAAGCGCCATCACTTCGAGCTCTGCAACCTTGTAGATCTTGACGAGGTTTTCACATTGGATAAAGATATCGCCTTTGTCGCCCTTGGCGGCGCCCTTTCGCTCGGCCACGACTATCCATCCTCCCCGAGCTTGATGGCTTGATGCAACTTCATCCGCACCAAGATCGCGGCAAGGCCGATGACCGCGATGACGAGCATCGTTCCAAGCACCGTAAAGATGCGCACGAGGTCCGCTGGATCGGTCACAATGATAAACGGCGGCACCGAGCTCGTGTCGACCGCGCCGTCTCTCAAAAACGGCAGGAAGAGCCGCGTCGCGTTGATCCCGAGCACCGTTCCCGCCCCAAGGCCCAAACCGAGCGAGAAGAGCTGCTCAAGCCCTAATAAAGTCACGAGCTGCGAGAGCGATAGGCCGACGGCCCGCAAGACGCCGAAATGGAGCAGGCGGCTGCGCATGGCAAGGAACGTGTAAAGGATAAAGCCGAGCACCGTGACGAGCGACGAGACGATGAATCCGATCGAAAGAATGCCGAAGAAGCCCATCCGGTGCGGTTCGTTTCGCCCCTGCACGACTTGGGAGTTGACGTCGCGCACGCTCACAACGTAGACGCCCTGCTGCCTAAGGCCCGACACGATCTCCGGCAAGTAGCCGGGCCCTTCGACGTCGAGCCACACGTTGTAGGGCTCAAGGGCGATGCTCTCCTGGACGTGCTCGAGGTTGACGATGAAAAACGGACGCACATTGGGGTTTAGCGTCGGCCAGTAGTCGACCGTGCCGGCGATGTAAACTTCGATAGGCTGGTTTTTGAAGGTCAGCGTCACATAGTCGCCGAGCGAGAGCCTCCGCTCCGTGAGGAACGACTGCGGAACGAGGGCCCCTTCCCGATGGCGGGCGAGCACGTTCAAGTGCTCGTAAAAGTGGTACGGCGACAAGTCGTCGCGAAACCAGGCCGTCTTGCCAAACTCCGCCGGCACGATCCCCATCATGTCGACGTTTCCGACAAAGGTCCCTCCCGCCCTCGCGCTCGCCTGCACCGAGAGCGCTCGTGCGGCGTTGATCACGCCGGGCAGTTCGTGGTGAATGTAGAATGGAGGCTCGTAAATTTGAGGCTCACTCTGCACTTCGGCCTCGCCCATGCTCGGGTCCATCATCCCGCCCGTCGGCAGGCTCCACTGCTCGGTCAAGGCGATGTCCGCCCCGACGCGATACGAAATCTGATCGACAAAGTTGCGGTCGAGCGTGCGCGCCGCCGACGCCGTGTAGATGCCGAGCGAGACGGTGAGGATCAACAGGAGGAGCAGCGGCATGTACTGCCCGCTGTTGCGGCTGAGTTGCTGCAGCGTCAGATTTAAGACGACACCCGGGAGCCTCGCCGTAATCCACGTCAAGATGTACATGACGTACGGGTACACTCTGAGAATAAACAGCCCCGCCCCTAGCAGCGCAATCACGGGAATGAACAAGAGCAACGGATCCATGAGCGCGACTTCGCCCTCGACGGTCCGCTGGCTCTGCTGCAGGATGGAGCGGTAGCCGTAATAGGCGAAGCCAAGGAGAATGAAGTCGAGAAAAAGCTTCTTCCACGCCGCGGAGCCGCCCCCGCGCACGAGCTCCTGTTTGAAACTGACGATGCTGTGTTTCGACGATCGAATCGCGGGAATCATGGCGGCGCCGACTGCGAGGACAACGGCCATGACGCCAAACCGGTAGGCATCCCCAAAGATCGCAACGGGCAAAGCTTCCCGGCCCACAAACGAGAGGAAGCCCGCAGACGCCCCAAGCACCCTCGAAATGAACAGTCCTAAATACGGGCCGACCATCAGCGCGACGACGCCGAGCAGCACCCATTCCAACAGGAAGCTGATGGCGACCTGCACGCGCCCCGCCCCTCGGCTGTGGAGCACGGCGATCTCGTTTCGCCGTTTGTCCACCGTCAGCCCGGCGATCAAGACCACGTAGTACAAGACCATGCCGAAGATCGGGACGGCAAGGGTGAGCAGGAAGCTTGAGATGACCTGCGCCCGTGCGTCGAACCAGCGAAAGAGCGAAAGCGGCGAGAGCCAAAAGCGCGTCTCCGGCAGCATTTGACCCGAGCGAGCCTGGATGGTCTCGAGGCCTTCGATGACATCCCCTAGGTTGTGCACGCGAATCGTCTGGTGGTCAAATACCATGTACCAGTCGTACGCGCTGGGCTTGAGGCCGAGATCCACGAGGAACAGCTTGTGAAAATTGTCGAAGTCCGCAAATAGGCTCCGCGAGAAGGGCGGCGGGTAAATCCAGTATTCAGTGGTGAGCGTCTCTTGGTTGGGCCTGAAAACGCCCACGAGTTCAAAATTGATCAGGGTTTTCTCTTGGCCCCTCGGCGCGTACTCGTACACATAGCGCTCGCCGACGAGCAACTGGGAGTCTTCGAGCGTCGCCTCGTCGACGATCACCTCGATGACGCCGTCCGTCCTTTCCTCAAACCAGCGTCCATCGACGATCGAGGCGAGATCGCGCAAGTTGGAGATGCTCTTGATGTTGATGTACGGCGAGTTTGGGCGTGGCCGATCAGGGTTTGCCGGCATGTAAAAGTTGATGCCGAGCTCGACCGCTTCGGAGTATGCGTACGGGTCTTCCCCAATCACCCGCGGCAACTCGCGCTCCAAGTACGCGCGCACATCAGCAATCTGCTCGGGGCTTGAATCGTGCCGGTAATCCGAGTTGCTGTGCGTCATCATCAGCCCGAGCGGCGGCCGGGAATCGCTTTGGCGCAGCCACTGGGTGAGCAAGGACCGCTGGAGGCTCCCCGAGGTGTAGATCGGAATGGCCGAGACGATCCCCACCGCCAAGATGAGGCCGACGAGGAGGGCCGTCTCGAGCCGCCAGTTGGCGACGATGCGCTTGACTGTCATCCACAAGATCGAAAGTACGTACACGGAAAATTCCAGACTCCCTATGAGCCCAAAGGCGCGCTCAAGAAAAGCGCGCCCCGAGGGCCTATTGGCCGATCACCAAGTCGCCTTCCGAGATGCCGGCCAAGATCTCCACTTCCGTGGGCGTCACGATGCCGATATCCACGTCGACTTCTCGCCGTGCGTCGCCGTCGAGCACCCTCACATACCGCCGGCCCATAAACTCTCGCAGAGCCGCGCGGGGTATGACGAGCGCGTCCTCTTTCTCCCTCACGATGATGCGCGTGGTGAGCAAGTCGCCAAGGCGAAGTCCCTGAAGCGAATCCGGGTCGTCGAGCTCGACGTGAACGATGTACGTCGCTGTGAGCGAACTCGGGGACTGCGATTCCTCCGTGATTTGCACGACCGTCGCCGGGGCCCAGTTGTCCCGGGAAACTTCCACGAGCGCCTTCTGGCCGCGGGCCAGCTTTTCGATGTCCTCACGTCGGCGGATCTCCAGTCGAATCTCGATCGCCGTGGGATCGGCAACGACCATCAACGTCGTGTACTCGTTGATGATTTGCCCGACCTGGCCCCGTACGCTTTGGACGACACCGTCGTGAGGCGCCCTGATCGTCGCAGCCTCCAAGCGGGCCCGGAGGTTTTCGACGTTGAGCTCAGCCTTCTTCGTCGAGAGCTCCTGCAACTGCACGTCGATCGGCGCCGCTCCTTGAGTCGCCGCCAGCCGGAGCCTCGCGATTTCCATGTCGATCTCGGCCTGTGCCAACTGATGCTCGAGGGATCCTGTCTCGAGCTGCGCGAGCAGTTCGCCCTCGGTCACCCTTTGGCCGGGCTGAACATTGAGGGTGGCGAGCCGACCGGTCTCTTTAAAGTACATGTCGGTCTCCAACGTCGGAGCGACCCGGGAAAGGCCTCGCAGTTCCTCGACGATTCGTTTACGCTCGACAGGGTACGTCACGGCGCGCGACGGGGGCGGTTCGATGAGCGTTGGAATCGCCTCGATCTTCTCCTCCGGCAACAAGGAGCAACCGGAAAGAGCAAGCGCCGCCAATGCGACCAACAACGCCGACTTCAAGGAGTTTGCAAGTGGCTTCAACCGTCTTTCGCTCCCTCTTTCTCCGCATGGGACATGATCACGCCGTCCTTGAGATGGTAAATGATATCCGCGAATCCGCTCGCGACCGGATCGTGCGTGGTCATACATACCGCCACGTTTTCCGTGGCGATGATCGAACGGAATAGATTCATAATCTGTCTGCCCGTCGCCTCGTCCAGCTCTCCGGTAGGTTCGTCGGCGATGAGTAGGCGCGGCTTTGCGGAAAGCGCCCGCGCGATGCCGACGCGCTGCTGCTCGCCGCCGCTAAGCTCGTAGCTGCGGTGTTTTGCTCGCTTGCCAAGCCCGACCAGTTCCAGACACTCCATGGCCCGAGCATGGGCCTTTTTCGGGGAGACGCCAGCGATCCGCAGGGGAAGTTCGACGTTTTCGAGCGCAGTAAGGGCCGGAAGAAGGGCAAATGCTTGAAAAATGAAACCGACTTGACTCCTCCGCCAGCGGGTGAGTTCCCGCTGCGAAAAGCTCTTTAGGTCGCGCCCGTCGTAAACGACGCGGCCTCGGGTGGGTTGATCGAGCCCTCCGATCAGGTTGAGCAACGTGGTCTTACCCGATCCGGAGCGTCCCATCAACGTCACGAATTCCCCAATATGAATGTCCAGATCGACGCCTTGCAAGGCGTGTACGTCGCGTCCGGCCATTCGAAACGTCCGGTGTACGCCTTCGACACGAACAAGCAAGGCTCCGGCGCCGGATGTTCGTTGTTGGTCAGAAGTTTGCGCCTGGGTCATAGCAGCCAGAACCAACTTTCCCGCGCGCGTTTCGCGCAAAAAATTGGGTGTCGAACGCCGCGAGGGCCCCATTGTCCCAACGTTATTGACCAATCTGCGAAAGCGACAATTTCAGTAATCCCAGTCACTACTTCCCCCAGCATTTTACGAATCCCTCTGCGTAAATGACTCGAGCAGCGTTTTTTTCGCGCTTTCATCGAGCATGTCGGCCTTTTTCAAGGCAAGCGCGCACGCGCCGGCAGCAGGGTCGAGGACTGCGCGCATTGGTCTTGCAGCAGGCAGATGCGCTTTTGCCCGCTCGACGAAAAGGTGGCGAAACCGCTGGTCGGCAAAGAGCCCACCTGCCGTCACGAGCGGAACAGTCGAGCGAAAGCGCGCCTTGCGAATCACGGTGGCGCACAAGCGAACGAGGTGCGCCACAGCTCCGCCTACGATCTCCGAGGCGACGGCGTCGCCCGTTCGGCTCTCGTCGAGCACCGCCCGGGCAAGGGCAGCGATCTGCTCGCGCGGCACTTTGCCCTCGTAGGCAAAAGAGACGACGCTCTCGGGCGACGACAGTCTCAGTTCTCTTAATATGCGGTCCTTTAATGCAGTTCTTGGCCCCGTGCCGTCGTGATCCTTCAAAGCGGCTTTGATGCCCTCAAGGCCCACATAAAAGCCGCTGCCCTCGTCTCCCAGCAAATAGCCCCAGCCCCCGGCCCTCGCAGAGTCGCCCTTTGGCCCGATCGCAAAGCTCATCGAGCCCGTGCCCGCGATGACGACGGCGCCCGCCTCGCCGAGGGTTCCTGCCGCAAGAGCGATGACCGCGTCGTTTTCCGCCTCGCATTCGGCGCCCGGAAAGAGTTTCGCCAAAGCTGCTTTGACCGAGAGTTGGTCCCTTGGACGTCCGGCGCCGGCGACGCCCGCCACCACGACCTGGGCGTCGGTCCCTAGCGCTCCCGCTTGCTTTTGTGCAGTCTCGTACGCTTGCCGGACAGCGCTCGTAAATCCCTCTTCACCCGCGATTTGCCAGTTTCCGGGACCGGCCGTTCCTTCGCCGATCAAGCGGCCCGAAGCGTCCGCCAGACGCACTTTGGTCTTTGTGCCTCCCGCATCGATTCCGATGTAGGCCATCTAGGCGATCACCCTCGCGATGACGTAGTTCTTAGCTCTTCCCTCATCTGAAGGCTCCTAAAATCACCGGCAAGGCGCTGCGCGAGCGACGGCTCCATCAAGCGCCGATAGCTCCTTGATCGGATGAGGTGCGGCGCCGGGACGGCAGCGTCTCGGGCACTTTCAGCATCAAGGCTCCGGCTAGGATCGGCACCCAGGCGAGCCACCACAGCGTCTCGCCGAGGCCGTAGCGGTCCGCAATGCTTCCGATCAGGGGCATTGCAAGGGATGCGACCGCCCAGACAAAACCCATGACAAGCCCGGCCGCTTGCGCCTTCCTACTGGGAAGGAGCTCCTGGGCATAGATCACGACGGCGGAGAACGTCGCAAAGATCATGAGCGAGGCGACGCCGAGGCTCGCTAGGGCGAGCGCCCCTTTCAGCATCAAGAAGCCGAGAATCCCGGGCGTGATCAAAAACGCCGAGTAGGCAGTAACCGCGCGCCGCCCCCAAACGTCAGAGAACCTGCCGCCAAGAATCGCCCCGAGCGACCCTGTGAAGAGAAACCCTGTCAAAAGCATCCCGGCCTGCGGCTCCGAGTACCCCCGCTCGATAAAGAGCAGGGGCAGAAACGACAGCGCCGCGCTGTAAACGACAAGCCGCAGCGTCATCCCGACGCAAAGCCAAAAAAGAGACGCCGGGCGGTCCGGATCGTCCGCCTTTACCTCCGTGCCGGCATCTGGAATGGGTACGTTCTTTTTGTCGGGGCCGGTCGCAATCTTGCCGGTGCCCACCGCAATGTTGATGAGCGTGATCAAGCCTGCGGGGACAATCACCCACAGCACGCCCTTGAGACCGAACGAATAGGCGAGAAATGTAAAGAGCAGCGGGGCTACCGCAATTCCCACGGTGCCGCCGGAAGAGAATATCGACATGGCCGTCGCCTTCGCCGTCGCAAACCGCTCGGCGGACCGCGGTACGATCACGGCTGCCATGGGGTGGAAGAGCGCGCCGCCGATGCCGAGCAAAAAAACCGACACAAGCAAGAGTGGAAATGACGGGGCCCAACCGATCAGTCCGGCAAACACGCCCACCCAAAGGAGCGTCCACGGAAACGGCCGACTTTTTCCAAAGCGATCGACGACCGCGCCGAGCACAGGTTGAAGAAGTCCGGAGCTCAAGGAGGCCATCATGGCCACCGCGCCCAACTGAGCAAGGCTCCAGCCGTAATCCCGAGCTAAAAACGGGATCAAGGGCGGAATCACATTGAGCATACAATCCATGAATGCGTGACTCAACGTCAACACGGCCAAACGGGTCAACAAACGATGCCTCCGACCATGTCGGCGTGCGGTGGACGCCCAGCGCCGCCTTTGTCTTGGAAGTGAAGTGTTGGGAAACTCGAAGGATAACCGCCGCGCCAAGATCGCAAGGCCCGGCCCAATCCCGCCGAACGACGGTCAAACGCACGTCGTTCGGCAGGTTGGGCGGTAGGAAGCCGCCCGCATCGAGGCCCCTGAGAAGGGACGACTCCTACTCGTTGATGTATACGATGTCGTCCTTTTCGGCCGACTGGTAGATCGCGTCGAGCACTTGCTGCAACCGAATGGCCTGCGAACCTGTGACCATCGGGTCATCGCCCGGCTCGACTTCGCCAAGGCACGCTCGGACGAAGTGCTTCACTTCTTCGGTGTGGCGCTTGTCGACCTTGGGCATCCAAGCCGGAGTCCAGTCGTACAGAGCGCCGTACGCCTCCTTGAACACTTTCAGCGGGAAGAGGTTGGCGCCGCCCTCGGTCCCCGAAAGGCGCACGTTCATTTTACCGAGCTCTTCAATGTTTTGCGCAAAGCTGGTTTCCAGTAGGATGCTGGCTCCATTCTCAAACTTGATCATGGCTACGGCCAGATCTTCGATCTGGAAGTTTTGCCAGTCCCAACTCCCCATGGTCCCGACGCCGGGGCGTGTGCCGATCTCTTGATACGCCGACGCGAGCACTTGCGTGGGTTTGGGATATCCCATCAAGTAAAGCGCCGTATCGAGCATGTGGACCCCGATGTCGATCACGGGGCCGCCGCCCTGGAGCTCCTTGTTGGTAAAGACGCCCCAACCGGGGATGCCTCTGCGACGGAGGGCGTCGACCCTGGCGAAGTAGACCTTGCCGAGTTCGCCGCCTTCGATCAGGCGCTTGCAAGCCTGCACCTCAGAGCTGTACCGGGTCATGAGCCCAAACGTCAAGATTTTGCCGTGCTTCTCAGCCGTCTTCACCATTTCGACCGCCTCGGCCGTCGTAAGCGCCGGCGGCTTCTCGCAAAGGACGTGGCAGCCGGCCTCTAAAGCCGCGATCGTCGCCGGAGCGTGAAACTTGTTCGGCGTACATACGCTCACCACATCGAGCTTCTCCTTGGCGAGCATCTCCTTGTAATCGCCGTAGCTCGCCGAGAACCCAAACTTTTCCGCGACTTCGCGCGCCCGGTCGGCATTCACGTCCGCGCAGGCGACAAACTCAACCTTGTCCTCCACCGCCTGATAGCCCGGAATGTGCGCCCCCGTCGCAATGCCGCCAACGCCAATGATTCCAACTCGCAATCGGTCTGACAATAAAACTCCCTCCAAATATGACCGCATCCGTCTCATGCGGCCCAGCTTTACGGGTTTCAAGGATGTATGTTATATATAGCGAAAGGAAACCCTGGCGAGATGAACCAAACAAGAAATTTCCGACCTAACTGATCTCGCTGCGTGTAAAAGCTTTGCGCGGTCGGAAAGCACCGATGCTATCGACGGAGGAGATGCACGTGGCACGCTTGGTCAAGCACGAGCGGAACGAACCGTACAGGATCAACAAAGCAGACATTGAGAAGGACCGCATCTCAATCTGCGCCTGTGGGCTTTCCAAAAACAAGCCTTTCTGCGACGGATCGCATACACGGACCCGCGACGAGGAAGAAGGCGCCCTCTACGTCTACGAAGGCGAAAACCGGGTCAAGATCTCCACCGAGTACTAAATCCTTGCGCACGTTCCACCCAGAGCCGGTCGGCCATCCCAAGCTGACCGGCGCAAAAACGGGCTTTAGCGGGAAAGGCGAGCTCCGCCGGGAAAATCGGCGCATCATCCTCGAGACCTTGTTTCACAGGTCAAAAGCCTCCCGCATCGACCTCGTCCGCATGTGCGGACTGAGCCCGTCTACGGTCGGCCAGATCGTCGGAGAATTGATCGAAGACGGCGTCCTCATCGAATCGGGCACCGTTGAGCTTAAGCGCGGCCGCAAGCCGCGCCTTGTCGAAATCAATCCGGACGCGGGCGTGTGCCTGGGCGTGGAGTTGAGCGGCGGGACCGCGGCCGCGTTCGACTTACAGTGCCAGGTGCGCGCCCGGTTTGGCGCACTGAGCTCCGAACCGAGCGTCTCGCCCGAATCTGTCGTGCAGGCAATCGCCGATTTGGCTAGCGAACTTCGTGACCCGGGGCCCGTCGCCATCGGGGTGAGCGTACCCGGCAGCGTCGACCGCGGGCACGTGATCACCTCGACGCCCCTTGGCTGGAACGACGTGCCGCTCGGGTCGATGTTGACCGACGCGACCGGACTGCTCGTGGTGGTCCAGCCCAACATGGTCTCCCTCGTCCTCGAGGAGGCGGCCTCCGGGATCGCCCAAAACGTCGCAAACTTTATTTACTTGCACCTTGGCATGCGCGGCATTGCAGCAGGCATTGCCGTCGATGGGCGGATCATGCGGGGAGCGCACCTAAACGCAGGCGAGATCGGTCATCTGCAGATCGACCCGGAGGGTCCCCCCTGCCACTGCGGAAAGCGCGGCTGTCTCGGCGTGATCGCCTCGGGCGACGCCGTATTGGAAGCGGCCAGGCAAGAGATGCGGAGCTTGGGCCGAAAGGACCTGCCTTCCACCGTCCACGATCTCACCCTCGCCGCCTTGGCCGGAGAGCCGGTCGCCCTCGCCCACCTCCGACGCGCCGGCGAAGCCATCGGCAACGTCCTCGCCGGCGCGATCAATCTGATCAATCCTGAGCTGATCGTGGTCGGGGGCGCGTTCGCCGTCCAATCGGCAAAGGTCACGCTCCCGGTCATCGAGGACGCCGCACTCGCCCGATCGGCATTTCGGGGCTCTACCCGCTGCTCGTTCAAGATCGCCGAAGACGCATCGTTTCAATCAGCCCGAGGCGCTGCTCGCGCAGGCATTCACCAAAGACTTATCCACGTCGCGCGGCAATCAGGCGATCCGGATTGAGATCGAGGAGATCCTCGGTCACAAAGAGCCCATCTTTCCGTACCAACTCATCATCGAGCCAGATCTCCCCGCCCCCGTACTCCGGTCGCTGAATCGAGACCAAGTCCCAGTGGACCGCGGAGCGGTTTCCGTTGTCGCACTCCTCGTACGCGCTCCCCGGCGTAAAGTGAAAGCTTCCTTGGATCTTCTCGTCAAAGAGCGTGTCGAGCATCGGCGTCGTGATGTATGGGTTGACGCCAAACGAAAACTCGCCGACGTACCGGGCTCCCTCATCCGTGTCCAAGATCTCGTTGATGCGGTCCGCTTCGTTGGCGCTCGCCTCGACGATCTTGCCGTCCTTAAAGGTAAACGAAACGTCTTGAAATGTCGTCCCCATGTAGACCGACTGGGTGTTGAACGTGATCGTTCCATTCACCGAGTCACGCACCGGTGCGGTAAAGATCTCGCCGTCGGGGAGATTGCGCTGTCCCACGCATTTGATCGCCGGCATTCCCTCGATCGAAAAGGTCAGGTCGGTTCCCGGTCCCTTGATATGAACGCGCTTTGCCGACTCGATCCGCTTGGCCAATGCGTCCATCGCTTTGGACATGTAGGCGTAATCGAGCGTACAGACGTCGAAGTAGAAGTCTTCGAATGCGTCGCTGCTCATCTTCGCGAGCTGCGCCATGGCGTCGTTAGGATAGCGCAGCACGCACCACTTCGTCTTGGGCACCCGGATGCGGCCGTGGACCGGCTCCCACCAATGCCGCTGATAAAGCTGCATCTTGTCCTGGGGAACCCCTGAGAGCTCACTTGCGTTGCGGCCTGCCCGCACACCGACGTACGCGTGCATCTCGCTCATGCGCGCCGCCTCAAATTGGGCGATCCGTTCCATATGCTCCTTTGACGTGCCCTCGTAGAGCACGCGGTTAAGCTCGTTGTCTTTGATCGTCAAGAAGGGGAATCCGCCGGCCTTGTACGCCTCGCGGATCAACTCCTTTGCAAGCGCCGTCTCAAAGCCGACGCACTCGATCAACACATTCTCTCCGGGTTTGAGCTCCACGGAGTAATTGATGATCAGCTCGGCGAGCTGCTGATACCTTGGATCCCGCATTTTGGTCGCTCCTTTCCGATGTCCCAGCCGTTGGTCGGTCCTTGGTCGCAGGGACGTTCGGTCGGGCCCTCCTGGCCCTCCCTCACTCGCGCTCCGGCTTCTTCGGCCCTCCTGGCCTTCGAAGCCTCCGCAACGCCCTGCAACCAAGGACCGACCAACGGCCTTGCGCGATTCCTTCTTAATTCGCGCGCCAATTTACTGCCGGACCACGCGCACCGTTTCTAGCGTCGGGTCCTCTGGGCCTTGTACCGGGAGGCCTGCTTCCAGGTGTTCGCGGATGTAGGCCAGGTTTTGCTCCGTGATGCGTTCTCCCGGCTGGAGGATGGGAATTCCCGGTGGGTACACCATAATAAACTCCGCCATCACTCGCCCGGCGCTTTCAAAAAGCGGCACGCCCTCGGTCGGCGCGTAAAAGGCTTCACGGGGAGTCAGCGCTTGGGGCGGCAGCTCCGGCACCCGCACGCGCACCGCTCCTGCCGGGCGCGTGCTGTAGTGGTCTCTCGAGATCTCTCTGAGCGCCCGGACCAGCGCATCGACCGTCTCGTCGGTGTCGCCGCCGGTGATGAGGCAGAGAATGTTGTACAAATCCGAGAGCTCGACTTCGATGCCGTAACAATCGCGCAAGATCTCCTCGACCTCGATGCCTGTAAGGCCAAGGCCGGTCACCGTAACGCACAGCTTCGTCAAGTCGAGGTCGTACGATGACGACCGATCGCCGATCATCTCGGGACCAAGGCACGTCAGACCTGGGATTTCCCGAATCGCCTCTCGTGCTTTTTGCGCAAGCCGGATTGCCTCGGAAAGCATTGCACGGCCGTGCACGGCGAGGTGGCTGCGCGCCGCGTCGAGGGACGCAAGCAGAATGTACGACGTCGAGGTGGTGGTCAACATGCTCAAGATCGATTGCGCTCGATCGCCTGAGAGGAGGCCTTCCTTGAGGTTTAAGATCGAGCTTTGCGTCAATGAGCCCCCGAGCTTGTGGACGCTTGTCGCCGCCGCATCGGCGCCCGCCTCCATCGCCGACATCGGCAAGTCGGGGTGAAAGTAAAGGTGCGCTCCGTGCGCTTCGTCGACCAAGACCGGCACGCCGTAACCGTGGGCGGTCTCGACGATCGCCCTGAGGTCGGCGCACACTCCGAAGTACGTTGGATTGATGACGAGGACCGCCTTCGCGTCAGGGTGCTCCACCAGGTGTCGCCTGACCGTAGCAAGGGAGACGCCGTGCGCCACCCCCCGATCGTAATCGATCTCCGGAGCCATAAAGACCGGATTGGCGCCGGAAAGTACAATCGCCGTAAGCACCGACTTGTGTACGTTTCTTGGAACCAAGATCGTGTCGCCGGGGCCGACTGCCGTGAGCACCATGGCCATGATCGCCCCGCTCGTCCCCTGGACCGAAAAGAACGTCCTGTCGGCCCCAAATGCTTCGGCCGCCAGGTCCTGGGCCTCTTTGATGATGCCCCTCGGATGGTGCAGGTCATCGACGGGCGCGATGTTGATCAGATCGATCGAAAGTGCGTTATCGCCGAGGAAAGTACGAAATTCAGGCTGCATCCCGGCGCCGCGCTTGTGGCCGGGAATGTGAAAGGGGATGGTCCGACGCTTTGCGTGTGCCACGACCCCTTCGAAAAGCGGCATCTTCGTCTGGCGGTCGGCTGTGAGCGCGGCCCCCGCCGGGCCCTCGATTTCGGGCTCTTGGTTCAACTACTCCACCTCTTGATTGGAATTGACAATTGCCGCATCACTCTTCCTCTTCCGATTGGGAAGGGAAGATGCGGCCTTTCCCTTCGCCCTGCCAATTCTTCATGTGGGCGACTTGACGCTTTGCTTCGACTTCTTTCTTTAGTTTATCGTCAAAGGTTATGCCGCGCAGTCGCTCAAAAAAGTTTGGCGGGGTGACGTCGGCCGAAATCTCCGGTCCGGGCTTATACCAACTGCACCGCTCTCCGTTGATCGCCTCGACGCGGGCGTTCCATTTCATCAGGGTCACCCGGATTCCCCAAGTTTTCCCCGGTTCGATCTCCGTGTAGACCGCCGTCGTGTCGGTCGGTCGGGTCCACTTACCCTTATCGAGCCACTTGATCACGGCGCCATCTCGAGCAACCGGCCCGTCGCCTTCACTCGGGTGTTCCAATATGCGTTGTTGACGTTGGCAAAGGTGCGAATCACCTTGTTGGAGCTGGCGGACGCTACGACAAAGTGCACGTTTGGCCCGTCGAGGCGTTCAAAGACTGCCACACCGGACACCTGGCCCTGTTCATTTTGAAAAAAGATCAGATCGCCCGGTCGCAAACTCGTGTACGGGACGAGCTCCACATTCCACTCGTAGAGGACGCCGCTCGTTGCGTCGGCCACGAGGCGCTCGGCCCCACCTGAGACGATGCGAAACCGGTGTCCGGGGTCAGCGGCCCGATAAGCGTTGACGACGAGCGCTGACGCGTCAACGCCCGCATCGATCCCGGGGCGTTTGCCTTCACGGACCGCTTGCAGATATTCATCGACGCTCATGCGACCGCCCCAACGGTAGGCCACGCCCTGTTCCACTGTGCCGTCTACTTCGTACGTCACATCTGCGTACCTAAGGGCTTCCCGGAGCGCCTGCAAGGCCGTCTCGGCGCTCACCGGCTCGGCTGCATGCACGCCCGCCGACATGAGCAGCAAACACAACAACCACAAAATCATGCCAGGAAATCTGTGTTTTGTCGAGTTCATATTTACCCCTCCTCCGTACTTCGCGTCCTGGCCCTTCAAGTTCTCGAAAGGAAGCGCCTTCCCTGTCTGCGCTCCGATGAGTCCGCGGCGGATCATCCTGTCGGCAGTCTTCGGTGCACAAACCCTTTTTCTCGACCATGCCCATTCTCATGAGGTGCGATGCGACTTGGCGCTCAAACGCTCGCCCTCTTAAATCCGGCGAGCCTCGAGTCGCGGTGGCCGTTGACAATCGCAATCATAGTGATATCATATTGATAGAGTAAAGATATGCCTCCAACCTCCGGCGACAGCCCGAGGACGGAGCGCCCCTCAAGGAGGAACCCCATGATACGAGAGAAGGTCAAAAAAACCACTTCGGGCTTTCTAGCCATGCTGGTATTGACGGTCCTCACCGTAGCGATTGGTTACCTATTCGTCGCTTCCATCCAGTCGGGATCAATCGTCGGGATCGTCGCTAGTTCCATTCTCATCTTTGTGATCTTTATCGCTTGGTTTGGCCTCTTCATCGTGAATCCGAACGAGGCAAAAGTCCTCCAACTCTTCGGCAATTACGTAGGCACCGTACGTAGCCCTGGACTGAACTACGCGAACCCCCTCTACAGCAAGAAAAAGGTATCCACCCGTGTGCGCAACTTCGAAACCGGGAAGTTGAAGGTAAACGACAACGACTCTAACCCGATCGAGATTGCGGCCGTCGTGGTCTGGAGGGTCGTGGATACGGCTGAGGCGCTCTTTGAGGTAGACGACTTCGCCCAGTATGTCGAGGTGCAAAGCGAGGCGGCGCTGCGCGGGCTTGCGACCAACTACCCGTACGATGCCCACAATGGCGAAGAGCTCTCCCTTTCGGCCAACGCGACCGAGATCTCAGAGCAGCTTACACGAGAGATTCAAGAACGGCTCGCCAAAGCCGGCGTGGAAGTGATCGAATCGCGCATCAGCCACTTGGCCTACGCTCCGGAGATTGCTAGCGCCATGCTTCAGCGCCAGCAGGCGAGCGCCATCATCGCCGCCCGCCAAAAGATCGTCGAGGGCGCCGTCGGCATGGTCGAGATGGCGCTCGAAGATCTGGCAAAGCGTGACGTCATCGAACTAGACGACGAGCGCAAGGCGCAGATGGTCAGCAACCTGTTGGTCGTGCTTTGCGCTGACCGCAGTCCCCAGCCCATCGTCAACACGGGCTCGATCTACTAACGCTCCCAGCGGACAAGATAATCCCGGCCGAATGCCCGGCCGGGATTCACGCATCGAGTAAATTTTCGAGATTCCAACGAGTGGGGAGGTACCATTGGCAAAACGAAAATCGTTCTTGCTTCGAATCGATCCAAAACTACACGATTCGCTCGAACGCTGGGCGGCAGACGAATTGCGCAGCGTCAACGCCCAGATCGAGTTTTTGCTTAGACAGGCGCTGCGTCAAGCGGGACGCCTGAAGGAACAGGATGACGAGGAGAAAGCCTGATCCCGGGCCTGTCGATCATGGCACCTGGAACGCATTCCTCGGAAGCTTGAGCTCGGTGCCGATTCGGAGGACGGCCCCGGGATCGAGGTTGTTAAGCGCCGCGATCTCCTCGACCGTCGAATGATACCGCTTTGCAATATCCCAAAGGGTGTCGCCTGCCTTTACGACGTGGACGAGCAAAGCCGGCACCTTGATCCGCTCTCCGGCCCGGAGCGGTCGATCCGGAAGGTCGTTGATGGCGATGATGACTTCCATCGTCGTCTGAAACTCTCGAGCGATGGACCACAAGGAGTCCCCCGGCCGGACCGTGTAAGTCATCGTCGCCATTCTCCGCAAGAGGGCGTCGTTTAATGCCTCGAGCGTCTCCGGCCCAACGCTCCCCGTGACGCGAATTCCGCTTCGCTCTTGAAAGACTCGGACGGCATCACGGGTTTTGGGGCCGAATAGCCCGTCCGCCTGCAACTCAAAACCAAGGTCGCGCAGGTGCATTTGCAGTGCAAAAACGTCCGCCCCCCACGACCCCATCGATAGGACGCGCTCTCCCAGTTGGCGTTCCCGCACGTCATACTCTTGAGCCGATGACCCAGGGCCCAACATGCCAGTAGTTACGGCGATCACCACGATCGCCAGCGCCGCCATCCGTACCCACCGCGCCAACGCCTGCCACACTCCCTCATACATCTTCCACCGATGGCGTGACACCGCCAATATCGTCCGACCACTCATGAATGTAAACGTGGATTTCGCTCCCACGTTTCAAATGCCTGCGGCTTGAAAGCGACCCTTATTTTTCCAATACGATTTTACAACAACCGGGCGAGTTGTACAGCCTCGACGATGGGCGCAGAGCAGGCAAATCCCCTACAAACGTAGGCCGTGACTTCCCCGCCTCTTTGGCGCTTTCCTTTCCAGAGATCGTTCGCAGCCGTCAGCGCTTCGTCGGGCTCGATCAAATGAAACACACCGTGCGGCACATAGGCGCCGCCCAAAGCGCGCACAAATGGCTCCACCTCGCGCCGCTGGTCCCTACGAGCAACGATGACGACCTCCGTGGCGCCGTTCACCCATCCGTCGTAAGCCAGCGTCAATGACGCGGTCCCCCAAGGATTTTGATCCATCTGCCTTCGGTACGTTTCGAGCACACGCTCGGCAAGGGTCAAATACCCGCGACCATCAAACGCAGGGTGCAGCCGCAGGAGCGATTGCACGGCGATCCCGGTTCCCGAGGGGATGCTCTGATCTCTCCAATCTTTGGGGCGATGAATCAACCCGTCATGGTCTGCCGGCGTCAGAAAAAAACCCGGGCTCTCTTCGTCCCAAAACAGCTCGAGGGCCACATCCATCCACCGAGCGGCCTCATTTAAGTAGGTGCGGTCGAATCCGGATTCGTAGATGTCCAAGAGCGCTTGCGTCCAAAAGACGTAATCTTCGAGAAAGCCGGGGATCCCGGCAGGACCGTCCTTAAAGCTGCGAACCAGTCGATCGCCGCGAACCATGTTCTCACGGATGAATCGGGCGGCGCGGCAGGCCCGGTCCAAGTACTCCGGCGACCCGAGGACGCGACTTGCGCGTGCAAAGGCGGAGATCATTAGGGCGTTCCACGCCAGGATCACCTTTTCGTCGCGCCCGGGTCGCACGCGCCGTTCCCGTTGCTCGAGCAGTTTTGCCTTGCCCGCGGTCAAGCGCTCGAGCACCGTCTGGAGATCCAAGTTTAAAGCCTTGGCGAGCGCTGCTTCATCTTTGGCGACGCGAAGGACGCTCAAGCCGCCTTCGAAGTTGCCACGGGGCGTGACGCCGAACCGCTCTTTTAAAAGCTCGGCGCCTTCTCCTAGGGCGGCGTCAAACTCTTCGGGCCGCCAAACGAAGTACTTCCCCTCGACACCTTCGGAGTCGGCGTCTTGCGAGCTAAAAAAGCCCCCGTCGGGATGGGACATCTCCCGCTCGACATAGCTCAAAGTCTCACGCACGACGTGGGCGTATCGATCTTCCTTCGTCAACTGGCATCCTTGCAAATACACCATGGAGAGTTGGGCGTTGTCGTAGAGCATCTTTTCAAAGTGAGGCACGGTCCAGGCGGCATCGGTCGCATAACGGTGAAAACCGCCGCCCAGTTGATCGTAGATCCCGCCGCCGGCCATCTTATCGAGCGTGAGCAAGGTGAGCCTGCGGCACTTGGACGCGCCCGGATTGCGCGCAGCATACCTCAAGAGGAGCTCGAGCGCCGTAGGGTTTGGGAATTTTGGCTGAGTGCCAAAGCCGCCGTGTGATTCGTCCATATAGCTGACGAGCCAATCGACCGACTTGTCGATGAGCGGTTGGCCTTGCTCCGAGGGGATCGGCGACCGCTGGTCACGGCTGCGCCGGTCAATCTGTACGAGCGCGGCCGTCATTTGTTTGGCCGCTCGCTCGATGCGGTCGCGATCCTCGTTGTACGATTGGACGACGGACTGCAGCACTTTGATAAACCCGGGTCGGCCGTATCGATCGTGCGGCGGAAAGTAGGCGCCGGCGTAAAAGGGTCTTTGATCGGGGGTCAAAAAGACGGTGAGCGGCCAGCCCCCCTGTCCGGTCAGGAGCTGCGCCGCGGTTTGGTAAATGTGGTCGATGTCGGGACGCTCCTCCCGATCGACCTTGATGTTGACGAAATGCTCGTTCATGATCGCAGCGATTTCATCGTCCTCAAACGACTCTCGCTCCATCACGTGACACCAGTGACAGGCCGAGTAGCCGACACTGAGCAGAATCGGCTTCTTCTCTGCCCTTGCCTTGCCCAGCGCAAGTTCGCCCCAAGGGTACCAATCGACAGGGTTGCCCGCGTGTTGCAAAAGATATGGGCTTTTCTCATGAATCAACCGGTTCACATGGCCGTCCTCCCAAACCTGACCCACCATTGATTCCAAAACCCGAAACACGCACCCCTGGGATACGAAATAGGTCCGGGCTGACGAACGATTCACCCCTATGGTACCATATAACCACGCCGCCAAACGCTCGGCGGCGCGCCTTGTCACGCCGAAAATGAATCGAGTGTATGGACCGTGTTCGACCGCGACATGCAGATCTTCATCATTCTCCTCGTCTGTCTCCTGCTCATCAACATCCTTCCTCTGCCTCCAACCGTTCGCACTCTCCTTTTCCTCGTTTTGATCGTCTTGCAAGCGCTTTTCATCTACAACGGGCTGAGAAGAAAAAAATAGCAATTACGTAAAATCGATGTCATGTTTCTTGACTCACTCCTATTGTCGTGTCATGGATGCGCACATATAATTGACACACAATCCAACAGGAGGTGATCGGCATGGCCACAAACGGTCAGCCCCACGCTAGCGTCTACACGATTGGTGTCGTAGAGCGAATGACCGGGCTGTCGGCGCGCCAGATCCGTTACTACGAGGCCAAAGGGCTGATCACTCCTAAGCGGTCAAGCGGCAATCAGCGGCTCTACTCCAGGGCGCAGATCGAGACGTTAAAGGAAGTCCGAGCGCTGCGGGAAGAGCAGTTGCCCCTTGAGGCCATCGCCACATTGCTTTCCATAGAAGGACGGGAGGACGAGGTCAATGACAAATGAAGACATCATTCGCAAGGCCGACGCTGCAGGGGTGAAGTTTATCCGGCTTCAGTTCACCGACATTCTCGGGGTGGTAAAAAACGTCGCCATTCCCCGTAGTCAACTCGAAAAAGCGCTCGAAGACGGCATGATGTTCGACGGCTCGTCTATTCAAGGATTTACGCGTATCGAGGAGTCGGATATGCACCTGCGCCCCGACCTCGACACCTTCACCCTTTATCCGTGGCGAACGACCGAGCCCGTCGCCCGAATGATCTGCGATGTCGAAAAGATCGACGGCTCACCCTTTGAGGGCGACCCGCGCTACGTGCTAAAGCGAACCCTTGAGCGCGCAAAAGCTCACTCTTACGAGATCAACTTGGGGCCCGAGTGCGAATTCTTCCTCTTTAAGGTGGACCCCAACACTGGTTCTCCGATCCTCGAGACCCACGACAAGGCCGGCTACTTTGACCTGGGACCCGTCGACAAGGGCGAGGACGCCCGCCGGGATATCGTCTTGGTGCTCGAGCAATTGGGATATGAGGTAGAGGCCTCTCACCACGAGGTAGCCGCCGGGCAGCACGAGATCGACTTCAAGTACGGAGACGCCCTCGCGCAAGCTGACAGAGTAGCGACATTTAGGCTGGTGACTCGGGCCATTGCAGCAAAGCACGGCCTGCATGCGACCTTCATGCCAAAGCCGATTTTTGGCATCAACGGCTCCGGCATGCACACGCACATCAGTCTTTTCAAGGACGGCAAGAACGCATTCTACGATCCAAACGGCAAACATCAGCTCAGCGCGACCGCCCGCTATTTCATCGGTGGCCTGCTCAAGCATGCAAAGGCGATCACGGCGCTCGCAAATCCGCTGGTCAACTCGTACAAGCGCCTAGTTCCCGGCTATGAGGCCCCGGTTTACATCGCCTGGTCCGCGCACAACCGCAGCTCGCTCGTCAGGGTGCCGGCGAGCCGAGAGCAAGGCACGCGGATCGAGCTTCGCTCTCCGGACCCGTCGTGCAACCCGTACCTCGCCTTTGCGGCCATGATCGCAGCGGGCATCGACGGCCTGGAAAACAAGATCGACCCGGGTGACTCCGTCACGTTCAATATCTACCACCTAACGGACGAAGAGCGCCGCGCCAAGGGGATCGACAACCTCCCCGCCAGCTTGTACGAGGCGCTGGAGGCCCTGCAGGCGGACGAAGTGATCTGCAACGCGCTTGGCCCTCACGTGCTGCGGCACTTCATCGACGCCAAGCTGATCGAGTGGGACCTTTACCGCACCCAAGTCCACCCTTGGGAAGTCGAGCAATACATCGGCGTGTATTAATCAATGCAACCAAACACGATCCGGCGATAGCGATCGATCCGAAATTGGGCCCGGGCTTTTCGAGATCCGGGCCCAATTTCTTTCTGATGAAACGCTAGTACTGGAGCTCCCCGAAATTCTGGACCGACCAAAACCGGTCGGGACCAACGCGGACTCGCCGCAACTTTGGCGGGTAATAATTGCGCGACACGATTTCCGGTGGAGCCACAAATCCACTCTCTTTGTCCCGAATCACCTTTGAGACGATAATCCACCGGCCGTTCGCCCCCTCGAGGTCGACTTTCGTCTCGCCGACACCGAGCAAGGGGTCGAGCTCGATAACTTCTCGATAGGGCACCTCGATTTGCTCCGACGTGAGTTCCACGTCATATGGGAGCGGCTTGCTCGACCAAAGCGTGACGCGCAGGCGTCCGCTGCCAACCTCCGTTCGGATTACGATCGGCTCGTCCAGGGTATTTTGGAAACGAAAATCCATGACGCCGTACTGGAGGGTGGCGTCTCGGCCCGGGGGAACGTATCCGAGCGGGACCGAGTGTCGATACCGCTCGACGACTTTCAAGTTTGCGTAGAGGACCGCGTTGAACAGGGTCGACGATACCTGACAGATCCCTCCGCCGACGCCTTCCACAAACTCCTCCCCAACGATCTCAGGGGCCGGGTGAAACCCACGCTCGATCAGGCGCGGCCCGACCGTCTCATTGAATGAAAAGATCTCTTGGGGCATTAGCACGATGCCGTCGATCAGCGACGCGGCGAGACGCACGTTTGCGGCGCGGCCCTCGAGGCTTTCGTCGTAGTACGTCGTAAAACCCGTGAGCAGCGCGCTCCCAAACCCGTCGACCTCCTTGACGAGAGCCTCCAAATCGTCCAACCGCACCGGCGCCGCAATCGACTTTACCGGGAGCGCGATCTTTGTCTCACCCGCCTCCCAGCGCTCGAGCCAGCGAAGTATCGCTTCCTGCGCTTCGGGCACATCGAGCATTCGCCCGTCTCGATCCGAAAGCAACTCTCCCCCGTTCATCGACATCTTGGCGTTGGCAGGCGGACGGTAGACCTTCGCGGCAAACTCGATCAGGCGATCCTCTAAGGCCTCATGATCAATCCTCCAGACGAGGCCTCCCAAAACCACCTCTCCGGGGTCGAGTTCGTCCTCACTCCAACCTTTTAGCATGCGATCGACACTGCGATCAAAGATCGGAGCGATCCCGAGGGCGCTCATGGAGGGCAATGCGAGTTCCGCGTCACCCGCGACCAGCGTGACCTCGCCGTCAATCACTGGCGAGAGCGCGGCCCGCACCGCGGACGCCGCCTGCTCTACGCTCAGGTTCGAGATGTCGACGGAGCCGATCAAAATGCGCTCTTGATGCATATTGGTCTCGGGAACGGAGCGATCTTCGCCGACTACCGCGAAGGCGCCAATTAGACCGAGCAACAGCGAGAGTCCCACCGCCGGCCATAATAATCTAGATCCACGACGCTTAGGCATGTGTCTCGATGCACCGCTTCCCGACCAAAATCCGAAGTTGGCGTCTAATACATATCGTAGCACTGCAGCGCCGTTCCTCGTCGTGGTGGTAACAGGCGCAGCCGCCAAGGCCTCCCATAGACAGGGCATAAGAGGGATCTTTGCGGACCAGCGTGAACTAGTGAGTGCTCTCTTTTCCAATACCTAGCGGCGAGCACGGCTTTTTTGGCAGCCGATCTAATTCTCCCAGAGGTGATCAATCACATGTACAAGCTCTTGCACACCCGTATTCGCGTGAGCGATTTGGAGCGGACCATCAAGTTTTACTGCGACAACCTCGGATTTCAGCTCACCCGCAGAACGGATCGTTCGCCTGCGGGCAACCAACTCGCGTTTCTCGAACTGCCTGGAAACGACCACGTCATCGAGCTGGCCTACTCCCCCGATTACGACCTCAAGGTGCCGGAGGACCTGATGCACTTCGCGATCGGAGTGCCGGACCTTACGGCATTTTGCGCCGAACTCGAGGCAAAGGGGATCGAAATCTGGCCCGACAACTGGCGGGAAGCATTCCAGCAAGGAAGTAAGATGGCGTTTATTGACGATCCCGACGGATACGAAATCGAACTGCTCGAACGAAAGTAATCGGCCTTTCTCAAAAGGGTTTGAGGCGGGGCCGCCTCAAGCCGGGCCGTCGCGGCATGCCCGCTCCGAACTGGGGAATGCTACTTCCCAAGGACGGGAGCGATGCAAATGATGAACGGCCCATTCTACTTCATCATCAATCCCAGGGCCGGAGGCGGAAAGGCACACCGCCTTTGGCCCTTATTTGAAAATAGACTCAAGGCCGCCCGCGCCGAGTTTCGCTGGCGGGTGACCAACTCCCCAAGCGATGTTCCCAGGGTGTGCGCCAAGATCGATGACGACTGGATTCCGGTGGCCGTCGGCGGCGACGGCACGCTCCAGGCGCTCGTCGAAGGGCTTGCGCCCGGCAGGACGATCGGGCTGTTGCCCACCGGGACGACCAACGACTTCGCAAGGAGCGTCGGCATCTCCCGATCGCCGGCAAAGGCGCTCTACCAACTGCTAAACGGCCGGGCGCGCCCGATCGATCTTCCCACGGCAAACGGCCGACCCTTTCTCGGCGTCGCGGGAATCACCTTCGGCAGCCTGCCCACCGTATTTGGCCTGCCGACGGCCGATCGGTACCGATCGGCACTCTCTGCTCTGATTGCGATGATCCGGTCCTCTGCCGGGCCACGAGAGGTTTCCATCACGGTCGACGGCCGCACCCAGAGCGGAAAGACCTTGATGATCGCAATCGGAAATTGCCGCTTTTTTGGAGGACTCGACGTTTGCCCCCTGGCGCACCCTGACGACGGCCTGCTCGACTTGTGCGTCACCGAAGAGTTGACTGCCGCCGAAACCATCGTCACGTTGGGGCGGCTGCGCCAAGGGACCCATGTCCGTCTGCCCAAGGTTCACTACACCAAAGCGCACACGATCGCGATCGACGGCCTGCCGACGACCAAAATGATCGCCGACGGCCACGCGTTAACCACCCTGCCGGTGGCAATCGGTCTTCAACAACAGGCCTTGAACGTCGTCGTGCCGCAGGAGGCGTGGAATCCCAGCAAGGTGACTTCGATCCTCCGAAGGCGCACGGGGCCTCTTGACAGCGGAGTCCAGGGTTGATACTCTTTAATCGATGACTATCGATAAAAGGAGACGCCGATGAGTCAAATCGCTGATGGGAATATGAGGGCGGTATCGAGCCATGTGGACGAAGATCTATCGGATGCGTACCGCGCCCTTGGCAGTCCCACCCGCGTCAAGATCTTGAGGGTTCTTTGTGAGCACGAGCGGTACTGCGGCGACCTGGTCAAGCTCTTTGACTTGTCCCAGTCCACCATCTCACATCACCTCAAAGCCCTGCGTGAGGCGGGGCTCGTCGATGCGGAAGAGCGCGGCGTCTCGACGTGTTATCGGGTCAATCGCAGCCGGCTCACGGCTTTGCGCGATCACTTGGCCGAGCTGGCCGATTAAAGGAGGCTTCTCTTACATGACAAAGACGGTTACGGATCAGACCTTTGAAAAGGAAGTCCTTCAGTCCGAAGGTGTCTCCCTCGTCGACTTTTGGGCGCCCTGGTGCGGCCCATGCCGCATGATCGGGCCGATCGTAGACGACCTATCCCAAGAGTACGCGGGGCGGGTCAACGTCCTCAAGATGAACGTCGATGAGAACCCCGAAACGCCCGGGCGCTTTGGCATCATGGGAATTCCGACGCTCCTCCTCTTTAAAGACGGAGCCTTGGTCGATACGATGGTCGGCCTCCAGTCAAAGGAGACCTTGGTCCAGCGCATCAACAAGGCCCTCTAACTCGAGCGTCCAAGCAACCGATGGAGCAGCCCGCGCCGCACGGGCGGCGCGGGTTCCCACACGTGAATGTTCCCGCCTTCGATCAAGCGCCGAGGGTTGTCCTCAAACAAGATCTTCGCGACTGCGTCCCCAACCAGTCGCTCCACTTCACGTCGGGCAGCCGACAGCCCCGGCGGGCGCCGTGTCGTCGAGTGCGCGTCGCTTGCGACGAAGTGCGCCATGCGCCGTTCGATGATCGTTCGAGCGGCCTTCTGCGCCCCAGATCCCGACTCGCCAAGCAGGCTGCGCCCGTTTACTTGCAAGAGCAAGCCGCGCCGAATCCACTCGACGAGTCGTTCGTAATCTTCCAACTCGCGCACATTCCGTTCCGGGTGTGCGATGACCGGAACGATCTTCCTCAACTGGCACTCGAAAAACACCTGCTCGGCATAATGAGGAATCTCTCCGGCCGGAAATTCCACTAAGACGTGGGTCCCCCGATCCGCGCAGGTAAGGAGACTCCCTCTTGCGAGCTCAGCCGGAATGTCGGGGCTAATGTAAACTTCTCCTCCAGGCAACACTCGGAGCGGGATTTCTTCTCTAGACAGCGCCTCCTGCAAGACGGCAAGGCGCTCCATGGCGGCATCGCGCCGATTTGCCATAGGCCCGTCAGGCATCATGTGAGGCGTCGCGACCATGGCGACGACGCCGTCGTTCACGGCCATACGAGCCATCTCGAGCGATTCGGACAGATCCTTCGCGCCATCGTCCAGGCCGTGCAAAATGTGGCTATGAATGTCGATCACGGCAGCTCCACTCCACCCTCGATGACCGGCTGATTTCCTACTCTTTGGTTGTAGATGCGAATTCCGTCGAGCAGAGGATCGCCGAACTCGTCCACCTCGTAGCCGAGCGCTCTCGCTTCCTTATAAATGTCCCGGACGCGGTCGGCCGTGAGCGGGTGGGTGCGAAAGTATACGGGCGTCTCTTCTTGGAACGGATCCCTGTTTGCTCGCTGGTGCGCCTCGATCTTGCGCAGCGCCTCCGCAAGGCCAAGCGGCTCGTATCCGGCCTCTGCCGCGAGCAGGAGCCCAAAGGCGTCGGCCTCCGTTTCGGCGGAGCGACTGTATCCCGTGCTGATCAGCGCGTAACTTAGCTGCGCCAACTCGGCTGCGTCCCCTCGGTCGCGCTCGTCGACGTGATCGAGCACGAAGTCGTAGAGGAGAATGAGTCCAAGATCTCGTCCGAAGGCCTTGGACCCGTGACTCTTGATGGTGTGCGCCAGCTCGTGCCCAATGACTCCGGCGATCTCGTCATCGGACCCGAGAAGATCAATCAGGCCGCGCGTGATAAATGTGCGGCCGCCCGGCAACGAAAAGGCGTTGGGAACTTCGGAACGGAGCACAGAAATATTGTAACGCAGGTCCGATCGGTGAAGCTCGGCTTGCTCGGCAATCGGCGCGAAAATCGCTTGCATTCGTTCGTTGATCTCCGGGTCGTCGTCGATTCCCCCGTATTGCAAGACGACTTGCGGGGTCCCCATGCCGCCAAGCACATTGTCCACGCCGCGCTGAAACGCATCGCGGCGAAGGCGCGCTTCGTCCGGATCGCCTCCGTAAAACCACGTCGCAAGAGCGATGAGCGCGATCCAGATAATCGGAGAAACGTCATAAGCAACACTGATTCCTCGGTAATTTCCGTTTTGGACTTCCCTTTTCCGCTTCATTTGGCCCCATTTTACCACGCTGACGTCTATTGGGAAATGTGATCGACATTACCAAATGAAGAGCGTTTTTGTGCCCACGACTTAGCAGGGATACAGTATAATAGTAGAGACGTTTGTCAAAGAGGCGTTCATAAACTCGTTTGTTCCCGCGTCGCGCCTAGCTAGAGCAAAACGCGTTTTATCGATACGGAGGCGGTATCGTGGCCCATTTGATTACGGAAAACTGTATCGGCTGTACGGCATGTACAAAAGTGTGCCCGGTCGAAGCGATCTCCGGTGAGAACAAAGAGCTTCATCACATCGATCCCTCGATATGCATCGACTGCGGCGCTTGTACGTTCGTATGCCCCGTCGAGTGCATCGAAAACCCCAAGGGCGTCGCTCCTGAGCGGATCAAGCGTCGTACCGACTGGCCAAAGCCCGAGATCATCGACGAGCTTTGCACCGGGTGCAACTTCTGCGTCGAGGTCTGCCCCTTTAGCTGCTTGGAGCTGGACGATCGGGCCTTCCAAGGCATTGCAAGACTCGTCGATCCCAAGTCGTGCGTCGGCTGTTCGATGTGCGAAGAGGTCTGCGCGAAAAACGCGATCTTCGTGCCGGACTCTCGCTCGTTCCCAGTGCACAATCCCAGGCTCGCCTCGGCTGCCGGCCGAGCCGGCTAATATATCGCCCCTATATCGGCGCAAAACCCTGGCATAAACAAGGATGTTACGGATCAACTTGGAGACGCCGGCAATCACCAAACTTCAATCATTGTCGCTCTTTCGCGACATCCTGGCGCGAGGGCCCTTCCGGGCCCTTGCCGCGCATGATTACGGCAAAGGCCAGGAGGGTGCAGCGTTCCTTTACGCGCTCACGCAAGAGGAGCGCCTTTGGACATCTCCGTCGTTTCGCTTCTCTTCGGGACCTATCGAAGCATGGCTCATCCAGGCCGTTCTCACGTCGGACAACCTTTGGTCCCGCCTGATCGAGCGCAAGGTCTCGCCCGGCCCGCTGCTCGACGCCATGGCCCGAAGGGACCTTGCAATCCTTTCCGAGTTTCGCACGTACAGCAACGAGTTGCTTGCTCATTACGTGCCAACGTGGTCGCACGGATCGTGGCAAGCCGCAACCGATGAGGAGATCGGCCCTCCCCATCAAGCGTACGCAAGGATCGTAGACGCCTTTGCCAAGGCAGATTCCTGGGACGACCTTCTCCCCGATCTCGCTGCCTTCATCGAGCGTGCCGGTGCGGGCGTATTCAACTCAGCGATCGGATTTAGGTGGACGGGTGAAGAGACCGACCCGTTCAAACCCGTCACGTCCATGGACGACACGAGGCTGGAGCACTTGATCGGGCAGCGCGAGGAGCGCGAAAAAGTCGTTCGCAATACAGAGCGCCTCGTCAGGGGCCTCCCTGCTCATAACGTGCTCCTTTATGGAGATCGCGGAACGGGCAAATCCGCCACGGTCAAAGCGCTCGTTCACCGCTACGGCCCTCATGGACTGCGCCTCATCGAGCTGCCTAAAGGGCTCATTCACACGCTCCCCAACTTGGTGAGCGCGCTCTCAGGGCGGGGGCTCTCCTTTATTATCTTCATCGACGACCTGTCTTTTGAAGCCGCGGAGACCGAGTACAAAGAGTTGAAAGCATTCCTCGAGGGCTCGCTCGCTTCCCCGGCGCCCAACGTGCGCGTCTATGCGACGACAAACCGCCGTCACCTCGTGAGGGAGGAGTTTTCCGACCGCAACAGCGGCGGCCCGCTTGGCACCGCCGACGACGACGTCCGCAGGCAAGATACGGTTCAAGAGAAGCTCTCGCTTGCCGACCGCTTCGGGCTTACGGTGATCTTTCCCACGCCCAATCAGCAGCATTACTTGGACATCGTCCGCTTTCTCGCCAGGATGTACAACGTCAAGATGGATGACCGCGAGTTGACGGCGCGGGCCTTGAGGTGGGCGGCTTGGCAAAACGGGCGTTCGGGCAGGACGGCCAAGCAGTTCATCGACGAGCTGCGCGGCAGCTAAACATTGAACGAGGCTGCATGCAAGTTGCCCGCAGCCTCGTTCGTCGTATATGAAAGCTTTCCTAGAGGTACGGAGCCAGCTCGGGGTCAAGCTCCACGACTTGTGTCACGTGCACGCGCCCATCCGACTTCAACGCCTGAATGATGTCGTCGGCCGACGACAACTCTCCGCCAAACACGTCCCTAAAGCGGTGCCCGAGTCCCAACCCTTCTTGAAAAGCGTTCGCGAGCTGCTCTCTTGGGTCGGGACGCACGATAAAGAACACTGCCTCTTCAGGTGCATCCTCGCCGGTCAATGCCATGAGCGCTTCGATGAGCGCCGGCGGCAACTGCTCCCTCTTCCGCATTCCAAGGACCCCTCCTTTACCCCGATAACGTACCCGGAGCGCGGACGGGTCAAGCTGGTATGCGGATTGCAAAAACGTCGATTAGTGCCGCTTGTATGGAGCGATCAACCGCCCGGTGTGCGCGCTGCAACAGGCGACGAGCCCAACAATCAACGCGGACACGATGCCGACGCCGCCAACCAAAACCAAACCCATGGACACCACACCCAATCGAGGATCTTGCGGGCCTTGTGCCGGTCCGCCGAAGATCAAGGTTTAGGGAGACCAAATTCCACCTTTAAGGTAGCACGGAAACTTCGCGCCTGTCAAGAAACTGCCCACTTGGCCGCCCGGCCACGCCAACACGGGTCATGCCATCTTCTTACACCAATGCGCCCCGATCGGGGCGGGAAGGCTAGGCTTGGGGAGGGAGTCGAATTGGAGAGAGCCGGAAGCGAGAGCAACGCAAGCACTGTCCCGCCGGAGCTGCGAGCCGCCATCGATGCGAACGTCGAACTCAAAAGTGCGCTGAAGCAGTCGGACTTGCCGGATGACTTTCAAGCGATGGTGCTTGGCCTTGCCGCCTTTCGACAGCTTAACCCAAGGCGACGCCGGTCCGGTCGCTAGCGAGCGGGACGAACCAGGCCGCAGATCTCTTTGAGGAATGACATGGGATGGGGCGTCTTGTCGTACGTTACGGCCCCCGAGGCATAGACGGTCACTTTGTCCTCACGACCGCTTGCCCGTTTGACGAGGCCGTCGACAGACTTTGGGGGGCCAAGCTCTCTGGACGCCGCCTGGATCAATTTGAGCAGCCGGACCTGACGGTCCTTGTCAGCCGGGAACCCTTCGCTCAGAAGTTGGTTGATCTGCTCCATGGCGCGCCGGGCGAGCGGGCCCTGCCCCTCCCACCCCACTCGCCGCCATTCCCAGGAGCGGGCGAGGCCCACTTTGAGCAGCGTGGTGGCGTCGAACTCGACGCGCTGCGCCTGATAGAGATCTAAGGCCGCGGCGAGCTCACGGTCGCGCTTTAGGCCTTCAAACAGCCCGACGACGTCGTCATCGATCTCCACGCCCCCGGAGGGCCATTCCTCCAGCAGGAACGGCGCGCTCTCACCGACGACCAGGGTCAAGTGGTAGTTCACTTTTTTGAAGGCCTCCAGTCTCTCTACGAGCGGTCAATCGCCCGCTCGGACGCATCGACGATCGCCTCAAACGCCCGGTCGTACTCGTCGATCGATTCGCACGTCACGAGCATGGAGCGGAATTTCGCGGCCCCCGGGAACCCTTTTAGGTAACTCGGGGCGTGCCGCCGCATCTCCCGCGCCGCAGTGTGCTCCCCTTTGAGCTCGGCTAGGAGCAAAAGATGCCTGCGTGCCATTGCGACTCGCTCGTGTAAGGAAGGTTCGGGCAGCAGCTCGCCGGTCGCGAGGTAATGGTGTACCCGAGCGAAGATCCAAGGGTTTCCCAGCGCGCCGCGGCCGATCATCACGCCGTCGCACCCCGTCATGTCGAGCATCGCCTTTGCGTCCTCGGGAGAATTGACGTCGCCGTTTCCGATGACGGGAATCGAAAGGCGTTCCTTGATCTCGCCGATGATCTCCCAATTTGCGCGGCCCGAACGCATCTGACTCTTGCTCCGGCCGTGGATCGCCACTGCGGCGACGCCCACGTCCTCAAAGCGCCGGGAAAGGTCGATCGCGTCGATCGACTTTTCGTCCCAGCCCGTCCGCATCTTGACCGTCACCGGAATGCTGACGGCGCGCACCATCGCTTCGATGATGCGCTGCGCTTTGTCGGGCTCGCGCATAAGCGCGGCGCCCGCCTCGGCCTTGATCACTTTGGGTACGGGGCAGCCCATATTGAAATCGACGATGTCGGCCCCCGCTTCTTCCACGGCTCGCGCGGCCACTGCCACGTCGTCCGGGTTGTTGCCAAAGATCTGTATGCTGACAGGGCGCTCCGCTTCATCGACCGCAAGCATCTGCCTGCTCTTGGCGTTTCCCATCGTGAGCGCTTTCGCGCTGACAAACTCCGAGCAGACCAGCGCAGCGCCATGCTCCTTGCACAAAAGACGAAAGGCGAGATTGCAGACGCCCGCCATGGGCGCGAGCACAGCAGGACCCTTTAGGGTCACGTTGCCGATCGTTGGCCCTTTCAAGGCGCCCACTCTTGTCGGTTCCAGCAGCACTCGGCGCATCAAAGCCGCGCCCCCTTTTTACGTTGGCGAAGTTCCTGATCTTTCCGGCTCGTCGCCTCTCAAACAGGCAGGCGAAAGGGACAGCGTGTCAAAGGTTATCGAAGCGGTCAGGCGATCGCCCACCGGCGGGTCGTCGACGAGCACGATCTCAAGGCACGTTGCCAAATGCTCGCAGAGGCGATCGATATCTAGGCCCAGGTATTTGGGTCGGTAAGGCTCCAAGTACCGCCGCGCCTTGAGGAGTTGCTTGCGAACGCCGTTTGGGTTGCCCCGCTGTGCGTGTACAAAGGCGCTTGCATAGATGATGACGCCTTTTAGGAAGGGGCTCTTGTTCTCCCGCCAGAGGGCCTCGAGCGCCTCGTGGCTCTCCCAGTACTGGCCTTGGTTAAACAACTCAATAAAGCGGACGTACGCTGGGGGAAAGTCCGTCGACCGACCGCGATGATTGGGGCCTGCCAAGCCGTCATCCCCTTTCGCCCGTCCTTTCGGCCTTGCGCCGACCCTTTAAAACTGGCACAATTAAAGATGTATCTCGACTGGCGTACTTTTGTCAAATCGCGCTTAGAGGTGACCCTGATGCAACCTAAGACCTTGTTTGAAAAGATTTGGGACGAGCACGTCGTCGTCGAAGAACCCGGGCGTCCGGCGCTCCTATATATTGACCTGCATTTGATTCACGAAGTCACATCGCCTCAAGCTTTTGAGGCACTGCGGCTCGCGAACCGTCGGGTCCGCCGGCCCGAGCTCACGGTGGCGACGATGGACCACAACGTCCCGACGTCCGACCGATCCCTCCCGATCCTTGACCAAATCTCGGCCAAGCAGATCCAAACCTTGATCGACAACTGCAAGGAGTTTGGGATCAGGCTCTACGA
>CAYRIY010000006.1:0-66037 GCA_964424335.1 uncultured Clostridia bacterium
GATTGGCCGCAGATCCTCGCCCTTTACAACTTGCTCCTGCAAATGACGGACAACCCCGTCGTCCGGTTGAACCGGGCTGTCGCCGTCGCAATGGTCCACGGACCCAAAGCGGGGCTCGAGGCCTTGGAGGCGCTCGATCGGGATCGACGCATCGCCGGCCATTACCGACTCGATGCGGTGCGGGCGCACTTCTACGAGATGGCCGGGGAGATCGATGCCGCAATCGCTCACTTTCGAGCGGCCGCCAAGGGAAGCACGAGCATCCCTGAACGCACGTACCTTGCCGAGCAAGCCCAAAGGCTCAGCACATCTCGCAGGTCGTAGGGAACCCAGCGGCCTGAGCAAAGCTAGGCTGCTTGCCATCGGGCATGTCGAGCATGCACCTTTCGTGATTTGTCGCTCGCCGCCTCGTCCATACTAGATGCGCCGGCATCGACGGCGTGCGTCAGTCGATCGACGAACACAGCAGGAGGTGAAGAAGGCGGTGGCCTCCGATCAACCCTGGCCCGAGATTCCCGCGCCGCTTGGGGAAGCGCTGGATGGACTCGAAGCGCTGCGTGAGCACAACACCCGCGTCGTTTGGGGTGAAGGCGACCCCCGCGCGAGCTTGATGATCGTACTCGACAACCCTGGCGCACGAGAAGACCGGGACGGCCGACCATTCATTTGCCCGACGCGCATCACATTGCGGCGAGCGCTCAATGAAGCCCACATCGATTTGAGCGACGTATACGTGACCTATCTTCTCAAGCGCCGACCGACTCGGGCGTACGATCGGGCGCTTGCCTGGGAAGCTTACAAGCCCATTCTCGAGCGGCAAGTGCGCGAAGCGCTTCCTCGTGTCCTGGTCCTCGCCGGCAACGTGCTTGTGCATGCCCTCATCGACCCCGAACTAGACGTCAAGGGCCTGCGGGGGCGCGCCCTCAAGATGTTTGATCGCCCCGCAGTCGTCACGTACCACCCCCTGGCGGCGCGGCGACGGCCCGCCCTCTTTCCCAAGCTGGTCGAAGATTTGAGACACGCAGGAGCGCTCTTGCCCATATAGCCGCAATCCGCCAGACACACTGGTTCGGCCTGCACGCAAGGAGCCCTAAACGCGCACCAGCGGCATCCGCACCTTGCGCACCGCCTCGAGCGGGCCCCGCTCAATCGACTCGACGCCGGACCATTTTTCGATTAAATAGGCGCGCCGCCGCTCAAACAGCGACTGGGCGTCGACGCCTTGGCGGCTTAGGATGCCGAGGGATGAATGGATCGCTCGGTGTAGGTACGTCATGCCGAAAAAACGAGCGATGATAAAGCCCGCAGTAGAAATTTGAAAGGCGAGGTCGTTGTCCTCAAAGCCCCATCCCGGCCCGTCGAACGGATCACGCTCGTCGAAGCGGACGCCTGCCTCGAATACCTCTTTGCGAAACATCCCGTATTGAGTCCACGCGACGTCGTCGTTCTCTTCGACCTTGCGGCCATCGACCCCGTACAGATAGGGCGTCGCCCGCTCCCTCCTCGGCGTTTGGCCCGCCGAATCGGCCCCGAGGCAGCCGAGTTCCCTACCAAATGTCTCCATGGCGCGAAACATCGAGTACGACGAAAACGGTACGATTTCGACGTCACCGTCGAGAAAGAGGACGTAATCGGCGCCTGCTTCGAGGGCGCAGTCGATCATCTGGTTGCGAGCGATCGAGTTGCCGCGGTTGACCTTGTTGAGGATGAGCTTGTGCTCGACGTCGATCTCGGACGAAAACTTTTGCAGCGCCTCCGCGGTGCCGTCGTCCGATCCGTTGTCACAGATGCAAACAAAGGCGCGAAGGCCGAGTCGCTCCAGCATCCTCGCTTCTTCCACCAGCGATCGGGCCGACTCGAGGCTGATCTCCCGCGTGTTCCATGTCAGGAGGCCGAGGCAAATCTTGTGCTTATGAGGTCGAGCGGCCGAGTGGGTGGCTCCTACTTTTTCAAAGACTCCGCCCATCACGGCGTGGGGCGCGGCTTCAACGTTGAGATAAAGCGAGCGATCCCCTTCGAGGGGTTCACCCACTGGAACGGAGATTGGCCTAAGACCGACGCCTTCGCATAGCGCTGTCCACTCATCCACCGTCACCTTGTTCCATCCGTTAAAGACTTCCCTGCGATCGCTCCGGATTACGCCCGATCGGAGGAGATTGTCTCGTTCCCAGAGCGAATCGAAATAGTAGTCACTGGTCAGGATGAGGCGCCCGCCGATCTTGAGTTTGTCGCTGAGTGCGCAGATCAATTGCGCTCGCTGCGGGGCAAGGAGGTGCTCGAGCGTGTTGATGCAAAACACCCGGTCAAAACTGCCGTCTGGAAACCCCCGAGGCGTGCGAAACCTCTTGTCTGCAACCGGATTCCAGTAGCGATAGAGGACGTGGGGAAACAGCCTGCCGATCCGCTCTTCGAAGTTCACCGGATTGATCGTGCAGTCCAAGACGGACATCGTATCCGAAAGCTCCGCCGCAAAGAGCGCCCAGGGCAGCTCCCACCTGCGCATCCGGGGAAGTTTCTGCATGTAATTGAATGCCTGCAACTCCCTCGTTTCGAGGCGTTCTATTGTCGCGACGCACGGATCGGCGCCAGCCCTCAAAGGTACCGATGTCTCTGGAGCGCTCAGCGCCACGTCGTTTTCGCCCCTTCTCCGGCAGTTTGGTTTCCAGTCTCGATACGTCTTCCAATCGTCGCCGAGAAGCCGACGGATAGGGCCGACGTCTATCTCTTCCCAGTACGATCCCGTCGTCCGTTTTGGGCTCACGTTTTGGCCGTGAATGATACCCACGTGAAACGTGTTGTCGTCAAGGACGAGCGCTCGTTCCCTGACCCGGGATGCGAAGCGGACGTCTTCGCCGACGTCCTGATCCGGAAACGGGTTGCTGCGCCATAGCTCTTTTGTGTAACAAAGGGTGCTTCCCGAGAGCCAAAAGGGTCGGCTGCTCCGGACCGGAGCGTCATTTTGGTACGCATGCGCGCGGCCGCGGTCCACGTCGTAGAAAAGGAGCCTTTGCAATCCGCAAATCTCTAGGCCTGAAGCCGCCAGGGCGTCGACTTGAAACGCGATGCGCCGCGGCGCGTGCCAGTCGTCGTCGTCCCAGTGCAGCACGACGTCGCCCCTTGCCGCTTCGCAGGCGATGTTCCGCTTCGCGCCGACCGTATGGCGACGATGGAGGCGAACGTAGCGAACGCTCACACCTCTCGAACCGTTCGCGGCGCCTGCGTCGGTCGCCCAGCTATCCACTAAGTCTCCGACCGGATCGCTCCCGTCATCGACCACGATCAGTTCCCGGTTTGGGTAGGTTTGCCGCCTGAAGTATTCGAGCGCAAGGGGAGCAAAGGCCCTCCGGTTGTATGTGGGCATGATGCAGGATACGAGCGGCAGCTCACGCACCGGGCTCCGACCGCCTTGAAGCTTTTGATGCAGGTCGCCGGGTTGCAAGGTACCTACGAGCCTCTGCGGCGTACTTGCCAAAGACTTGCTCGGATAGGGGGCGGAGCAGTTCGAGCGCTTCGCTTTCGTTTCCAAGCTGATCGAGGGCAATGCCGCGGTAAAATCGCACCCGATCGCCCTCGTGACCCTTGGCGTCGATACCCTCCAGGTGGCCAAGCGCCTGGTCCGCCTTCCCTTCCGCAAGATCGAGCACTGCAAGGTCCACCCGCGCGCCGACGTCGGACGGGTCGAATTTTACGGCCCGCTCAAATTCTCGGCGCGCCGCCCCACGGTCGCCCGTCGCCATGTACACCATGCCGAGATGGCGCCGAGCGAGGGCCGCATCCGGATCGACGGCGAGCGCCCTCTTTAGCGCATCCGCCGCCGAACCGAAATCCTTGCGCAAAAAGAGCGCCACGCCAAGCTGCGTCCACGCCTCCACGGACTCAAGGTCGAGCGAAGCGGCCTCCTTGAGGATCCGAACGGCTTCGTCGAGGCGACCTTGAGCGGCCACCGCCATGCCAAGCCCCGTGTAGAGCAGGCTGACGTCGCTTGGCGCGGACTCGCCCACGGCGCTGATCGCTTCCGCCCAGGCACGTTCGGCCTCAGCATGACGACCTGCTTTAAAGAGGACGCGCCCGAGGCTGTCCCACGCAAGGACGTTGCCGGCGTCGATCGCCACCGCCTCGCGCAAGTGCCGCACTGCCCCGATTACGTCTCCTTTCATCGCCCGCACATTGCCGAGGTTGCCCCGAGCCATGCTTGCGTTCGGGTTCAGCTCGATCGCGCGCAGGTAAAGCTCTTCGGCCTCCTCGATCCGCCCCTCTTGGGCGTACAGGAAACCGAGGTTGTTGAGCGCCGTCGCATTGTCGGGGTCGGCCGCTAGCGCCTCCTCGTATGCCTGTTTCGCGCCTTGGAGATCGCCTTCCAGGTGAAGGAGCGCCCCTCGATTGCTCGCCGCCTGCGACTCTGGAGTAGGAGACGCCGATTCTTGCAAGGATGACATATGAAAAACCCTTCCTCGTAATCTTGTCGGCCCAGTCGACCATGCACCCTCGTCAGACCACCGCGTCCACGAGGTCGCTGATGAGGTCCTTCACATCGACATCAGGCACGATGAACTCTACATCGGAGAGCGAGATGTCAAAGGGCTTTCCTTCCTCGTAATGCACGGGAAACTTCACGCCGAAGCGCAGGTTGGAGCCGAACTCCATCCTGGCCAGCTCCCAACTCCTCTCGTAGAGCGTGATGGTCTTGAGCAAGAGGTCGAGCTCGACGTTGACGAAGGCCTCGATATTAAAGACAAACTTGGGCTGTACGTACAATTCGCCGAGGGCGTCGATCTTGAGCCCCTCCGCTGGGGTCCAGTCGATGTTGACACCCGTGTTTAGTGCGCCTTCCAACCCCAACCGGCCGCCTACCTCAAGCCCTGCCGTGGCGCTCACGATCGGAATCCCGGCGCCGATGCCACCTTGTACGTAAAGGCGCAAACCGGCGGACGCGGGCACATGGAGCTCGGCCGACCCCGTGACGTGCGTCTGGTCCTCGTGATCGGGATTGTAGGTGATGCCAAGCGATACGTTGCGGAGCACCCCGGGGCCGATGCCCGCCTCGGCTTCGAGTCCGCCTCGAATCGTCGCGAAGATGCCAATGCGACGGCCGGCCGCCGCCACGCCGATGATCGGGATGTCGAGGGGAGGCGGCCTGAGGATGTCCTTTTCGTACGCCAACCTCTCGAAAAGTTCGATGGTATCGGGAAAGCCGATCTGCCCGGAGATCTCGATCTCGCCGTTTTCTAAGAGCCGCAGTCCGACAGTGCCCTGGAGCCAGGGAGCGATCCGCACCGTCACGCTGCCGCCGCCAAAAGCCCGCAAGGTGTCTCCGGGTTCGCCGCTTGGTTCGCCGCTGTCGTCGACTGGACGATTGGTCACGCCTAGCTCGACGCGGCCCTTCATCATGCCGCGCTCGTACTCGGCCGATCCCTGGATCGTAAAGAGGCCGTCGTCGTAGCTCACGCTCAAACTCGTATCGACCCCGGGAATGTCGGGCTGGGCCGAGCCTTCGGCGCTCACCTTCCAGCCGTCTTCGCCTTTTCGCACCGTCACGTCGATCGAGCCGCTGCGGATGCCCGGGACGTCTTGGGAAAGCGTGAAGCCTCCCCCAATCGTTAGGCCGTCCTGCTCGGAAAACGAGAGCGACATCCTACCTTGCTCGATCCCGGGAATGTCCGGGGCCACCTCGCCTTCGGCCGAGAACAGGCCGCTCGCGTACTCCGCAGTGATGCGCCCCGAGCGGATGCCTCTGACTTTTCGCGGGCCGATGACGAGCGTCCCTCGGGCGCCAAACGCGTCGTCCCGGTACCAAAGGTCGATCTCTGCCTGTTCGAATAGGTCCGTGTCAAAGCTAAAGGAGCCTTGCAAGTGGAGGCCGCCGCGGGAGTTCGCGACGCCTCGCACGTACCCTTCGCCCGCCCCCTCGATGGCAAAGTCGATTTGCCCCTCGACGACAAAGCCGCGCTCCGTGCTGATCGCAAGTGTGAGCGACGAGTCGCGCACCACAAAGGGGGCCGGCACGTTGAAGTCGCCCGGACGAAACTCCTTGTAGACCGAAAAGTCCGAACCGGAGAGCTCAAAGCCAAGATCGAGGTCGCCGATGAGCGGCGTCTCCGGGAGGATTGCCCCGATCGCGTACAATCCGCCCTCCGGAAGCACGTCGAAGTAGTCGACGCGAATCGGGCTGAGCCGCTTCACCCGCATGCTGCGCAAGTGCGCACGGACCGCCGCCTTGTCGATATACCCGGCATACCGGGCCCCCTGCCAGCGATGAATCGGAATCTCTTTGTCTTCCGGAAATGGTTGCCACTTGTCGTCGTTCTCTTTGACGTTCACCTTGAACGACCCGATCGAGCTTTGAGACGGAGCGTCGTCACCCTCCGTCACAAAGCGCTTCGATTTGATGACAAAGGGACTGAGCCAGTCGCGCTCGGCAGAGGTTGCCGCCGCCTCCTTTCCCTCGGCGTTTCGAAGCGAAAACTGCTTTCCAAGGCCGTGGCCGGCTTCGGAGGGGAAAATCCGCACCTTGCCGTTGCCGCCGATGTCGGCCAAGTTGGCGGGCGCAACGGGCCCGAGGTGATCGCCCTTTTTGATCTCCTCTTTAGTCCAAAAGTCGTTCGGACCCGGCTGCTGGCCGAAGTTGCCGCCGACAGGGTCGTTGAACTTGAGGTTGTACCCTCTTTTGATCGTCGCCGCGTCGTCGCCGAATCGCCCGTCCGTGGCTTGAATAAACGTGCGAACTTTATCCTCGACCTTTTGCTTGATCACACTGCCGGAAGAACGGTTGACGCTCGAATCGAGCAACTCCATGTTCTCAACCGTATTTGCCCAGCTCCGATCTTCGGGCCAATTCGCAAGTTGGAGCTCGAGCACGTGATCGACGTCGAAGGAGTGCGGCTCGCCCGCCCGGTCCCACTGCGGCAGTGTCAATGCCTTCGCAATCTGTGGCAGCTCGCCGATGAAGTACAGCGGCTTGTTCTTGCCATATTTCGACGGCGCTTTAAAGACGTACGGCTCGCCGGGAGTGACGGCGCCGTAGGCCTGTTCATACTTGCTCTGGAGCGCCGTCTCGACTGTGCTCGTCTCTTTGCCGAGATCACGCTGCCAGACTTCCCTCTGGCGCGTGTTTCTGCGACTCTCTTCCGTGTAGGTCCGAGCTCGCTGCAAGTCGCGCTCGTAGATCGTCGCCCGATGGTCCGAAACCTTGAACATCGGCACCTCGATCTGTGAAAACGTAATGTCTTCGCCTTCGAGGACGCCCGTCGCTTCGGTCATGGCCGGCGCATCGGTCGCTTGTTCCTGCTCGTCTGTTTGCTCCCCGCCGCCTCCATCGCCTTGTTCGTCTGCATCCTCGCGCTGCACGATGGCTCCTCGGGAAAAAGTTTGCACCGCTCCTCCCGGGCTCTGCTGCGCCGCGCCCTGCTCGGCGGCGCCCTGTTGAAAGACGTGCGTCATCTCGTGCGCCATCAGCCGAACGTCGTGATCCGACTCCCCGTGACCGAGCCAGATGTCGCTGCCGTGCGTAAAGGCGCGGGCATTGATCCCAGCAGCGGCCTCCCGGTCTTGGGGGCCGTCGTGGACGCGCACATGGCCCAAGTCCGCGCCAAACGCTGGCTCGAGTCTGCTCCGCACGCCGGCGTCGAGGGGCCTGCCTGCGCCGCGGCCCTCGATCGCTCGTGCGGCAATCGCGGCAGGCCCGCCTTCACCGCTTGCTTGGACCGGCTCTTCCTCGTCGAGCCCCTTTGGCTGCACCGGTTCCTCGTCTTCCGATGACATCGCCTGCACGGGTTCCTCGGCGTCGATGAAGTCCGCCTGTACTTGATCGCTTTCATCGTCGAGCTTGGCCTGGACGGGCTCCTCGTCCTCCGCGGCGAGGGCCTGCGCCGGACTTCCCGATGCGCCTCCCAGCCCGCCCGGTCCGATCGACGAGATCGCAGGCGCCTCCAGGCCGGATGCGACTCGGCCTGCGACCCGATCAGCCTCCCGCTCGTAGCGGTCGCCCGCTTCGCCAATCGTGACTTTGCGCTGCACGCCGCCCGCGAGGGCAACGGCCGGACCGCCGGCGGACATCAGTCCAAGGCCCGAGCTCCCTGCGTGGGCCAAAACGTGGGGCCCACCGCGTCTCGGCGTCGTGACTCGCCCTTTTGAGCCGGCCTCCTTGGCGGACTCACCGCCTCTTGCTCGCTTCTTGCTGCCGACCGCGCTGCCCATGGCGCCCCCCTCCTTTCGAAACCGCCCCCATGAACGCCGCGGGCGAGCGCTCGCGATTTGAGCGCTCCGACTCGCCGTCCAGCGGGCAAAGTCCGCCGTTTTTGCGATACTCAGCGCGAACTGCGGCCTCGAGGCGATCGCTCGTGATCGGCCCGCGCTCTTCGAGCGCAAGCAGCGCGGCGTGTTGCGCCGCGCTCCGTATTTGACCGCCGTTTAGCGCGCAGCGAAGCGCCACGCGCTCGAGGAGCGCCGGGGCGACGGCGTGATCCGAGGGCAAGTGAAGTTGCCAGATCGCAAGGCGCTCTTCGGGCCCCGGCGACGCGAAAGGTATGACGGCGTCCATCCGGCGCTGAAAGGCGGGATCGATGTTGTCCGCCGCGTTGGTCGTGATCACGACGATGCCCTCGTACGCTTCGAGGCGCTGGAGGAGGAAGTTGGTCTCCAGGTTGGCGTAGCGGTCGTTTGCGCCCTTCACCTCCGAGCGCCTGGCGAGGAGCGCGTCGCCCTCGTCGAGCAAGAGCAAAACGTCGAGCTCCTCGGCGGCCGTGAGCGCTCGGTGGAGGTTTTTCTCCGTCTCTCCGATGTACTTGTTGACTACCGCCGAGAGGTCGATTTGGTATAGGTCCATGCCGAGCTCTGAGGCGAGGATCTTGGCGGCGAGCGTCTTTCCCGTGCCGCTCGGCCCGCTAAAGAGCGCCTTCACGCCCCGGCTCGGGTGCGATCGAAACGCAGGACCGAGCGCGTCCGAGATTCGCTCCCGATGAAAGCATCGGCCCTGAACCTCTCGCAGCCGTGAGTAGACCGGGGGGCTCACCACCAGATCGCTCCACGAAGCGGTCGAATCGATGCGCACAGCCAAGGTCTCGAGGGCCTCTCGACCCAAAAGCCGGACAGCCGCCCGCACGTCGTCCGGCGACACGGTCGCTCTCCCCGCCATCTCCGCCTGGGCGACAGCGAGCCGCCCAGCCCGACGAATGTACCCGGCAGGAAGTCGCAGCCGCTCGCCGATCGCCCTGAAGTCGCACCCGGCTCGCTCCCCAATGGCCTCTCGCCAAAGCGCCTCTCGCTCCTTGGCATCGAGCCGGGGAACGGTGATCGTGACCAAGGACGCATCTTCAGCCCCGACTACGCCCCCGTGGCGACCGTTCCCCATGGAAATCCCGCCAAACATGCCGCATGCAACCGCAACCGGTCCGGCATGCCCACTCAAAGCGGGGATCGCTTGCGTCTCGCCCGGGAGTGGGTCGACCTGAAAGACAGGCAGCGCCGCTGCGAGGGACGCAAGCACCCCGAGCCACGGCGCTCCGGCCGCGGCTTTTATCCCCTCCTGCTCGATCAAGAGCAGGTTTAGCCCCAGCAAGCGCGCCGCGGCGCCCACGACGCGCATGCGGTCGCTTCCCGGCGTGCCGCGCACGACGAGGGCGCGGGCTTTTCGCTCGTGAAAGAGTCCCGTGAGATTGTCGAGGTCGATCCCACCCGACAAGTGCTCGGGCGTGGGCAATTCCTCCCACATCACGAGGCGATACCAGCCCCCCTCGCTCACCGGGGATTCGCCCCTGACGGCCGCCCATACGGGCAAAGGTATCCGAAGTTCCCACTCCGACCGAGGTGTGTCGGTGTCGACAGCCGCCACCGCGCCGCGCTCTAGGAGGCGCGCACAGACACCGCTTGGCGCGCCTGCTGCGACCATCACGGACTCCACCGTGGCGAGCGTCGGACGGCGACCGCCCGGACGCTCCTCGAGCGCCGAAAAGAGCGCGCCAAAACGCGACTCCTCTTCGACGAGTCCGATGAGGATAAGGGCGATCCGCTCCTCGCGCCTCTCAAATGCACGACATAGAGGCAGCGTGGATTCGGCGCCGCGCTCCCACGCCTCGAGTTCCCGGTCCCACCAGGCGATGGAGGCCTGCCAGCCGACGTTTTCCGGAAGGCGCTCTTTTAGCTCCCCTAGGTACCGCCCAAGGAAGGGAAAAGTCTCGAGCGTCCGGGCAAGGCCGTGCCGATCGCCATTTCGTAGATGGTAGAGATGATTTGCAAGATAAAACACTGCCGCGTAAAAGTGCAGTCGAAAATGACCCGCCGGATCTTTCGTTACATCCTCGAACGCCGACTGCGTCGGTTTCACCGCCAGGCTGCCGCGCCGCACGGACCGTGGATCGGGGATCGCCATGTCCCATTACTCCCCTCACAAGTTGTCTCTCCAGTCGCTGCCACCAAGTTCATCGACCTTGCCGCCATATGTGACGTGGGTGTATGGAAATGCCGCATTAACGAAAGTGGAACTGCACGACCCGGCCGAAGTGCGGATCCCATCCGGGATTTGCGTCGAGCCCGGCGACCCGCGCCGCGAGGGAAATCTGGTCTAGGTCTGCCACCAAGTCGACGTGCGACTTTGTGGCGTAGATTCGCCCCCGCACAAAGAGGAGCGCCGCCGGGTCGAAATCATGGCTTGCAAGGGGGCCTGCCGCAACTCGGATGTATTCAGCAAGGTACGGGGCCACAAATGCCATCCAGCGCACCAGCGGCGCCGTGATTGGAAACGGAAGTTCCGCAATTTGAAGCTCCACATTGACCGCCGTGACCGGGCGCCGATCGATCGCCGAATCCCGGCCGAGCAGCGAGTCCCACGCTTTTGGCACGACGAACGCTCCCGGATCGAGAACGCCCGCCCCCAAGGGCTGATCGGGCTCTCGCCCCTCCAGCTCCGCGAGGAGCCGCCAAATCGGGTCAAACCAAATGTGATCGGTCCGCGCTGCCGACTGAATGCGATTCCGAGCGAAGATCAAAAGTCCGATGCCGAGCGCCTGCAAACAGCCCCACCGTCCGAGCGCGGCGTCGAGCCCCCAGTCGGCCTCAAAGCACTCCGGGATCCCGAGTCGCTTCATCGCGTTTTGGAGGTAGAGGAGACCGCCAAGTTCGGTGGCACACCCATGTTCGCTGTTCCACGGATCTTGGGCATCGCTTGCCGCCGGTGGAGCAGCGTCCGCTTCACGAACTCGATCCTTTGCCTCGATCTGAGTCGCCGCGGCTCCTTCGATCGCCCGCTTGGAATCGCCCGGCCTGCTGACAAAAAGCTCGTCGGAAGCGTCCGTCTCCGCGGCGCTCCCCATCGATTCGAAATGCGATCCGTTCCTGCCGCCCTCATTGCCGTCCGCGGCAGCGGACGCGGCATCGTTCACCGGCAGCACCGGGCGATCCGACTGCCTCGAGCCTAGACCATCAACGGGTCCGATTGGCAGCGCCTCCGCCCCTGCCCCAGCGACCTCGGGGCCCCGCTCAAGCAATCGCTCCAGCGCTTCCTCACGGTCGCCTATGTGACGTTGGCGATCTGGGCCGTGCGACAAAGCATCGGGCATCGTCGGGCGCAACGCACGTTCCCTGGCCGACACCTCGAATCGGTTGGCATCGGACGGCCTCGCACCAGGATGGAGCCCGCCGGGACGCTCATGTGGCAGCGTCTGCCGCCACCAGGCGGAAAAATCGGCCACGAACGCGTCGGTGCGCACTTTGTGCGGCGAGCGAGCAAGCGATTGGGCGACGCCGAATAGGGCTGCCCGGTCTTTTCCGACGCGCTCCCACCACTCGCTCACAGACGACCTCCACGGCGCCCTCGCGGGCCGCGCCGCCTTGGCGTCATTCTCGGGTGCCGAGCTCAAAAGTCCAGCGTGCGAAGGCCCGGCCGAGCTGCGCTCCTGACCGCGGGCGCCGCTCCCGGGCGCTGGGTGACCATGACCGTTTTCGCGGCGTTCCAAACGGGGCCGCTCGTCCCCGGGGCCCTCCACTGCCTCTACCTTGCTCCCTTCGAGAAAGCGCGCATCGCCCGTGGAGATGCGAGTTCCATCCTCTTCGTGGGCACGCCTTGGGCCATCCAACCTTGCGTTCACCCTCAAACCTTCAAGGGAGAGTTCGTCCTCCGCCGCATCCGTCGATCCCATGAGCAGCGCGAGCAGCCGCGTGAGCCCAAACGCGCCACATACCCGCACTGCGATCATCCGGGCGTCCCTGGCAGAGAGGGAAATCGCGACCTGCTCCGCCCGCCCCCAGTCGATGAGGTAGGCGACTGCGGCCGGAATGTGGCGGGGTTCTCGAACGAATGCCAGCGGCAATTCCCGCAAGGCTGCCGGATCCCCGATCGCGCTTTGCCACCACCAGCGCTCGGCAGCGACGCCCCTGGCAACATCCCAAATCAGCGACGCCGCCATCTCCGCCGGATCGCGAAAGAGCACAGCCTCCGCCTCGCTCGGAAGGTCGCCTCGCACCGGACGGCTCGCCTGCGCAAGTCGTTGCCCGATCTTGTTCCTCACATCCGACTGCCACGAGGCCGCGTCGGCTCGGCTGGCTCCGGCATGTCGGCGCAAGCGGCCTTCCAGCCGGCGCACGAGGAGCACCGCGGACGGCGGCATTTCGGGCGGCTCGAGCTCGGCTTGGTGGAGCGTCTGCTTTACCCAAGCAGGCAGTCCCCGCCCGGATGCCGAGATCTCACTGTTTGATCGGACCCTCAGCTTTCTTATGACGACCTGCGCGCCTTGTTCCAACAGCCGTTCACCTCACGAGCCCGATGCGCGCCTTGGCCGCGTTGATCAGCCCTTCAGCCGTCTTGCGATCGCCGGTCAAGGCGGCGAGGCGATCGACATCCGTCTCAGCGACGTCTTTTAGATGCTTGACGCCGGACTTTGCAAGGCTCTTTGCCAAGTCGGCGTCGAGCGCGACGTCCTCCGACTCTTTGAGCGCCGCGACCGGCGTCTTCTCGATCACTTTGGCCTTGATGCTCTTCTCATCGATCGCCTGCGTCGTCTTTTCAAGGATCGATCCGGCGTCTTTTACGGCAACCCCGACCTTCTCGGAGATCTCCTCCGCCGACTTTTGCGCAAGATCGCCTTTGGTCGTGACGCCGATCTCTTCGAGCGCCTTCACCTGAGTCTCCGAGAGCCCAAGATCACGGGATTTGAGCGACCATGCCTCCTCGGGAACGACCTTTCTTGCCTCTTCGACCACGACTTTTGCCGCGAGGTCGTCGATGCCAAGCTCCTCCTTGAGGCGAGCCGGGTCTGCATTCGCCAGTTTTACGGCAGAGTCGATCCCCTTGTCCTCGAGAACGGCGCCAATCTTCGCATCGACGCCGGGAACTGCCTTGACGCTCGTCTTGAGGTCAACCGCCTTGTTGCGCGCCTCCTCGAGGATGGATACGGCCGTCTCACCCGAAAAGCCGACGTCGCGCAACACTCCGGTCCAGGCGGCGGCGGCGATGTCCACCTCGCCCGCTCCCAGTTGCCACAAGCGCATGCCGACATCTTGATCGATCCCGGTCACTTCGGCGCTCTGCAAGGAGACTGGGGTGTCGAGGGCTGTGTGATTTGGGACCATGACGATCGGCACATGCGCGCCGTTCTTGCCGAACTCGATGTAGGCGTACGGCTCATCGGATACCGTGCTGGGGACGTAATCCGGACGAACCAGGATCCGCACGTCTCCGGGGTCCACGGCCGCGTTCGGCATCCTCGTCGCGGTCCAGTCCGCCCACGACACGAGCCACTCCTTGACGTGGGGCGGAGGGTCCGTCACCAGATCCCACGTTTGCACCTCTTCGGGGAGCCGATTTGGATTGATGTACGCTTCCATAACCGCCATCTTGTCGTACCACTCGTGCTCCATCCAGTCCGCCTTGGCAGTTTTGGCGGGCAGGAGTGTCACGCCGGTTTGTGTGCTGACCTCTTTCTCCTGGGGAATGAGTTGAAAGAGCACCCGCTCGCGCGCTCCTTCACGTAGATCCACAATCCTTGACGCAGTGCGAAAGAACTTCGATTGAACGGAGACTTTGTACGTTCCAGGTTCGAGGGAATCGATGATCGACCGGGCAAACCGCTTTCCCGTCGTAATCTGCATCACGCTTCCGGGGATGGACATGGTCCCCTCGTAGGTGTTTCCGACCTCGTCGGTCGCCGTTACCTTTATGCCTCGGGCGAGCGCAGCTTGCTCGGTTTTCCCGAGGAAGCTGAGAAGTGCGTGGATGTTCGTCCGGATCCTTAATCCTCCGCTTTCTTCGGCAAGCGCGCCGCTTTCATCAGCAGGGGCTCCGCGTCCTTCGGCAAGCGCGAGGTCGACCTCGATCGCGCCCGTTGCAACCGACTCAGGCTCGTCGCGGAGAAGTTCGAGTACTTCCTGCGGGGGGCCGGACAGACGCGTCGCCTCGTGCCTCATAAAGAAGACGTAATCACTCAATCCCGGCAAGTGGTAGATGACGATCGGCGGCGGGTCGTTCACGTCGATCGGATCGATGTACGAAGCGATGTGAACCCACGCCCTAAGAAAGGTAGGATCGCCCTCGAGCTCGATTTGCCTTTGAAACCGATCACGCCTAAAAAAGGCGGCGACGTCGAACTCGTTGTGCCCGACGGGAAGAAACCCGGCCGGCGGCAGGTATCGAAACCGAGCGGCGGCGTCCATGGACTTAAGTCCCGTCTCACGCTCAACCAACCAGTCGATCTGATCTTGAAACTGTAAAAAGAGCGCCTCCGCAACCGCTTTACGTTGATCGGACGCAAAAGAGAGCCACTCCGAAGCGGGAAACGGCGCAGATACCCTCCTGCGTACGGACCATGCATCGATGAACTGAATGCCCCCGTCCGACCAGTAAAGGAGCGCAAGGGGCACATCGCAAGGATCCAGGTCCGGCGCCGCCTTCGACAATCGATCTCCTCCGGGGCCTTCCGGCGGCACGCGGTAAGAGGCAAGCAACGCTTCCGTTCCAAAGCAGTGATGTGCGAGTCGATTCCTAAGCGTGCCCGGAGCGCCCACCCCGCCGGGAAGCTGCAGCGGCACGACGCGAAACCGCACCCCGGCGACCGAGTACCGGCTTGCGCATCCCGTCACCCTCCCCCCGTAGTCAAAGCCGCTCATGGGCGCCCGCCCCTCAAAGCCGGAGACCGGCGTGGCCACGAGGATGTATGCGCCCGAGCCTGTGCCGATCGTGACGGACGTCGCCCCCTCACAGGGCCCAAAGAGGCCGGCGTCGGCCGAAACGGTCTCCTCGGGCGCCACCAATTCCACGTCTTGATCTTGGCCGAGTGCGAGCGTCTGACCGAGCCCGTTGATGGCGGTTCCGGCCCGGACCTTGAGGACGACTCCTGGCCTTGCGTCCGAGGAGAGTCGCTGGGCCGTTTCGGTTACTTCAAATCCGGCAACGATGCCGGAACCGATGCCAAGCCCGAGCCGCTCGCGCGCTTGCCTGCCCGCGGCCTGCTCCGTTTGCAAATCCTCCGCGGTGAGCCTCCTGCCGTTAAAGAAGTGGACGTGACGGATGCCGCCTTCCAAAATGGGTTCGAGCAACCGCTTTGTCATCGCCGCACAGCCCCTTCCCCAAGTACGCTACAAGCTACAAGATCTCCGTGATTTCGACCGTGGTCCCGACGAGGAGGTTGGGAGTTCCGCCGCCAAGCTCCCGGGACGAGACAAAGAGGCCTTCCTTATGCCACATCAAAACCCGAAATAGGAGATCGGTCCTGGACATTTGCTCCTCGTGCTCAAGCCAAAAAGGAATGCCTTTGACGAGGTAACGGTGCCGCTTGCGCACGTCGTAGCCGCGCCAGCGGATGAACTCGCCGTTGATGCGCACGTCAGGGCGCCCATCGGGCACTTCGAGGTTGTCCGAGGTGTAGACGGCGCCCTTGATGTCGTAGGTGCCCGAGGCGATCACCTTTTGCCTCACGTCGTTTTTGTAAAAGGCGGTAATCGTCTCCCCGCCGTCGTGACCCACCCACTTGACGGGCCTTTTGACCATCCATTCCGCAAGCGACAGGCGCCCTCCATCGATCTCGAGGTGCATCTCTCTCGGGTAAAAGACAAAGCGCACTTCTTGGTACTCGTCGATGATGGGGTCCACCGTCATGATAAAGACGTTGCGCACGTCCGGTTTCTGGAAGAGGTGCGCGATGCGGACTGGCATCAGATACGGAGGCCCGTCCGGCGTCTCCACATAGACATAAGGCTGGAAGCCCTCGATCAGCATGGGTAGATTCGCCCGGGACTCCTCGCCGACGTCGAGGTGAAACCAAAGCTCAAAGGTAGGCAAAAATTCCTCCTTGAGATCATCGAGGGGCCAGCGCGGCACACGGGTCACAGTAACCAAGGGAAAGGTCGGGAGCTTTTCGGCCACTTCTTCCAGGGAGGCGCCCCCGCCGGCCGCCGCGGGCCTGGGCGTCCACGCGGACCCGGTCCAAGTGAGCACCCACCCGCTCGCCTTGTTGGGGGCGTCGACGATCGGAGCGCCGCGCAAAGCTGCGACGCTGGGACTGGGGTAGACTCCCTCGAGGTCGCCACCGGCCGGATCATCGACTTTGACTGCCTTGTCGGCCGTGACCGCCTCGCCTGCATTGGTTCCCGAGCGGAGGTTCTTGATCTTTTTGCCGCCGGCGTTGAGATCTTTCACGAGCGCCCGCGTGCTCGGATTGACCAGGAGGTACTGCGGATGGTCATCATCTTCGAGTCCGCTCAACTTTCCGTGGTCGGTCACGCCTTCGCTCGTGTGGCGCAGGAGTTCCGAAATGAGCCGCGTGTGGACGAGGTACGGTCGATCGTCTTCGACCACACGCACGGACTCGGGATCCACTTGCCCCGAATCGTCGACTGCAAAGTCGACTCGAGCAAGGAGGACGCAGTCCTCGTCCGGCGGACCGCCCACGCAGTTTTTTCCGTCGGGAAGGAGCGCGGGGCGCACCTCGGTCACCCAAACGCCAAGCGCTGCATCGAGCGCCTGGTCCATTTGATCGGGCCGGACGAAAATCGGTGCGTCGCTAGGCGCACTCGGTTCGGACCCGTCTGTAGGAAAGAGGGCGAGCAGCGCCCGGACCTCGTTTGCCATGCCTTCGGGGTCGATCGGCTCGTCGGCGGGATCGCTCGAGATTTCGATCCGGTCCAGCAATCGGCCGAATGCCCGGACAGCCTCCTCTTCAGTCTGGTCGGGAGGCGTAACCGAAAATCGAAGGTCGAAGGACTCCGAGATGCGGGAAGGAGCCATGCTCTCGTCTTCACTGCGGCACGGCGTTCCCGGGATCGGAACTTCGTCGCTTTCGCACTCGAGGTAACAGAGGGTGACGTATAGCGAGCGCGTCCCATCAGGAAGCGACGGCAGCACCGGCGCCTCCTCGAGGCGCTCACGGTTTTTGGGGACCAAAAGCCAATCGTCGATCCCCGCGCAATGCGAGACCGGAAGGCGGATCTCCCGGCCCTTGGGACTGACCGCAAGGCCTGGGCCGACGCGCACTTCGGGCCCGTCCTGGGTCACCCGCAGGCCGCACACGGTGCCGTATCCGTGCAGCGACCGGGCGTGCCGCCGGTCAGCCTCCAAGAAATACGTCTGTTCCTGCTCAAACTCGTCCACACCGAGGACCAAACCGAGCGAGTACTTCACCCGCTTGAACGGATCTGGCCGAGACGACGCCGTCGCCACTCGAAATCCACTCATCGTTTCCAGCTCCCTCTCAAAAAAGTAACTCACGCCAGGCGGTCGCGGCCGAGCACCGTTCGCTCACGCACGTTCCACGGGTGTCCATAGGCGAGGTACTGTTCGCCCAGCGCGCCCTGTCCGACCACGGCCGCGGCCAGCCGACTGCTCCGACCGGGCTGCGTATCGATGCCAAGCCTCGCCTCACCAACTCGAAACATCGCCCAATACGGCTTGATCTCAAACTCGGTGTGCGCCGGTTTTTCTAAGGATACGACTCGGCGCACCACCTCAGGATCGGGGCCGACCGCTAGCCTCGCCGAACCGCCCTCTATGCCTGGAGCGTCGACCTCTCCCAAGACCGGTACGAGCACCGTAAACCGGTGCGCCCGCTCGAGCGCCGGCACGTAGATGGATGCGAAGTGGATCCAGTCGAGTAGCGCTCGCCTGGAAGTGGGCAGGCGCTCCGGCAACGGGACGTCGGCGAATGCGCCGGCGCCGAGCGAAGCGTAGTAGGGCGACGCTTGAACGAGGGCGCTGACCCGCCGGTAGCGGCGCTCTAGAAATTGCTGGTAAGCGCTGATGTCCGACGCCTCGATCGCGGCGTACGCAAATCCGATCGCAGAGCGCGTAAACGCCTGCCACGCCTCGGCCTGCGCCGCATCTTCCGGCATGACCGGGGGGAATTCGACCTCGTCGAACGAAGCGAAGGACGAGTTCCAGGCCTGGTTTAGCCGATTTATGTCGCCAAAGCGGTCCGTCAAAAACTGCCGGTATCGCTTGTGGATCGGGTCGGGACCTTGGGAGGGGCTCCACGGCACACGGGGCGTGCTCACGCCAGGACCTTCTCGCTCACTTGGATTTCCAAATAAAACGCCGGGCCTCTTGCGGGTGAGAAATTGCTCCACGATGCGGATGCTGCGAGCGCTTCCGATACATGCGGCCCCGACGCACTCGCCCAAGACCGGCTCGGTAAAGATCGAATCGTCAGGACATGGGTCCGTGGCGAGCCGGATCGCCCGGACGATGCCCGAAACGGTGCCACGCTCGGCAAACATCCGAGGCGCATGGCGAATCAGCAGGCGCTTGCGACCTTCATCCCACGCCTCATCCAAGGCAAGTCCGAGCCAGCCTGCGAGCCACTCGAGCGATTCGGCCGGAGCCGTACGGGGATCAAAAAACACTTGTGCATTTGCGATCCGGTCCTCGAGCGCTGTGAACACGCCCTCAGGGTTGGCGAGAAACCGCTCGAGAAACGAAGCAGAGCTAGGGTCTTCCCTGTAGACTGCGGGCAAGTACTCCTCGAGGTACGAAAAGCGTGGATAATACACCCGAACGGCCCTCAACCGGGGCGTCGTCCTCCCATTGCCCGCAAGAGAGATGCGAAGCTGGAGGAAACGTCCCCGCGCCTTTTGCAACAAGAGCTCCCAAGTCCCTGCGCTCTTTGGCCCTCCGCTTTTTTGATCCAGATACGGACGGTAAAAGGGAATTTCCGCTCCCATCGGCCGCAAGTACGGGTCAGGCTCTCGCTGCCAGGGCGTCGCCTGTAGCATATGAGCGTCATCCGCCGCTCTGCTTTCGACCGTAATCGACGCTCCGGGGGGAATCACGGCGTCGAGCATGGCGCGGTGCCACACGCACGCGCGCTCTTTGCCGTCGAATGCAAGGCCTGCAAATCCGCCCGCTTCGAGGGGGACGCCCACCACTGGGAGCACGCCCGCAGGCACGAAGCGCTTCCTTGGCTTTTCAGCGAGCTCTACCCAGGCGATCGCGCCTTGCTCAAACCGGTCGTAGTAGACGACTCCGTCACCCATTGTGCCTAAAGCCGCCACGAGGCCTCGTCCGCCAAAGCTCCTCATCGGCAGGTAACGCATTTCGAGTTCGAGCTCAAGGCCGAGCTCTCCGGACGGCAAGTCGCGAGCCGGATCGGCGGTGAGGGAGAACGCAAAGGACTGGTTGCCGTCCGCGCCCGTGATGTAGAGCGTGCCTGACGTGCGGCCGGGTTCAGGCAAGCTGCCCTCTTTTCGCGGAAGAAACGCGAAGTCAAACGCCGTGAACGGCTCGTCCTCAAAGACGCCATGGGGCGCGGCGACGCCATATGGACGACTGCCTACGAAACGGCGCACCCGTGCGTCGCCGGCGCCGGCGTCGAGGATCAGCACGGAGCCGTCCGATAGAGCCTCGATCGCGATCGGATTTTCAGCCTCAAAGGGCGCGGCGTCCTCGAGCGCGATGCCCGTGGGGAAGGTTCTCGCAGGCTTCGGCTGGCGCTCAGGTCCGTCTTCCGGGTGAAAGTGAAACGCATGTGCCGGTTCGATTTCGACGCGCTCCTGATCGACGTCGAGCGTTTGGAAATGCCGATCCAACACCCAATACCTCGAATGCTCCCGATCGAGTATGTACAGGAGCCCGCCTGGACCTGCCGCCATGTCGTACGGCGCAAAAGGGATTTCGCTTGGCCAATCCATCCAAAGCGGCGGACCGCCCGCATGCAGGTCGAAGATGATCAATCCGGCCGGATCGAGGGCGCCCGCGACCAGGTAGCGCTCCTCGGTTACGGCAAGCCCGCGCATCCGTGCAAACTGCGCGGTGGGTGGCGGCGCCTCGGGCCCAAAATCGCCCGGGCTAGGCGTTTGGAGTTCGGGCTCTTGCCCTGGCCAAAAGAGCTCGGGCCGTGCGAGCCCTGCAGGAAGCATGTAGATCGCGTCGCCTTCGCCTGAAATCCAGTACCAGTTGCCATGCGGGTCGATGGCCGCTCCATTGCGGCGCTCCAAAGAAGGAGGAACTTCGGAGGGCGACCGCTCAAATCGAAAGAGCCGACGCGCCAGGATCACGGAGTTCGACGCATCGTCCCAAGCGATGCCCCGATCCGGGCCGCCCGCCTCATGAAGCGCGGGTCGCCAGTTCGCCTCGCCGATCAGCATGTGAAATCGTGTTTGGTTGGCGTCCAACCTGCGTCACCTCCTTTTCGTCGGTCGGATTGGCAGACACTTGATTCGTTCGCGCTGGATCAGCACTCGTCCGGCACCACCGGAACCGGGATCAATGAGCTCGAAGCGCCGTCCGGATCGGGCGCGCCGCCGAGGAGTCGCTCCGGCAGCTCCGGCTCCCCTTGGGCTACGCCGACTTTGAGAAGGCGCGGAAGTTCGAGACCTGAGATCGAGACTTCCTCGACGCTGACGCCGCTCGCGTCGATCAACAGGAGTTCGTTAACGAACGCGACGCCATCGACCCGCGCCGCCTCCGCCCACAGTTCCTTTGCAATCACGGCCCTGCCTCGGGGCCAGCCTTCGCCTTCCCTCCCGCCGTACAATGGCGAGAGAAACCGCTTGAGCGCCTTTGCAACGGCGTCGCGAACAGGAGGAAAGTCTCGGCCGGCCGCTGTTTCGATTCCCACCGACACGTGGACCGGCTTGTACTTTGGACCGCGAACGTGCACCTCGGTCGTGACGAGGCGGCGCGGCTCGATGTGCCGGCAAATCGCATCGAGGAAAAGATTGTCGGGAACCGGAGCGTCCGGCTGGAGCCGGTCGACTTTGGGAATCGCAAGGAGCGTAACCACGCCGGGCATCACGATATCCGGCAGGTCCGGGTGAAAGGTCGGCAAAACCTCGAGGCGGCCGATGTCCACCCCGGGCGTCCGCAGCGCCACTTCTTCAAAATCGTTCAACGAGACCAATCGGTCCTTGTGGCGAATAAACGCGGGGATATTTCGCTCAGCCTCATCGACCGTCTCTGCGTCGTCCCCGCCCCAGGTCGGCAGGGGGTTTGTCACTTTGACCCCGCTTGGAAGCGCCGGCGCTTTGCTGATGGCCCCGATCCCGAGATTGCCGGCCTGACCGCCCCCGTAGGCGTAGCTCACCCGGATCACGGTTCCCAACGGAGGCCGTGCGCCTCGCAGGCCGTCTCCGAAGCGAATCACGCCTGCCTCAGGGTCGAGCGTAAAGACATTGGACGGCGCATCCTTGGCGCTCGTCCGAACATGGGGCAGGATGCCTTCGGTCTGGGGGACCTCGGGTCCCGCCGCAAATAAGTCGTCGATTTGTTCCCAGGCGACGCCGTCTACCGTAAGGCGCACCGAACCGGAAATCACGGGCTTATGTACGAGACTCACCGCCTGGTCGGGCTCGCCCGTCCCCCGCCCTGCAATCTCCGATACCACGTTTGTCTGCTGAACCACCCTGGCCGCATTGATGCCGACCCAGCCGATGCGCGCCCGACCTCCGCCTCGCGTCTTGCGGTCGGACAGCCGGATCCTGATCCATGTCACGATCCGGTCTTCTTCAGCGTCGTCCTCGAGCGATGGCGGAAAGTCGCCGGTCCCCTTGGTGAGCGGCTCCGTAATCTCCCACATGTTGAGCTGATCGGCCCCGGGGAGGCGAAGTTTCACCACGCCCGGCGCGCCAAGGACGTCTGCATCGGATTCGGCTTGGAGCCTGTCGTACAGTGGGGCGCCCGTAGCCGGGTCGACTTTGTCGGTTGCAATTTCAAATACAAGGGATGTGCGTAAACCGGCCGTCGAAGCGCCGACAGGGTGCAGCGTGCGCCCCTCCTCCTCAACCTCCGGCAGCACGCCAAGACTCAAAACCCGTCCTGCGATCACGGGACGAGCGTCGCCGGGCGTCTCCCTGGGCCGTGCAAGAAGCGCTACCCATAGGGAGTCGTCCACCGTATCGGACGCTAGGTCGACAACGGAGTACGAGGAAGCGTCGACCGGCGGTTCGAGCGGGGTGGTCTCGTAAAACGCGAGGTTGTCTGCGGCGTCGGCGCCGCCGTAGAGTTTGGCGTAAAGGCTGCGCACTTCTGCCTGCCGCTCTTCTGAGAGCGTGCGCTTGTAATACACCTTCGCCTCCACGGGCAAGACGTCGAGCGCGTCTTGCGTGCGAAACGGGAGCTGTCCGGCGAGGACTTCCAGATCGGCCGCGAGCGTCAGCGACTCTAGACTGCCGCGCACGTTGGCAAACGTCACGATGCCCCGCGCCGGAGTCGCCGGCTGCATCGGCACACCGAGCAGCGAGAGGAACTTTCGCCTGTTTCGCTCAGGGATCTGATTGCTCCGATAGAGCAGGTTTTCCGTCATGAAAGCAAAGAGCTCGAGCAGGGTGACACCCGGGTCGCTCTCGTTGAAGTTGGTCCATTCCGGGTTGTACACCCGGATGCGGGCGAGCGCGTCGTTTAGGATTTCTCTGTAGGACCGGTCGTCAATCTTGGGAATCTCGATCGGCATCGGTCGTCACTCCCCTCCAAGGCGCACTAAGACCGAAGCGCTCTCTTGGCGTCCGTCGCTCACGAGCCGGTAGTGGATCGTTACATGTGCGATCGCGGGGTCGTGTGGGTCCGCCTCCACCGCCACCCCGTCGAGGCGGATGCGCGGCTCCCACATGGCGAGGGATTGCGTGACGCGCTCCTCGATCAACCTCCGGGTCGACGCTGTGTTCGGTTCGAAGAGAAAGCGCCGTAAGCCCCCGCCAAACGAGGGCAACATCAAGCGCTCACCGGCCTCGGTCGATAAGATCACGCGAATCGACTCCCGAATGTTCTGCGGCCCCTCCGACCAGGCCATTCGCCCGTCCTCGCCAAGCCGTGGCGGAAAGGATATGCCCTTGCTTTTAGGTCTCGTGATCGCCATGTCGCTGGTTCCTTTCAATCCGTCCCTAGTCAGCCGTACCCTAGTCAGCCGTAGCTCCCTATCGGCGCCCGTCACACCACTTGCCGACGAAACGCTCCCTTTTCACTAACGGCGAATCGGGAAGCAAATCTTACAAAACGGCAGCCACCAAAAGACGAAGTTGAGCGCTTGCAAAATGATCAAGAGCAAGATCATGGCGCAGATCGTGATGATCGGAATCGACAAGGTGCAAACCATTCCCAAGTCAAAGCTGCGCCCGGGACCCGGCCCTTCTTCGAGTTCGCTGAAATTTAAGCCCCGGAGCCGCTCCATCTGGCTGCGAAGCTGTTTGGATGCAAAGAACGACACGTCGCGCTTAAACTTTCTGAGGCCCGACACGCTCGTATCGATCGGAAGCGAGATCCGGACCGGACGAGTCGGGGCGTCCGGGTCGAAAAACGAAGCGATTTGAAAGGGTCGAGACGCTTCGCTCACGAGCGGCGGGTGCAGGTCCATGCAGTGCGGTCGCTCGTAAACGCATCGAATGACGTAGTGCGCCCCGGCGTCTGCGTCCATCATCGGGAGTGTGGGAACGCTCGAGGCGCCGGATGGATCGGGGGGCGGTTCATAAGGGCCGAGCGTCGGGACGACCGCCTCGAATTGCCCGCGCAATGCGTCGATCTTGCCTTTGGTAACCACGCTTGGATCGATCGTGAACGACTCCGCGTTTGGATCGCCTGCAAGCAGCGCTTCACGGTCGTTCCAGACGGCGACGAGCGCTTCGGCCCAGGTCGTTTCAGAAACGCCGATTCGTTCGGTTAGCAATCGATCTGCGAGGAGCTCCACGGGGCCCGAGGGCGACTCGAGGCCGCCCGAGTTCCAATCGCTTTCCACGATCGCCCACACCGGCGCGAAGTGGTCGTGTAAGAGCTCTGCCAAGTCGTACAGGATGAACGTCGACGCCTCGGCGGCCTCGGCCTCCGATGTCGATGCGCGCAGGAGATTTCGTAAGGAACGCTCGACCCGCGACTCGAACTGCGCGATACGGGGATCCACCTCACCAGGGACGGATCCTGGGTCGACATAGGGGCTCGCCGATCCCTTCGCCTCATAACTCTCCCTGCTCGACACCGGAATGAGGCCGGCGAGCACACGCCGTTTTTGTCCGTCCATGTCAAAGAACACGCCAAAGAGCGGGTGACGCTCTTCGGATGATCCGTCGAACGACCCGAGGCGACCGGCATCCGCAAGGGGCCGCCAGCCAAGTTCGGAGCCAGCCCACGCCTCCTCGACGTAGGTTGCGGGATCTGCCGGGTCCACCTCGCCCTGTGCGTTTTTCGGCGCAAGGCGGCGCAGGACAAAAGACGCGCTCTCCTCCTTGGCCGGATCGATCGTGCGGCAGGGCAGTCCCGGGATGCGGCACACGAGGTCGGCCGCCACCAAGTAGTAGCGCTTGTGCGCCGGTTGGAAGAGCTTATAGGCCATCTGGCTCCACCGGACATCGTTTGACGGCAGCCAACCTGCACGCTCGTCCCTCCACGTCTCGGGCTGCGCGACGTACTCGGGCAGCCTCTCGGGCGAACGTTCCAACAGCGCAAGCAGGTCATCCATAAACTCGTCTCGATCGAAACGGAGCACGATGGGGCGAAAGAGGGCGGCGGCATCGGAGTCGGAAAGCGCCCGGTCCCAGATCGGGGCGGGGGCGCGCCACTCGGGGACGTGCTCCACGTTGCGCAATCGGTTTTGGCGCGCAAGTGCGCCAACTGAATGCCTCTTGACAGAGGGCGTCCCGTTTCGATGGCCCGATTTGACGGTGGCCGCTGGTACGGCCCGCATCATTACCATACGTTTCCTGCCCCCGGGGTGTAGCTTGCGCTCACCACTGAGTTGGCGATCAAGGTGGGCGCCTGGACGACGCCGCTAAAACGGGACATGCCGGCATTTACGGTCAGCATGCCCGCCGTCACCTCGACCGTGGCCCCGGCGTTGATCGTGACCTTTGCCGTCGCGTTTACCGTAATGCCGCCCGTATCCATCGTCACGCTGTTTCCATTGCTATCCCGCACCTCGATCGATCCGGGTCCGTCTTGCAAAACGATCGTTTGGCCGCCCGGCGTCTCCAACACGAGCGACTCCTGACCGTCCGTGTCGTCAAAGGTCACCTTGACGCCGTTGCGGGTCGTGATGCTCTTGATCGAGTTAAGCCCCGCGGCGTCCATCGACTCAGGGGGATTGTCTCGGCCGTTCCACAGGGCGCCTACCACGTAAGGCCTCCTCGGGTCGCCGGCCTCAAACGAGACCAGCACTTCGTCGTCGATGTCGGGAATGAACCAACTGCCGCGGTCGGCCCCGGCCATCATCGTCGCAAGGCGCGCCCAGACCTCATAAGCGCTCCCCTTTGTATCCGGAGACCAAGGGAGGCGCACTTTGACACGGCCAAGCCCCTCGGGGTCCGCGATGTCGCTCACGAGCGCTGAGTACACACCGTAAAACCGCCCGCCGTAACCGACAGGCGCCCTCTCGTTTAGTTCCGTCGTCAGCGTCGTCTGCAAACCGCTCACACTCCCAACCACGGGCGTTCCACGCGAAACTCCGTGCGATACCCTTGAGCCTCGTCAAATAAATGCCGCGCCTCGACCACGTCGTATGCTCCGTTAAAGATCGGGTCGAGACCCGATAGGACGACTTTGGATCCCACCGTCAATCTGCCGTCGCCTTCGGATGTCCCGCGCCCCGTCACAAATCGCCGGGCCGCACGTCGGTAGTAAGCCTCCGCGATCGCTCTCGCCTCTTGGTCGCTCTCCGGAGCATGGTGTACGATCTGCTCGGCACGCTCACCAAAGGCTTGTCTGAGCAGCGGGCCCCCTGCGACCTCGCCTTGGAGATCAGATCGTATCGCCGCATCGTCGACCCGCACATCGATCGGCTCCTTCGCGGCAACGTCCCACCCGGAGACCGTTACCGACGTCCTCTGACCGGCGAGGTCCGCCAAGACCGAAAACTCACGAAGTCGCTGACCGTACGTGAGCGCAATCTCCGATCCCTCGCGCCGCCCGCGAGACGCTACGCGCAACTCCTCGCCTTTTACCCAAACCTCAGCGTCGATCGCTCGTGCTCGTTCCCGCAAAAACGCAAGGTCGCTCTGGTTTACCTGGGTGATGGCCTTGTGCGTAACAGAAGCGTCGACGTCGATCCTTGGCGTGAGATTGTGATCGCTCGCCACTTGACGAAAGATCGCCTCGTCCGTCACGTCTTCGAACGACCGGGTCCGGCGGGTCATCCGCAGGTCTTGTAGCCGGTCCTCTGCGAGGACGGTCAACTCAGGGGGCCTGGTTTGAGGAAACCGCCCTTCCAATCCCATAATCCGACCCTCGAACACCGTGGCAGCCGTCTCGCCCACGCCCATGCGGACCTCGAGCGCCTTGCCGAAATCGAGGAGGCGGCGATCCAAGTAGAGGTAGCCGACTTCGCCTCCCTTGGCGCCCCAGTTGCCAAGCGTGATTTCGCACCGGTACAGCCCCGCCGTCGTCTCCTCGACCATGAGTGAGAGAACCCCGTCGGCAAGCTCGGGTTGGTCCGCCCCGTCAACCAGGAGGACGGGCCGGGCCGAGTAAAAGGCGGGCGTGCTCGGGAGTGCGCTCATCGGCTCTTAGTGCGCCTCGACCCGCGCCAAACGCTCGGCTCGCTGGCGCAGAATTTCTGCGATATCCCTGGGCGATACGCCGACCGATGGACTGCCATTGGCGGGCTGTCCCCTTTCCAAAGAGCCTTGCGGCGCATCGTCCGCGATCACTTCAAATTCGTTGATGATGACTGCCATGTGATCATCTCCTCCTGCTATGGCGGTAGGGTCCTTCCTGTGGAAACGCTCGCTGCGCGCCCTCCTGGCGCTCCACTCGCTCGGCCCTCGGGACCTACCGCCATCGTGGCTCCCGGCCCCTCCGGCACGTTCCCCAGGAAGGACCCTACCACCGCCGATCTCGCGCTCTTGTTGCGACGTGCTGCGATACGTGAGCCATCAGCCTCTTCCAACTTTGAGCGAGATGCGAATGCCGGGCCGTAGCATGCGGGGGTTTTCGATTCCGTTTGCCTCGGCCACGCTGCGCCAGTCCTCGCTGCCGCTTGCGGCGACCATCTGCTGCAGGGACTCGCCCTCTTGGGCGGGGCGCTGCGGCTGGGTGTCCGGCCCGGTTTGCCCGTTCGCCGACGGATTGGCCCTGCCAAATTGAAACTGGATATCCTGACTCGTAAGGCTCAAGTTTACGTTGGCCCGAAGGGGCTTTCCGTCGGGCGAAAAGTACTCGAGTCGCTCGGTGATCGAGTCGACCACACCTTCAAAGAGAAACGTCCCCCACAAGAAGCGCACGCCGGGCGGGATCCATTTGTCGGCCTGCCCCTCGACCGGCTGCGGTCTGATAAAGTAGTTCACTTTCTCGGTCAGCTTGCGCACGTCGCCTGAGGGCTCTCTCGACCCGTCCGGCAGGGGCTCGGTCACGTCAAACCAGAGGTCGAGCCCAAGTTTCGTCGTCCCCTTCCCGACAAACTGGAGCGCCGATCCCCCGCGCTGGTCGCCGCCGGCATTTTGATTGGTGTACGTCACCGTGAGCGTCTCAGGATTGAACTGGACGGTGACGTTTCGCTCCGGATTGCCCTCATGGACGGCGCCGTTGTTGTCCCAGTAGATGTCTTGCAGCTCGGCCTTTGCAAGTCGCTCAGGCTTTGGCATGCTAGGCCACCCCCGCGCGACCGGTTCCGGCGCCATCGGGTTTCTTGAGCGTGAGCCGCTCGTACGCGAGCTGCATCTCCTCGATCGCCACGAGCCCATCGACGGCGTTCAATGCCGGGGCCCGCAATTTGACGGGCAAGCAACGCTCGAGCAAAAACCTGGCGCTCTCCGTCTCTCGGTCGGCGGCGTACATGATGATCTCGGCATCTGCCCGAAGTCCCAGGCGGCCTTCGGTTTGCACCCGGTCAAACCAATCCCACAGGTCGAAATTGAGGGTCATTCCTCGTCTCAGCGTCAATTGCCCGTATGAAACCGGACCGTTCAAATGAATCTGACGCGTGTTGTTGCCGCCCTCGCGGATCGTTTTCACCTGAACGTTCATCTCAAGACCGTCGACTTCCGAAAAGGCCGCGCGGCATACGCTGTCTGAGACGCCCTCAACCTCGATTTCCACCCGAAAGTTAAATGCGGTAAACGGCGGGGATACCGTCTCTTGCGCCTCGTCCGGCATGGGACTCCCTCCTTCGACGCTCTAAATGCTCTCGACCAAGCGGCCGCCGTCACGCTCGGTCTGGACCAACCGGACCTTGATAAACTCGAGCGGTCGGGACGGTGCGACGCGAAGCTCGACGATGAGTCGCCCTAGATCCGCGTCGAGCCTTGCGTGATCGTCCGTCACGACGCGGAAACCCTCGTCGGGCGTGCTCCCTGCGAGCGCGCCACGCACAAAGAGCTGCGACAAGATCGACTCAAAGCGCCTGCGCACCCTGCGGCGCAACGCCGCATCGTTGGGGGCGAACACCATGTCCTGCCCTTCCCGCAGCGCTAGTTTTCGAATCAAGATCAACAGCCGTCGCACGCTGATCGGCCGCATGGCCGCATCTCGGCTCAACGTGTCTGCGCCAAGGAGCACAAATCCTCGCGTATCCCTTGCGATCACGTTGGCGCCTGCGCCGTACAGTCGTTCGAGGCCGTCTTCGGCGAGGTCAAACTCGAGTGCGACGACATCCTGCAACACCACGTTGGCAGGGGCGATCCAGGCGCCGCGCTCGATGGTCCGACGAGCGATCACGCCGGTCGCGCTCCCGTCGGGCGGGATGAGCCGTGTCGATCGATCCGCGTGCGCCACCCACGTCCAAGGGTGGTAAAGTGCGCCGTATCCGAGCGCTCGGTCCCGCCCCCTTCCAAACCCTGCGCCCAGTCGAGCGGCGTACGCCGCAGCGCGCACGTCGTCGTATCCTGCGGGAATCGCCATAACGCACGTCATGTCGCCTCGAGCTGCGCAAGCGCTCAGCATTGCAGTGTGGACTTTTGCAGCATCGTTTCCGTCGGCGATCTCCTCTGCGACGAGCCGTCCCGCCGTTCCCACTGGTCGGAGGAGAACCACCGTGTTTGACCACGCGCCGGCGATCCCGTCTGCGTGTGCCCGCACGCGGAAGTAGAGTGGTCCGCGCACGCCTTCATCGCCCGCTGCGCCGACTTGAACAAAAACTTGGGCCTTCGTGTCGCTTCCTCGGTACAGGACTTGCGCGTCGAGAAAGTCGGGGCGCTCGCCCTGTTCGACGACGTACACGATCCCACTTGAACCCGGAGCAGGATCGTTCATACTCTGCGAAGGCGGATCCACGGGCGACCATGAGAGCCCATATCGGCCGTCGGATAGCGCCTCCGGTCCATTGAGGACGGGCGCCGCCGGAATCGGCGGCGGCGGCAAGACGAGCCCGCACTCCTCAAAAGGTCGAGACGGGAGCAGAGCGACTTGGGTGTTTGACCAAGGCCCCACTTCGTCTCGTTCCTCTGCCCGCACGCGGTAGTAGCGCACCTTTTGGCAGACCGCGTCGACCTCAAACTCTGCCTCTGTCTCGTCCAGCCGTCGCCTTTGTACGATGACCGTAAACTGCGGGTCAAACGCCTCCTCGAGAAGGTACTGCACGGGCCCGGCTCCGACGGGTTCGACTGCCGACCAATGTGTCGACGCTTTGATATCCGACGCGCTGATCGGGTCGAGATTCGGCGGTTCCAGCACCGGGGTGGGGATTGGAACCACTTCGTTCCAATGTGGGTGTACCGCGTCCGGAACCGATAGGAGCGTGACGTCCTCGCGCGGCATCACCGCATGAAGCCGGCGGAGCGGCCGGCCTTGCACGTACTGTTTGTGAAACGCCGTGTCGGCAAGGGTCTCCGCCGGAATAGATGCGAGATCCGGGTCGAGAAAAAGATCCGCTGAAAACCGGTGAAGACCGGCTCGCAGAGAAGCCGTCCCCGCCGCCAGGTAACGGCCGGAGGTCGCCTCGATCCGGCGGCTGTGCTCCATTCCGATCGGCAAAAACCGCACCGATTGGCCAAGGGTAGGCCCGCTTGCCTCCAGAGACCCACACCGAGCAGCTAACGGAAAGCGCGGGTGGTCCGCCTCATTCCACAAGGAAAGGCCCGGATGCGGTCCGTCGGCCGTCGGCGCACTCGATCGCTCCGTGCCGTAGAGCATGCGATCGGTCGGCAGGTGGCCCACGTACCTGGGGGACTGCGGCGCAAACCCGAGGCGCCGCAACTCGTTCGTAATCCCGCGTTCATCCCTCGTCCACAGGTCAAAGGTGAGCCGATCCGCTCTTAGGCGTTCAAAGGGGGCGAGTTGAAAGCGCGCCCTTCCTTCCGCCGGGTCCAGCGGCGCGAGGACCTCACGAACGAGCGCCGTGCGCCATCGGTCGATATCAACGCCACGTACCGCCTCGAGCTCTTCCTGCGTGGGATCCCTAACTTCCGTCACGCCTGCGAGCAGCCGCTCGGACGACGGATCTTCCGGATCCTCTGAGCCTCGATGGAGCTCGATAAGCGCGCCGGCGCTCGCTCCCGCGTCGAAGGGAAGGACAACCCGGTGCAGCGCACCCGCCTCCTCAGGCAGAAACCACCGTGCCGGCTGCTCGCCATCGCCGGGATGAGAGCCGACTGCACCTCCATCCTCCGACCGGGGCGACATGAGACGGGCCTTAACCTTCAGGGGGTCGACGTGAGCCCCAGAGCCTGCAACCACCTCAAACCAGTGCTCGCTTCCCGCAATTCGCGCCTTGGCTCCGGTATGGATCAAGCCTTCACTTGCGTCCGATCGGGCGATGCTCTCCACGAAGAGGTAGAGCCGCGTTGATCGGCTGAATGCACCGTCGATCGCTGGGTCTTGGTGATCCACCTGGACCAAGTCGCCTGCCTGCGGAATAGTTGTGCCGGCGCCCGCAATCGATAACTCGATCCCAAGGCTTGTGAGTCGAACGCCGCTTGTCACATAAGGCTCTTTTCGCAGGACGGCCCCTACCCTTAGCCCATCCGCCCACGGGCCTTCAGAGCGCGCCCACAAAAGTGTGGAGCCCCAGCCCGCCGTCTCAATGCTCGGGCCCCGGTCTGCGATCGCCATGAGGCCCGGGACGAGAAAGCTGCTCGATGCCGCGTCGTCGGACGCAACGCGGACGACGTAGCACTTTCTGCCGCCGTTGCGAAAGAAGGCTCGCACGGTGGCGGCCAAGTGGCCGTATACCGGCTCGCCATTCTCACGATGAGCAAGGAGGACGTCGTCGCCGAAGATCTCCTCAAAGCGGACCTGATCGTAAACGGAGACGGGTAGGTCGATCGGGCCCGACGATGCGAAGCCGACGAAGGCGGCGACGTCCATCGGAGGAAGCGCGTCCCGCGCGGCCGGGGCGGCTGCGCTAAATGTAACCTGCGGCAAACTCCTAGCGACCAGAGCCAAGGCGTGAAGTCAACCTCTCTAACGTCCTAAGTCGGAGGCGTGGGGCTACGATACTTCGATGCGCTCACAGGCAAGCACCAGTTCTTCGATGGCCACGTCCGTACCGGCCCCGGATAGCGTCGGACCCGTGTACTTGATCGGGCGGGCTCCAGCCAGTTTCCAGGTCATGGCCGTCGTCTCGTGATCCTCACTCTTGAGCTGGATGGTGACAGTCCTAAGCTGATCCTGGCTGCCGTTTCGCACCTCGTCCAGCCAGCCGTAGAGCTCGAGTACGCCTACGACGCCGCGCTTTAGCGTGACGTCGGGAACCTTGTACGTGCCGGTGATCTTGCGAGGCGCGTTGTCGCGCTCGTTTCCGTTGCGGTACTCGGCCACGGTAATCTCCATGCCAAGTCCGCTCACCTCTTGAAACCCGCCCAGCGTCGTTTCAGGGTCGTGCCCGTCTAGGCCGAGGTCGACAATGAAGTTAAATTGGCTGTACGGTCTTTCGCGGGGTTCTGCCATCTTGGTGTCCCCTTTCTTCTTAAGCCCGGGTTGGGTGTGCATCGTTTCTCGGTGAAACGCTCACTTCGCGCCGTCCTGGCGCTCCGTTCGCTCGCTCCTCGTCGCCTCTCGCCATCCTGGCTTCGGCTCCTCGGAAACGTTCCCCGGAAAACGATGCACACCCAACCCTCGTAGTTGCCACGTTTCATGGCCGCCGGCGAGCCTCGAACCGGAGCCGCCGCCGACGCCCTTTGCTCCTTAGTCTCAATACAGAACCTGCGTCCATGCCATGTGAGTCACGCTTTCTGGGCCGGCCGCTTTTCTAAGCGCTGCGGTCGGCGGTCCATTGGCCGATGCGGAAGATGACAAACTCCGCCGGGCGCACCGCCGCTACGCCGACGAGGCAGATGAGCCGGCCGTTGTCGATGTCGTTTTGCGTCATCGTCGAGCGGTCGCAGCGGACGAAGAAGGCCTCGGAAGGCTTGGTTCCCATGAGGCGCTGGGACCTCCACTCGTTGAAGAGGAAGTCTTCGACCGTGCGGGTCACCTTCTCCCAAAGGCTCGGCATGTTGTTCATAAAGACGATCCACTGCGTGCTCTTTTCAATCGAGCGCTCGAGGTAGGCGAAGTAGCGCCGCAGGTTGACGTACTTCCACTCGGGGTCGGAGCTGATCAAACGAGCCCCCCAAAGCCGGATTCCCCTGCCCTCAAAGAAACGCAAGCAGTTGACGCCGGCCGGGTTGAGCACGTCCTGTTGTCCCCTGTTGAGGACAATTTCAAGCCCCAGCGCAGAGCGAACGACTTCGTTGGCAGGCGCCTTGTGCACGCCGTGTTCGATGTCGTTTCTCGCATAGATCCCTGTGACGAATCCGCTCGGCGGAAGGTTGATCTCCTCTTCGGTCACGGGGTCGAGGATGCGCACCCACGGATAGTAGAGCGCCGCGTGCGTCGAGTCGAGCTTGCCGCGGTACTCCCGGATCTCGGAGACGACCTGCCCGTTAGGAGCGTCGAGGACCGCGATGCGGTAGCGCATCCGCTCTGCGTGGGAGATCAAGAGGCGGGTGATGGCGTCCGCGTCGCTCTTGTACGAGTTGGCGTAGTCGAACGTGGAGCCGGGCGCTGCCACCATCGAGATATCCTCGATGTCTTCGAGCGCGCGCAGCCCGCTCTTTCGTCCATCCGACTCACCCGCATCCCCCTCGTACTCGCGAAATCCGGGTCGCTGGCCGTCGCTGCCGTCCTTGAGGAGAATCCTAAACGAGCGGGCGGCGTCGCTTGCCGAATCGTCGGTGAGGAAACTGCGAACCGTAGTCTCACTGTCGACCAGGCTCCCTTGCGCAAGGAGCGCTTCGGCGATCGCTGCGCCGTTTTCGAGCTCGGTCGAGAAGACGAGGGGCACGTAAAGCTCGGTCGAGCGCGATGATGGCTCCGCGGCGAACTGTCTTGAAAGCGATGCCGGATGGCCGGGGTGCAGCGCCAAGTCGGACCAGGTAAGGTCGCCCAGGCCTTGCGCTGGCGAGTAGGTCACGTCCACCGTAAGGACTCGCACACGGTCTTTCTCAGGGTCAAGAGAGCTCACGAGTTGGGCGCCTGACGCATCGTCGTCGGGATCGTCCGTTCGCAGGCGAAACGTGTAGCGTCCGGTGTCCGTGTCCAGATACCGCTCGAGCCAGTACAGCGTGCCCTCGTCCGGCGGGGAGGCGCTCTCGTCCCCCACCCAGACGACGTCGAAGTTGCGGGCGCCGCGCAGCGCCGGCCTCATATCGCCCGTTGGGTCGGCAGGATCGGCGGGTTCTTCGCCCAGGATGTTTGGGCCGAGGCGAAATTGAAACGTCACCGTCCCGTTGCCGGCGGCTCCCGGGTAGCGCGCCCGAATCGTGACGCCCTCGCCCGGCGGCGACTTTGCATCCGGCACCTCCGCGATCGCATACCCGGCCCACTCGGACTCCTCAGAGTCTTCAGGGGGCTCGTACACGCGGGCGACGTAAAGGCGCCGCCCGCCTTCTTCGAAGAAGTTTCTCACGGCGTGCGCTACGTAGTTGTGCATCCGCTCGCCGTACTCGAGCCGGTCGAGCCCGCCGTAGATGCGTTCGAAATCTGCGAAGCTGGTGAGGAGTTCGGGTTCGCCGCTGATCGGCCCAAACCGGGTCGGACCGACAAAGCCGGCGGTGCTCGTGCTCACACCTTCGATTGTCTTCGCTCTGTAGCTGGTCTCCTCGATGTACACGCCTGGCGCTAAGTATTCAGGCATCCGTACAACTCCTTTCTTGACCGAACGCGTCGCTTCGCGCCCTACCGCCGGCCGGGTTCATCGCGGCGGCGACGGCGCGGACATCCTGACTCAAATCCAAAGGACCGACATGCCGCCTGTGCGCAACGTCGATTCCCGGCCATACACGACCAAGCAAGGGACCGAATCGACGGGCAATCCCTCCTCTGCAGGAACAATGCGCGCATAGGGCTGTCCGACGATGTCCCCAAGGTCAGGAAGACCAAAGCCCGGCAGCGGCGACAGGGGTTCTCCCGCCGAGTAGCGGACCCGCACTTCGAGCTCCCAACTTTGCTCATACAGGCCGGCCATCGCGGCAGGCGGCGGCGATCCGGCGAGCGACGGTGTCGCCGGGGGGTAGGGAAACGCCACGAGCGCGGATCCGCGCTCGTCTGCAAGGCCGTACCACGTCTCGCCATCGTGCTCGACCTCGAGGACAGCATGGGCGGCGGGAGCATCGGCCTCACGGTCCCAAAGTTGCACGCGAACCGAAGCCGCGGCGCGAGGATTGACGTGCCGAGTTGGCGAGGAGAAGAGGTAAAACCGAGGGTCTCCTCCCCCCGGCGGGCTTGGGGACGCCGCTTGGCCGTCCGGTGTAAGGAAGATCTCGCTCTCTGACATGGGATCCGCGGTCGTATACACGACCGGGAGGAATCGCTCGAGCCGATCTCTCACTTCGATTGCCACACCAGCCGACGATGGCGGACTTTCGACGCCCCCCGAGGGGAGCCGGTGAAAGACGTACGTTCCTTCGGGATTTGGTATGGCGCGCACGGGCGAGCTTGCAATCGAGCGGGCGCCATCCGCGTCGATCGCGTGTGCGGTCACGACAAGGCCATGTTCCACCGGTTGATCGAACCCGTGCTCCCAAAAGCGGATTCCAAAGAGCGCGCGATGGGTGTGCCGCTCGTGGATCAATACCCTTCGCTCACTGCTCCACACCTGCGATTGCATGCCGTCGTCACCGTCCGTCACTCATCAGTCACCCTCGTTCCCTGGCTGACTGGGTCCAAGCGATCCAAAAGCAAACGAGCGCTCCACTGCCGGCACTCCAGGCTCTCGATCAAGCAACGACTCAATGCGGATCACCCGAGCTACATACGGCACCGACAGTTGGTAGCTGTGCTCGGCAATCACGTCCCAGATGTGGAAAAGATCCTCGGTGCTCAGGTCGCCAAGCACGACTTCCAAACCCTCGTCGGGCCGAAAGACGTTGGACCACACCGCATTTAGGAGCGTAGCGGGCAGGGTTGGCGTGTCTTCGAGCGTTCGCATCATCCACCCGACGATCGTGTTTTGGAGCGAAGGGTCCTCGGCCCACGCCGTAAGCAGGAAGTGCGCTTCCAAGGGCAGCTCGCCCCTTTGTACCCGACCATTCGGGCCTCGCCGACCACCGGGCGTGCGGTTTGTCCCCTCCGCCATCACTCGATATACGAATAGTGAAACGCCTGACTGGATGGAGCCGCTGATAAAATCCTTGGGCCCAAAGACGCGAAACTCGAGTTCGTTTCCATCGAAGTGCTCCGGCCGGTAACTCGATCGAAGGAGGCGCACGACGGCCTCTGATGCTGCTGCTATGGCACGAAACGTCGCCAAACAAACGACCGTCCTTCAAAAGAGGCATCCGAAGTTAGAAACGGGGTCGATCAACAACGTGTGATCGTAGCCGCGAACGTTAGCCGCCCAATATGGGTTGACCTTCAAAAAATGGAAAAAACAGGTCCAAGGTCCTGCCAAGGAAGCCCGGGATAGGACTGTAGACCCGTGTCGGGTCGGGACTATAGTCTGGCCATGGATCGGGACCAAAGTCCGACGTCGTACATCGACCAAAAAATACGACAATAAAGGTCTTTGGAACGGCGTCGAGTTCGTCGATATCAAGAGGTGATCGGCTATTTCATGCGAAAATACTCGTCGACCGCTGCCCATGAAAGGCAGCAGCTTTACGCGAGGAAGGGGGACGCACGAGGTGGCCCAACGTGCCTTGGGACATGAGATTCTCGACTGGCTTCGCACGATTGTGATCGGAGGGGCATGCGCGGCCTTCGTGATCTTGTTTATCGCCCAATCTTACGTCGTCGAAGGCTCTTCGATGGATCCCAACATGCGCGATCGAGATCGCTTGCTGGTAGAGAAGGTCAGTTATCGGTTGCATGAGCCCCGTCGAGGCGATGTCGTCGTCTTTCGCACCGAAAGCGAAGCGTTGATCAAGCGCGTCATCGCCGTCCCCGGCGACACGGTCCTCATCAAGGATCACGGCGTGTACGTCAACGGGATCCGACTCGAAGAGGACTACCTCAATGACCGAATGATCGCCTACAGGCAGATCGGTCCGCTCACCGTACCCGAAGACCAGTATTATGTGCTGGGCGACAACCGAAACGTCAGCAGGGACAGCCGCGATCCGACGCTCGGATTGGTCAAGGCAGAGACCATCGTTGGGCGAGCCCTTGTTCGTTACTGGCCCTTGACCCGAGTCGGCATCATCCAGGCCTTCCGCCCCTACGGGGAGTGACCGCATCGCTTGGCCGATGCTCACGGCGTGTGCCGCACGATTTGCGGATCACGAGGTGGGTCTCCAGCACCACGCCCTTTGAGGCTCCGCCGCCGGATCCGATCAACTCGAGGAGGAGAGCGGTCGCTCTGCGACCTATCTCCTCTTTTTGCTGCGCCACCGTCGTGAGCGGCACGTCGATGCGATCGGCAATGTCGATGTCGTCAAATCCGATCACCGCCATCTCCTCCGGAACGTGGACGCCCATCGTTCGGCACGCAGCAATGACGTCGAGCGCGACGAGGTCGTTCACGGCAAACACCGCGGTGACTCCAAGGTCGAGGAGCGTCGTCGCAAGGCCGCGATAGGCCTCATGAGCAGATTTTTCATCCATCCTGGATATTTGGGGAACAAAAACGTATAGGCTCGAGTCGTACGACAGCCCTTTTCGTTCGAACGCCTCCCGGTACCCGGCAAATCGATCCCAGACCGTATGGACGCTGAGCGGGCTCCCCGCGGCAAAAGCGATCCGCTCATGACCGTGATCGATCAAGTGCATGACCGCCTCCGCCGCCCCCTTTTGGTTGTCGGAGATCACATACGACACGTCGCTCCGCTGTAGGCGTCGGTCCATCGTGACGCACGGGATCCCATTGAGCAAGAGCGCGTCTAGTCCGGGCAGGACGACGACTTCGTCCGTCGGAAAGATGAGCAGCCCACTGAGGCCCACGCCCGCGAGTTCCGCGATCACCTCCGCTTCCCGCCTCGCGTCGGCCCTCGAGCTTCGAAAGACAAGCTCAAACCCGCTTGCGGTCGCCGCCTGCTCCACACCTCGGATCACGTCCGAAAGGAAGTGGTCGGTGACGTACGGCACGACCAGCCCGATCAGTCCGGCGTTGACGTCCTTGGCTCCCTGTTTTTCGCCTCGATTTCTTCCCCGGCCGATGCGCACAAACGTCCCCCGGCCCCGAAGCCGCTCCACAAACCCGCTTCGTTCCAGGTCGGCGAGGGCTTGGCGCACCGTGTGACGACTCACGAAAAACTGCTCGGAAAGCTGATGCTCAGAAGGGATGAGTTCGCCGTCCGATAGCCGCCCAGCCTCGATGTCCGATCGGAGCCGGCGACTCAATTGAATGTATAATGGAATTCCACCGCGAGGATCCAGCCTCATATTTCTAAACCCCGGTCGCGCAACATCTTGTCCAATATGGATTCATCGCCGACGACGCCGGTTCCCTTCGTGTCCACCAAATGTGACCGCCCCTTAGAACTTGTTCGGATTTCCCAGGATTGGTTCAACCAGATTCTGAAAAAATCACCCATTCCCTGTGCAGGAACTATACGTCGTAGTCAGAATATTATCCTTGTACGTACCTTCTGTACGTATCGAGCGGCTCGAAATCAGAGTTGGACGAGCAACAATGCTCAAATCGAGGAAAGAGGGTGACACCCCGGTATATTCGCTACATGTGCCAGGCCTCACGTAGTTCAGCGACTCAAATTGACGTGGCTAAAAAAACGTCCAAAAGAACGGGAGGTTGTCATCATTGCGAAATCGATTCATCGGGTTTACACTCATCGCACTGTTGATCGCGTTCGGTTCGGTAGTCGCCTTTGCGGCCCCCGTCGAGATCAGCTACTGGGGCGTCTGGGGCGGAGAGCCCGCCCAATCGATTGAAAACGACGTCATCAATGCGTTCAACGAAGCATTCGAAGGCCGGTACCGGGTCGTCGGCAGCCCCGCGGTCTCCCCTGAGCAGCTCACCACGGCCGTCATCGGGGGCGCTCCGCCGGACGTCGTCAAGGTCGACCGGTTTGAGGTAGGCTCGTACGCCTCTGCAAACGTCATCACCCCGCTCGACGACCTGATCGCCAGGGACGGATTTTCGCTTGCCGAGTATTACCCCGCCACGAGTGATGAGGCATTCTACCAGGGCCAAACCTACGCCATTCCCTGGAATACGGACAACCGCGCCCTCTACTACAACATCAGCATGTTTGCAGAGGCGGGTCTCGATCCCAACGCGCCGCCCACTACGTGGGAACAAGTCGATGAGTACGCTCGCGTGCTCGACCGGTGGAATCCCGACGGGACCCTTGCCCAAGGCGGGTTTGTTCCCCACTGGGGCAACTGGTACTTCCTCGGCTGGCTCTGGGCCGCCGGCGGCGAAGTGCTTAGCGAAGACAACCGCACCGTCGCGTGGAACGGCCCTGAGGGCCACAGAGCGATCAACTGGATGAAGGAAGCGCTCGACAAGTACGGCGGCGCCCCCGAGCTCGACGCCTGGAGCGGCTCGGTCACCAACGGCGCATTTTACGGTGGTCGCCTCGGCATGATGATGGACGGTTCCTGGGCCCTTGGCCACATCAAGAACATCGGCATGGAGGGCCAGTTTGGCGTCGCCAACCCGCCGCGGCCTGCCGGTCTTGAACACGAGCCGATCACCTGGTCCGGCGGATTTGCCCTGGCAATTCCGGTCGGGGTAAGCGAAGAGAAGCGTCGCGGCGCGTGGGAGTTCATCAAGTTCTACACGAGCCACTGGGCGCAAACGCAGCTTGGATCGCGCAGCGGACAGATCCCGGCGCTGCGTTCGGCCGCCACGTCTGAGGAGTTCATGAGCATCGACCCGCTCATCTACAAGTTCGTCGACCTCATGTCCTACAGCCGCTTCCGCCCTGTCATCCCGGCGGGCACACAAATGTGGCGGATCTACGTCGACCAGGTCCACTCGCTATTGACCGGCGGAGACACGCCGCCTGAGCAGATCATGTTGCAGACTGCCGAAAATGGTCAGCAAGCCCTAGACGAGGGCTGGATGCGAGCAGGGCTGTAAAAACAATTACAGTCAGATGCGATCGATTGAGGGCGGTCCCGGGCGTCGATGCCCGGGACCGCAGTTTTTACATTGCGCCCTAACCTATAATCCCTCGTTTGCCAAGATCCACTCTATGCCGCCTGCGCCGCCTCGCCAGGCGCCTCGTGGCGCGCACTCGCCTGCCGCCACACGACGACGGATTCGATCGCCTCTCCGAGGCAGTAGACGAAGGCGCCCACGACCGCTGCGTCCCAAGGAAACAGGGCTGAAGCCGGTCCAAACGCAATGTAGATCGCCACTGCAACGGTGGCTAAGTTTGCCACTTTGGCGTACCCGATGATCGACGTGCGCCGCCGGAGCATGAGCATGCCCCAATACGCCTCTCGCCAAGCGGCCACGGCCGGCTGTATAGCGAAGACGGTGATCGTTTGCAAGGCGATCTCCCCTACGAGTTCCGGAATCCCCATAAGGGTCATGACGACGAAGCGACCGACAGGACTCTGTGCGAATAGGAGCATGAGCGTCCCGATCACAAACCCCGTAGCGATCGAGAAGTTCCGCACCCGGCGCCAGTTCGGGTCGCTCGCATCCTTTACAAAGACCAGTGTGCATTGGTGGACCATCGACGTTCCACCGGCGAGCAAGACGAGAAGTCCAAGCGCGACGCCATAGGCGGCGAGCGAAATCGTAGGCGACGCGCTCTTTCCGACACCGCTTTGGATCAGCGGGTGCATCCACCCGGCAATCCAGATCATGACCGCGAGCGGCGCAAAGAAGCGGGCAATCACAGGCAATGCCACGGGTTCGTCGCCCTTTCTTGGAATCGCGTGCGCCGCGCGGGTAAGCGACCCAAATCTCTTGATGAGGTACGCGCCCAAGAAGCTTCCCTCGATGCCAAGTCCCAAGACCCACGCAATCGAGCCGACGATGAGGCCGGGCAAAGAGCCCGTGATGAGGAAGATTCCAAGGAAGAGCATGACGGCGACCGTCCGCACCGCAAGGCCGACGGGCATCATCGCGGCGCCCCGATGGCTGATGGCGAGCCCATGCACGATATTGCGGAACGTCTCCACAATGGGAAGCAAAAAGACGATGAACAAGCCGCGCGAGGCGAGCGAGAGCTCTTCGCCGGACGAGAGTCCCACGCGTCCGAGCGCCCAAGCCCCGAGGGGCGTGAACGCCATAATGAGCAAAACCGCCACGAAACAGGCCGTCATGCCCCATACAAATCTCAACACATTTCCAAAGCTATCTTTGCCGTCGACCAAAGCCACGACCATCTGCCTCACGGTGTTGGTCGGGGCCTTGACGGCGTTGACGAGCGCTTGGAGAACTGCGTACGCGGCGAGATTCACTTCGGGGGCGGGTAGCCGGGCCAAGGTGGCGCTTGTCAGCGTGTGTGAGATTGCGATCATGAAGGGCGTGACGCCTAGGGGAATAAAAAAGCGGGCAATTTGACCGTAAGTGACCGGCCTTTCCGACGATGGCCGCAACGCAGGATCCCTCTTTAGACTGGGTGATATCAGACAGAGGGGTATTCAAGTCGACAGCCCGCACTCCCTGTCAGTTGCCCGTGGGACGCCCAAATTCGCCTGATCCGAGCAACTGCGGCATGTACCTCCATCGATTTCAGAGGAAGATCGCACTTTATACGGAAATTTGCCATTAGTCACACTACACTTGACTGGGGGATGTACACGTGCCGATCATCAAGCGAACCGGAACGCTCGCCCTTGTCCTGACGATGCTCATGGTTCTCCTCGCGTTGCCCGGTCAGGGCGCGGAGCGTAAGCTCACGGTCGGAATCATCTGGGGACCGACCGGCGCCGAATCTGCAGGGTTCGTACCAGCCGCGGAAGCGTTTCAAGCAATTTACCCGGACGTCGAAGTCGAGTTCCTATGGACCACCTCCCTCGGCGACTTCGTCTCCGATGCCGCCACTGCCAAGGTGATCAATATGATCGTCGGGGGCCTTCCGCCCGACATCGTCATGGTGAGCGGCCAAAACGTGCCGCAATACGCCGTCGAGGGCTTCCTCCACCCCATCGACAGGTACGTCCAGGCGGATGGGCTGAATCCGCAGGACTTCGTTCCCCCGGCCTGGAGCCAGACGTTTTGGGACGGCCGTCAGTACGCAATGACGCTGCAGGTTGATCCAAATTTTGCACTCGTTTGGAACAAGGATATCTTTAGCCAGTCGGGACTCGATCCTGAGCGCGGACCGGAAACGCTTGCCGAATGGGAGGAGTACTTTCGGACGCTCACCCGGATCGACGGCGAGGGCATCGTCACGCAGATCGCGCAGCGGCCTTGGGACGTCTACGGATCTGCCAACACCACCTTTACCTGGGGCTGGGTATTTGGCGGAGCGTTTTACGACTACGAAAACCAGCGGGTCACGGCGGCAGACCCTAGAAACGTCGAGGCCGTCGAATTCATCCGGGACTACCACCAGCGCTACAACGCGTCGCTCGGCGGCGACATCAGCTTCCCCGGCGGCAACGAAGCGATGCGCTTCGCAGTGACATCAAACCTCCTCCAATGGAGGACCAACTTCCCCGACATCCCGCTGGGCGCCGGGTTTGAGCCGTACAAAGCCGACACCGGCAGCCCCAACCCGTCCTGGATCGGGGGCTGGGCCATGGCGATCCTCGAGGAGAGCCAAAACAAAGATCTGGCCTGGGAGTTTCTGAAGTTCATCACCGCTTCCGAAGAAGGCACCTATGCCTTCGCCAAGCCATCGGGGTGGATTCCCGCGTACTTGCGCTCCCCCATCATGGCCGACTTCATGGAGGATCCGCACCTGTCGGTGTACCTGCAGATTGCCCAGAGCGCCCGATTTGTGCGACCTGCCATGCCCGTCATCTCGACGTACATGACGGAGCTCGGCAGCGCCCTGGACCAAGTGCTGCAAGGGACCGTTCAGCCGGCCGACGCGCTGCGATTCGTCGAGCAGATCGTGCAGCAGGAGCAAGACCGAGTGCTTGCCCGCTAGCTTCTAGCGCCGAGTTGCGACGCACATCCCGTCGCCCGACTCGATTTTCGGGGCGCTTCGGATCGGCATCTCCCGCCTGGTCCGAGGCGTCCCGGCCGCTCACGTGGGCACGGGAAACCGGGCGAGGAAACTTGCAAAGCGGTGCCACATCGTCGACCCCGAACGGTACATATCGGCATCGAAGGCTTCAAAGACCGAGTAATCCGGGCAAAAATCACATTCGATCAACCAAAACTCCCCGTCGGGACCGATCGCTACATCAACGCCCACATCGCCCAAGGTTTGAAAATCTTCCTCGAGCCGCCCCAATAGGTCACAGCACCACGCGACCGCGCGCTGTTCGACCTCCCTGGCCTGGTCGAGCTCGATTTTCAAAGCGGCGGTCAACGCCAGGTCCACGGGGAGCAAGATGGCGCCGTGTTCGGGAGCTGCCGAGACGCTTCCAGGGGGGATGAGCTTCGCGAACTTCCCGTGACAGCAAAACTCGCCCGTTCCACCCCGCTGGATCAAAAACCGCACGTCAAACGGACGACCTCCGATGGTTGCCGACGGTACAGGCTCCTGCACGATGTAGCGGCCACCGAGCATGTACGGGCGCCCTAAAAACGCCCGCAGCTCCTTGTTTGTGCGAAATCGGCGGCGCACATCTTTGCCTTGAGAAAGGTACGTCGCCTCGACCCCTGTTCCCGTGAGCTCGAGGAGTACGACGCCTCGGCCTTGGTCGTCGGAGCGCGGCTTGAGCCAAATGCGCTGCGAGCGGTCGAGCGCCTCCCGCACCGCATGAAACGACGAGGCAAGGCTGACGGGCGCGAGGTGGGGCGCAAGGTCCGCGTGGCGGGCGACTGCCTGATGCACGTCCCATCGATCGACGCTGCAGCGGCCGTTGAAAACGCGCCGGTCCGTCCACTGCAGCCACTCGTTCTCGGCCTTTGCCGTCAGTGTGGTGCGCCGGTGAACCGCCGCCGGAATGGGAAATCGGCCGGAAATCCACGGACCCGCCTCGTGGTTGGGGTTGTAGTACCTGCCGTTAACGAAGCCCGAGTTCCAGTCGACGTCGTCGGGTCCAAGGAGAATCGTGAGTCCCTTCACCTCGCCGTACGCCTGCATCAAGCGCTCCCATTCGCGATCTGAGACGCCTCCTCGCTGACCACGAGCGTCGACGATCAACCCAATGATGGGCCCCAGGACGATCGAGGCGGGCCCGGAACGAGCGAGCCGATACTCTAGATCCGTGACGAGGTTTAGTTCTTGAGCAAGGGCTACGGACGGGACGACGAAGCGGCGCCGCCCCTTGTGACTCGAAGCGCCGACAATGCCGATCTGCGCCTCCGTCGATCGCAGGCCATACGAGAGCACGACCTGCCCCCCAAGTGGCAGCTCCCACTCGTCTAGGAGCGACTGAGGCAACCACAAACAGCGGTCCGGCCCTGGATCCGGGGCGCTCAACCAAACGTCTGCGTACATCTTAACAATTCACCTCGAAATATCCGTTGCACACTTTTCCTTCGGATGACGATCCGCAGCTTTTTGGGGATTCTCGCAATTCTCCATCGGGCTTGAGCGGAGAATGCAGGCCGACCGCCTTCATCATCGTATGTTATTCACTGCGGATTCGTTCGACCAAGAAGTTTGCGGCGCCAGGAGAATCAAACTCAAGGGAGAGTGTCACGCATGGCAGCCACTAATAATCGACGCCCCGTCGTATCGATCGTACACGGGCGCCAGCTCACCGAGGAGCTCTACGATGAGGGCATGCTTGAAAGGATCAGGCAGATTGCCGAATTGCGAATCAATGAATCGGCGGAGCGGCCGTCCGTGGAGCAAGTTGCAAACCTTTTGGAGGACGCCGATGTCGCCGTGACGAGCTGGGGCTGTCCCACCCTTGACCAAACGGCCTTGCGATCAGCCGACGCTCTAAGGCTCGTGGTACACGCGGCGGGATCGGTAAAACCGATCGTGAGCGACACCCTTTTTGAGCGAGGAATCCAAGTGACAAGCGGCGCCGCCGTCATCGGCAAAGGGGTGGCCGAGACGACGCTTGGCATCATGATTACCGCGTCCAAGGACATTTTGGGGTTGAATCAAGCGACGTCTAAAGGGGCGTGGAGCGAGGCCCGCCATACATGCCAGGACTTTTACGACATCACGATCGGCATCGTCGGATGCGGTCAGGTCGGACGACACCTGATCTCCCTGCTCCAATCCTTCGAAGTGGACGTGTTGGTCTACGATCCATACCTCTCCGATGAAGAAGCCATCCAGATGGGCGTCCGCTCGGTAAGCCTAAACGAGCTCGTGCGGCGCTCCGACATCGTGTCGCTCCATGCGCCCAGCATCCCCGAGACCCGCCACATCATCAACCACGAGACGCTCGGGCTGATGCGGGATGGCGCCATATTGATCAACACCGCCCGGGGCAGCCTGATCAACGAGGATGACCTTGTCCGCGAGGTCGCGAGCGGACGGATTCGCGCCTGGCTCGACGTGACCGACCCGGAGCCCCCTGCCGCCGACCACCCGTTTCGAAAGCTTCCGGGCGTCGTGCTCACCCCGCACATCGCCGGAACGGTCACCAATGGACGCAGGCGCATCGGCCGGTATGTGCTTGCGGAGATCGAGCGATTCGCCAAAGGCGAGCCGCCCTTGTACGAAGTGCGCCAAGAGCAGCTCGCTCGCCTTGCCTAACTAAGAGGGTCGATCAAAAAGCGTGCGCAGGTAGGCAACGTCCTCCCGTGCAAGGCGCTCCACCTCGTGCTCCGCGCTGTACTCGGCGCTGAGACAGAGGACGCCGTCATACCCGCGGGCGTTCACATACCGGGCAATGCGGGGCCACGAGGCAAAGCCCTGCCTGCCGCTGGTCCAGTACACCTTCCAATCGACGTCCTCGGCTTCCGGACCGGTCTTCCTTATCCGGATCGCGTTTTTGACGTTGATCATGAGGAGGCTCGGCCAGACGATCTCGAGGCCAAGCTCGGGCTCTTCGCCTTCCAGAGCGTTGTGCGCCGAGTCCCATATTGCGCCGATGTGGCGAGGATCGAATCCTTCAAGCAGGGCCCGCAAGCCGAGGGAATTGGGAGGAACAAACCGGGCGCAGTGGTTTTGCACGCCGACCTTGACGCCGTACCGCTCACATAGTGGAAGGGTTGCTTCAAGCGTTTCCCGGGCTCTGCGTTCGGCTTCGAGGTACCCTTCTTTCCCGACGTTGAACATTACCCGGATGATGGAGATGCCGGCGGCCGCACAACCTGCAAAAACAGGCTCCGTCAATGGACCCGCCACGCTTGCGACATTGATGCCTTGGTCTTGCATGGCGGCCGCAAGGCGCGGGAGGCCCCTTTCGGCATCCTCCGGCTCGATCTGGTATCCGGGGCGAAGCGGGAACTCGATGGCATCGAAGCCCATATCCCGCACCAGCGCGGCAAGCTCGGGCAGGGGCGTTTCCTTCCAAGGCTTGGTAAAGACGCTATAAGTAATCGTGCCCATGCTTCTTTGTCCACTCCTTACAAAAAACCGATTGGCTGCGGTCCCCACTTGCCGCCCACTAGGGCCAGCGACGCTGGCCCGCTAGGATTTTCATCCGCTCGTGGCTTGGCCTGGCCGACAAGGTCGGGCGGCCAAGTGGGTGACGCCTTTGTCCGATGGGGCAAAGGCGACTTCACCTCCCTATTCGTCCTTTCGGCTGAAGTCCTGCCTTGCAAGTATGTTTGCATACGTGCTTCAGGGGCGTTCGGTCGATTCGACCGTGCCAGGCGAGCGGCCAAAGCCGGGACCGCCACGTTGAGGTTGACAACGGCAGCGCCTCGTGCTAGGATTTAATCCAAACTCATCCACAAATTGATGGTCAAAGGTTATGAAAGGGACCAGTACGTTGGGGATGCGTCTTTAGAGAGCCGGTGGGTGGTGCAAACCGGCGTCGCAAACCAGCAGAAGTCACCCTGGAGCCGCCGGCTGAAGATTGGCAAAGTAGGCTTAGGACGGTCTTGCGCCCGTTACAGCGCACTCCGATTGATCGCCGCGAATGCACGTGAGCGTGCGTCGGAGTATGAGGTCGCTCTCGCAAGTGAGCGACAAAGTCGGGTGGTACCGCGACAGGCTGATTGGCCTCTCGTCCCTACAGGGATCGAGAGGCTTTTTTGTTATTCTTTGGCGCGCTGCTTACAGTTACACCGGAAAAGAGGAGGCCCCGGCTTACGATGAGAGCAACTGCAGCATCAGATCAACCAGATATCAGGGCGGACGTGCGACGCGGCACAAAAAGGGCTGCCGAGCGTTTTGTAGAGAGTTTGGTGCGCAACGGCGTCGACGTCGTCTTCGGTCACCCGGGCGGAGCCGTGCTTCCCCTTTATGACGCGCTGTATGGGCAGTCCATCAAGCACATACTCGTCCGGCACGAGCAGGCCGCCGCGCACATGGCCGACGGGTACGCAAGGGCCACCGGACGCGTCGGCGTTTGCCTTGCGACGTCTGGCCCTGGGGCGACCAATCTCGTCACCGGTCTTGCGACTGCGCACATGGACTCGATCCCGGTGGTCGCGATCACGGGAAACGTGCCGACTTCGCTCATCGGCACCGACGCCTTTCAAGAGGCGGACATCGTCGGCATCACCCGGCCGATCACCAAGCACAACTATTTGCTCCAGGACGCCCGGGATCTCCCTAGGGTGATCGACGAAGCGTTCCAAATCGCCGCTTCGGGGCGCCCGGGACCGGTGTTGATCGACATTCCCAAAGACGTCGGGCTCGCCGAGTTCTCAGACGGGTTTGGCGAGGAGCAGCCGCGATTTGCCGCGCGGCAACCCGAGGTGACGCGGCTTGCAGGCGGGACGCGCCGGCAGCTTCAGCGAGCCGCGGAAGCAATCAGTCAGGCGGAACGACCGGTTCTGTATATCGGAGGCGGCGTGATCATCGCAGGCGCTCACCAAGAGATACGCGCCCTAGCGGAGAAGGCCAACCTCCCCACCACGTTTACGCTGATGGGCATCGGAGCGTTTCCGGGCGATCACCCACTCTCCCTTGGCATGCTCGGCCTCCATGGGACCGCCTACGCCAATTACGCCATGTACGAAGCGGACCTGATCATCGCTGTGGGCGCTCGGTTTGACGACCGCGTGACAGGCCGGCTCTCCGACTTTGCCAAGGGCGCCAAAGTGATTCACATCGATGTCGACCCGGCTGAGATCGGCAAGATCGTTCCGGTCGACATCCCGATCGTCGGAGACGCCAAGAGCGTGCTCACGCATCTCTTGCCGCTGGTGGAGGCCTCGCGAAGAGATGCTTGGCTCGAAAAGATTCAAGGATGGAAAGAGGCATATCGCCTGCGCTACCATGAACGGCCGGGCATTATCGCCCCCCAGCGCGTGATCGAAGAGCTCTACCGAGTGACCAAAGGCGAAGCGGTCATCACGGCTGACGTCGGGCAGCATCAGATGTGGCTTGCGCAGTTTTACCCCTTCCACAACCCCCGGTCGCACCTCTCCTCCGGAGGCCTGGGGACGATGGGCTTTGGCTTTCCCGCAGCCATCGGCGCGAAGCTTGCGCTCCCCGACCGAAGCGTCTGGAGCGTCAACGGTGACGGCGGCTTTCAAATGAACATTCAAGAGTTGGCCACATGCGCGGCCTACCGCATCCCCGTCAAGACGGCGATCCTCAACAACCGCTCTTTGGGCATGGTCCGCCAGATTCAAGAACTGAGTTACGACGGGCGTTACATGGCCGTCGACCTCGACTCCGTGGCAGATTTTGCAAAGATCGCCGAAGGGTTCGGCGTGGCCGGAAGAAGGGTCGAGGATCCGGCAGAGCTCCCTGCGGCAATCGAATGGGCAGAGCGAATGAATGGGCCGATCGTCCTTGACATCCTCATCGACGAAGAGGCCAACGTGTTTCCGATGCTTCCCCCAGGCGCCGCGCTCAACGAAATGATCGGCGTCACGGGGATTCTCGAGCCGTAACGCCCACGATTTTTAGAGCCGACGCAAAAAGGCTCTAAGGTCCTCGAGTTTGGGGAAAAACGTGCGAGCCCGCCGGGACGGGAAGGCACGTTTTTCCCCGTCAAGGCGGCGTATCGCCCCAGCTACATCCCCCTGACCCATGCCATAACGGCCTTTCGGATTGCTCCCCATCGAGCGGCAGGATAATTCCAAATCAAACGGAATGTCTCAATTGGCAATTATCACTCCGTTGCCACACCCGCCCGCCACTTCCGCGCGAAATTGAGTGAAGGTTGCAATCGCTTTATTCTCTTTTGCAGAAAAAGGAGGGTTACTATGCCGCGACCTAGTTTAGGTAAGGCTCAGACGCTTCACACCGTCGAAAGAGCGATCGCAGTGCTTAAAACGCTCGCTCAAAGCGACAGAGAGATGGGAGTCACAGAGATCGCGGCGGCGCTCGACGTCTACCCCAGCGTCGTCTCAAGGCTGCTTGCGACGCTCAGGAAACACAGTCTCGTCCGCCAAAATCCACAGACGCTAAAATACCAATTGGGCACAGGAATCTTGGAATTCAGCGTTGCCGTCATGGACTCCATGGATTTGACCGCAATCAGCCGCCCGATGCTCGAAGAACTGAACCGCCTTACGAGTGAGACTGTCTTTCTCATGGTGATCGATGGCACCTACGGCGTCTACCTGCAGCGCATCGATAGCCCACACGGGGTCGGCATCCGCTCCCGCGTCGGCGGGCGTGAGCCCCTCCATGCAAGCTCGGTCGGGAAAGCGCTCCTTGCCCATCTTTCGGACGCGGAGGTCGATCGGATTTTGTCCGAGCGAGGACTGCCCGAGCGGACGCCCAACACGATTACCGATCCCGACGTGTTTCGCAAACACCTTGCCGAAATTCGCCGAAACGGGTACGCCATCGACGACGAAGAGGGTGAGATCGGCGTGCGCTGCATCGGCGCCCCAGTATTCAACCACCTAGGACAGCCGGTCGCCGCCGTCAGCATCTCAGGACCGGCATTTCGCACCCCTGTCGAGAAATTGGTCGGCTGGAGCCAGATCTTGCTCGACCATGTGGCGGAGATTTCGCAAAGGCTAGGCTACCAGCAGCGGGTTCGCGCCTAACCGTGCCGGAGCCAGCGCCAGATCTCCCTTGGCGTGGCCGACTTACCGTACATGAGCATCCCGACTCGAAACAGACGGGCAGCGAGCAAAACGACGACGCCCGTGGAGGCAAACAGGACCAAGCCGGCCGCGATCATTTCCCATAGGGGCAACTCGTTCATTGCCGAGCGCAGCATGATCAAAAACGGACTGCTCATGGGGATGAACGTGCCGATGCGGGAGGCCACGCCTTCCGGGTTGTTGATCACCGGGGCGATGAAAAGCGCGGCGGTAAACGGCAGCATAAAGACCATGCCTTGCGCGTTGCCCGCGCTCTGGATATCCTCCATCGTCGCCCCGGCGCCGACGAACAACGCCGAGAAGAACAAGTAGCCCGCAATGAAGAATACCACCGCGATCGGCAAAAGCTCCCATGCGACCCATTCGAAGATCGGAAAGTCTAGGAGGAGCATCGCAATGGGCAAGCCGATCGCGAGCCATACGAGGATTTGGACGATGCCCAAGATCAAATGGCCCACAATCTTACCTGCCATCAGCGTCTTCGCGTCGATCGAGGACAACACGACTTCGCTCATGCGGTCCCGCTTCTCCTGAAGCGCGCTTTGCAGCAGCATCGCACCCGAGCTCATGATCAAGATGGCGAGCATGACCGCAATGGCGCCCATCGTCACCATCCGCGCCGGATCAAATCCAAATGCGCCGTCGTTCTCCCCTTCTACCAGCGGCCTTTGCGTCACATCGGCCCGTGCGGTCACAAACATCACGTCTGCCGGATCGAGGCCCGAAGTCTCGATGCGGACATGCTGCAAGAGTTGCGTGAGGGCTGCCCTGAGTTCACTGGGCACGGAAGACTTGGCCGTCTCGACATAGATGATCGCCTCACCGCCTTGAACGAACGCTTCATCGAGAACCAAGAATCCCGCAATGGCGCCGCTTTGCACGCGCTCAGACGCCGACTGGTAGTCGGTCTCGAGTTGGACGGCCACACGATCCGACGAAGCGACCGACTCCTCGAGGGCCGCAAAGGCGCCGATCTGGTCGACGACGCCGTAATGCTCGATCGACGGCCTGTCAAGTTGCGCGAGGATCTGCGGCGCAGCCGAGAAAATGAGAAAGATGAGCGGCGTGATCATCATTCCGATAAGGAACTGCTTGTTGCGCAGATTGCGCATCACTTCCCACCGGATCACATTGCTTAGTCCACTCACGCAGCCGTCTCCCCTTTCGCGACGCGCAAGAAAATGTCGTGGAGGGAGATCCGTGACACGGAGATCTCGTCGATCGGCGCGCCTTCGGGCAGCGACCTGAGGTACTCGGCGGGCGCAGCGCCGCGGCGAAGCAAAAGCGTCCAGTGCGCGCCCTCGCGCGCCACGGATTCGATGAGGGGCGAATCCGGCAGCGTCCACTCGGATTGGGAAGTGCGAATCCTCACCCTATGCGCCCCGTATTCCGCCTTCACCTCGTCGAGCGTGCCGTAGACAACCCGGTTTCCCCGATGAATGAGAAAGATGCGCTCACACAACTCCTCGACGAGATTCATCTGGTGGCTTGAAAGGAGCACGGCGCAACCTCGATCGGCGAGGCGGAGGATCTCGGACTTAAAGAGCTCCTGGTTGACAGGGTCAAGGCCGGAGAACGGCTCATCCAAGACCACGAGGTCGGGCTCATGGAGAACGGCGGAGATGAACTGCACCTTTTGAGCCATCCCTTTCGAGAGCTGCGAAACTTTGGCTCGGGCATAGTCCGCAAGGCCGAAGCGCTCGAGCCACTCGAGGGATCGCTTGTGCGCAACGCTTCGTGGGACGCCCTTGAGGGACGCAAGGAAGTGCAAGATGTCGATGATCCGAGACTCCTTGTATAGCCCCCGCTCCTCAGGAAGGTATCCCACGCGGGCCTTCGGAATTTCGCCGTCAGGCCCGCCAAGCCCGTGAAAGCGAATTTCGCCCTCGTCGGGCGCAGTTATTCCCATGATCATGCGAATGGTGGTGGTCTTTCCCGCCCCGTTCGGCCCCAAAAACCCGAGGATCTCGCCCGGGCGCACGGAAAACGAAACACGATTTACGGGAACGACGTTCCCATACCTTTTTACCACGTTGTTCACAGTCAAAACGTCGCGAATCATATATTCAACGTTCCCTTTTTCCCGCCCCGTTCCTGCGATCAAAAGAACCCACGCCCACCGCTTCTTTGACGATGCCGATGATCCGCTCCAAGACGATGAGCGGCGGTTGGTCCGCGTCGACCGTGGCCGGAGCGCGGTCTTTGTAATGGGCAAGCAGCTCGCCTGCTTCATCTTCGTACACTTGCAGGCGCTGCCTGATGACATCTTCTCTTGCGTCATCAAAGCGATTTGACCGCAATGCCCGCCGCCGGATTCGCTCGATCAAGTCGTCTCGCCTTTCGACATCCAGCACGATGACCTTGAGGACGTCCACGTACTCGTCGAGCATTCGAGCCTGTCGGGCGCTTCTGGGGATGCCGTCGAGGATGAGCACGTCGTCCGCAGGGTTCCACTCGCCGACGGAAGCGAGATCGTGGAGGCGCTTGTGCCAGAGGCGCACCGTGTACTCGTCGGGGACGAGTTCGCCCCGGGACGAGTATTCGGTGAAGACCCGCCCAAGTTCGCTGCCGGAGTCGAGCGTCCGGAACACGTCGCCGCAAGCGCAGTGAAAAAAACCCGGAAGACTGCCGAGTACCTTTCCTTGCGTGCCTTTTCCCACACCAGGCGGCCCGATCAGCAGTATGCTTGAGAACTTCACGGCAGCCCGACCTCCTTAGAGAATCCGTTTAACACGTGTCCCCATCAATTCGTTGGCGTGTGCCTTTATATCGTGCGATCTTTCCTGGACCCGTCGAAGGTTCGCCCGCGACCAGGCGATTCCTCCAACCGCTTGCCTCATTCGAGCGGCGCGCCGGCGCGTGCGTGCGCCTCCCGATAGCCGCTCGGAGTCATCCCCGTGCACGCTTGAAACGCCCTGCGAAAGGCCCGACTATCGCTGTAACCAAGCGTTGCCGCGATGTGGTCGACCGTATCGTGGGTCGCGATGAGGCGAGCTGCCGCCCGCTGCACCCTCACCCTGCGGGTAAACTCGCGGACCGTCTGACCGGTCGCGGATCGAAACAGCTTGCTGAAATGACTCGGCGACCAGCCGCACGACTCCGCCAAGGCTTCAAGCGTAGGACCCTCGTCTTGAGATCCGTAGATGAGCTGGATCGCGGGCAGGAGTCGCTCCCAGGCGTGCGGCGATGCGTTCATCTCTTGGGCCATACAGTCGCACGCCCGCCAGATGATAGCAAGGAGCGCGGTCAACAATCCTGAGACGACGGATCGGTATCCGGACGCCTTGCTCTGACACTCGACGAGGAGCGCTTCGATAAGTTGATCGACTGAGGATGCGAGCGCAGGCGATGCGCTCATCGACACGCACGGTGGGCGCGTCAAGGCATGGGAGCGGAGAAAGACGCCCATCACTTGAGCGACTTCGGGAAACGGCAAGACGTGTTCGAGGGCCTGCGCGGTAAACATTACGTTGCGGACGACAAACCCTTCGGCCGATTCGGGCACATACCCGTGCGGAACAGACGGATTGATGAGGAGGAGATCGCCCGGTCCGACCCGCTGGCGACTCGTGCCGTAAATATGCACTCCAGCGCCTTTCGTGACGAATGCAACTTCGAAAAACTCATGGACGTGCATGTTGATGCGATGTCGAACGTACACCTCGTTCGCCGCGATGCGCTCGTCCGGACGAAAGTGATGGTCACGCCTCAAATGGCTGATAGATGCATCGCCGATGCGTTCCCCATCGGGATGGATCGCCACAAGCGCTCCCCTCCGGCCAACGTATTAGCATCAGGCTTCGGCCTTGGTGGACGGTCCCCTCTTTGCTCGTCGCTGTCATAAGGTGGGCATTCATACTCATTGCGTTGCGCTCGCGCCGTGAGTGGTCGTTGACACTTAACACCAAAGAGGGCACAATAGTCATAAGTTTCACACGTCACCGTAAGCGCTTACGGTGACGACTATTTACTCACATTCAGAGAGGGCGATTGGATTTGAGAGGCGTAAGGTTGCTCGCATTGGCATTGGCGTGTGTATGCGGTTCGGCAGTTGTTCCAAATCACGTAGTCGGACAAGTGGTGATCACGGTTTGGTCGCACGATGCGACATTGACTGCCGACGCGGGCCTTCCGGTCGTCTTGAATGAAGTGATTCCTGCGTTTGAGCGTCTCCACCCGGACATCAAGATCGAGTGGGAACACCTCGGTCGGGAAGACATGCGCGAGCGGATGGTCGTGGCCACGGCGGGTGGCGCCGGTCCCGACATCATCATTGACGGCAACAACTTGCTGGGATCAAGAGTCGCGACCGGATTGGCAACGCCGATCGATCATTACCTGGAGACGTGGGAGCTCCATGACCAGGTTGTAACTCCTCATCTGGGGGTGTACCAAGGGAAGACCTACGGCATCCCGTTTGACACGAAGGCCGCTCCTTTGGCTTATCGCGTCGACTTCTTCGAGGAATCCGGGCTCGATTCATCTCGACCTCCTCAGACGTGGAGCGAATACTTGGACGCCGCCAAGAAGATTACGCGCATCAGCGGCGATCAAGTGACGAGGGTTGGCGCCGAGGTTCCCGGGAGCCTTTCTTCTCACGTTCGTTTCTTTAATGTGCTGCTGCAGCAAAACGGTGGTCAACTGTTGGACGAAACATTAACGAAGGTGGATTTCAACAACGAGTTAGGAGCAGAGACGCTTCGATGGCTGCGTGATCTGGTGCAGAGCGTAACGCCAATTGGATACGAACTGCCGCAGCTCAGTTATCGAGCGGGTCACGTGGGGATGAGTTTCACTGAGGTATCCATTTCCCGTGTTCTGGCGCCGGTGCCCGATGTGGCTGAGGCAACGGCCGTCGCACTTCCGCTGATGAAGGGAGACGGACTCACCCGCCGGGTCGCGTCGGGCGGCGGAACTGGGATCTCCATTTCGGATCATTCAGCGCACAAGGACGAGGCGTGGACGTTCGTCTCATTCTTAATGAATATCGAGAACCAAATCGCGATTCATGCTGCCCAGGAGTCGCTGCCCACGCTGCGAGACGCGATTCTCCATCGAGCATTCTCGACTAACCACCTGGCAGTTGGCATGAGCGAGGCGGCGCCGTACATCCTTGAGTTTGAACGGGGAGAAAGCGTTCCGGAATATGATGACGTCCGCAACGCGATCGGAACGCAGTTTCGGTCGGCTTTCGCCGGTGAGATTTCGGTGGAAGAAGCCCTGATGCAAGCCGAACAAGCATGGGCGCCGGCGATCGCCAACCGTGTAAACGCTCAGTAACAGTACGAGGAGGGCGGTTGCTTCGGCATATACCGCCCTCTTCCTCATAGCGTTTCCGCTTTCAGCGCCTCCAGAAACCAACTTCTCCAGAAACCAACTTCTAAAGAATAGGATTTCCAGTCGGTTGGCTCGCGAGCAAAGAGGGCTCCGGGAAGATTGCGGCGAAGGAGTATCGCATACCGAGTTGTAACGTTTCAAGTCGCCACTTGCGTCGTTCGAGGAGCGTGCACATGCTTGCGCGCTCCATGGCGGCCGAAACGCGAAATGGAGCGATCTGCCATGCCGAATTTCGTTCTTTTTATGTCCGACGAGCACAACCCCAAGATCTCTTCGGTCTACGGACATCCGTTCGTACGAACGCCGAATATGGAGCGGCTGGCGGCGATGGGCACGGTCTACCGGAACGCATACTGCCCGTCGCCGCTCTGCGTCCCATCGCGGTCCGCGCTCATGGCCGGGCGGCACGTACACGAGATTCGCGCCTTCAACAACTGTAAGGTCATTCCCGCCGATCACCCTTCGTATGGCGGAGTGATGGCCGAGCAAGGAGTGCATACGACGTGGGTCGGGAGCCACTCAAACCTTTACAAGGACCCATTTGAACTCGGTTTTAGCGAAATGCTCCTCGTCGAAAGACAACGCCTAAACCTCTCGACCGAATTTGACCGGCGCCCCTTACCCAAACGGCGTCCGGGCGCGCTCAAACCCGAATACGGGCCTCGTGACGACGCTTGGGCCTCCTCCATCAGGCAGGTGGATCGCGCCGTCGAATGGCTGCTCGAGACCGCCCCGAAACTCGACGTTCCCTGGACCCTCACCGTGAACGTTCATCCGCCCCACCCTCCTTTGTGGGCGCTGCCCGAGTACTGGGCGATGTACGACGGCCTTGCCGACCTGCCCCAACACGGGCCTGACGAGGCCTCGGCCAAGCATCCTTACGCCATGTCGCTCAGAGAGTACTACGCCACCGACGAGTGTTCGCCGGAGCAGGCGATGGGAATGAGACAAGGCTACTACGCCTCGGTCACGTACGTCGACCACGAGCTCGGCCGCGTTTTGGACGCTCTCGAACGAGCCGGATTGACCAAGGATACGGTCGTAGCCTACACGGCGGACCACGGAGAGATGCTCGGCAAGTTTGGGATGTGGTGGAAATCGAGCATGTACGAAGACTCGGTGCGCATTCCAATGATCGCGGCAGGCCCCGGATTTGAAAAGGGCGAGCAGGTCGAGACCCCGGTGAGCCTCCTCGACTTGCAGGCCTCGATCTTCCATGCGGTCGGAGCGAAGCGCCCATCCCACTGGCATGGCGAGCCGCTGCAGGAGATCCCAAATGAGGACCCGAGTCGAGTTGTGTTTTCTCAATATCACGGACACGGAGTGCCCTCGGGGGCGTTTATGGTTCGCCAAGGAGATTGGAAGCTCATCTACAACATGGCCGCGCCGCACCAGCTCTTCAACCTTCGAACCGATCCGGAGGAGCTCGAAAACTTGTGGGACCGTGAGCCCGAAATGGCCGACAACCTCGAAAAAGCGCTGCGTGAGATCTGCAATCCCGAAAAGGTAAATCAGGAGGCACACGAGCACGAAGCGCGCCAGCTCGCAACCATCGAAGCGATTAAGGCTGCAAACGACGCCCGTTAAGGTTTAACCACCTCATCCAACATCGACGCAAAAGTGGCCGTCTCAACCTTTTTACGGTGGACGGCCTCTTTCGCACTACTCTTTCGCACTATTTGTAGGAAGGCTCTTCGAACTAAACGCCGGCCTCACACTGGGCCTGGAAAATGCGGCGAGCGTCGATCAACGCCGATCTTGCGTCGCCGTCCCCAATCGCAGCATTGGTCAAGGCTCCTCCGAGCAACCGATCGAGATCGCCCGTGGTCACGCCCACGCAACGCTGTGCAAAAGGCATGCCGGCGTTTGCAACTTCGGCCACGACGCCCCAGTACGGGTGCGTCTCGAGGTACGCGGGGTTGAGGTTTTGCTCAGGATTTGATGACATGCGCCCTTGCTGCATGATAAACCAGGCGCCCCCTTGCTCGGCGATCGAAAGCCACTTGAGCAGCTCCCAAGCGAGCTCGGGATGCTTGGTGTCGCTCGAAATGCCCCAGCCCCAACCCGGTACGAGCACCGAGCGGAGCGGCTCGCCATCCGGAGCGGGAAGCGGCGACATCGCCATTTCGATTTCGGGGTTTCCTTGGGAGAAAATAAACCAGTCCCCGTCGATGCCCATGTACATCGCTACCTCTTCATTCTCAAACGGCGGCCGTCCCTCCCCGGCGCCAGACGGGTGCACAGGGCCCAGGCCGGCTTGGAAATCGAGCATCCACTCCGCCACGCTCACGATGCGATCGATGTCCGGTAGCGCCGTCGTGCTGGCCGGGTTGAAAAGCTGCGTCCCCCACTGCTCGACCAAGGTCTCGAGCAGTCGATAGTTTCTATTGTTGTTGTTGGTCACGATGTCGATGCCTCGCTGGGTATACGCGCCGTCTCCCGACATCCGCGTGAGCAGGCGGGCGGCCCGCTCCCACTCGGAGTGGGTCTTGGGCGGGTTGTTGGCGTCAAGACCCGCTTCCCAAAAGAGCCGAGTGTTGTAGTACATCAGGTGGCGCCCGAGATTGATCGTCATGGGTAGGAAGTACGTTTTCCCGTCCGCAACGATCGCCTCGGCGATGCTCGGGTAGATCATCGAGTCAAACGTGAGCCCGTCGGCTTTCGCAAAGTCGTCAAGGGCGAGCAGGTTGCCTTGCCTACCCCGTGATGGACCGGACTCCCAGTTGACCATTGCGATGTCCGGCCCGACGCCGGCGGCCCAAGCAGCGATCAGCTTTTGATTGAGCGTCCCACCCACCTCATAGTCGACGATTTCCACACCTGGATGCAACGCTTCGAATCGGTCGAGCACTTCCCGAAGCAGAGGATGGCGATCTCCGCTCCAGCGGTGCATGACTTCCAACGTGATTTTCTCTTCTGCAGCCGACGCCGAGGCAAACACGCCGATCAGCATCATAACCGCCGCTACTGGAACAAACCATCTGTAACCTTTGGACCAATTCATCTGCTAGACAACCTCCTTTGTATCAATGGATTGTAACGTTACAACTACGATTGAGTTCGTCCCTATATCATCCCTTCCTTCCTGATGACGCAAGTGTACACACATTTTTCACTCGCGCCAAACTCATGACAAATGCGCAAATACGCTTTGTAGCTCGAATTATGCCTGCGCATGCTCACAAGGCGCAGATTGCAACGATTTCATCGACGGTGAGAGATGTTCACCGTCGATGAAACCGTAGGCGCGCTTTGAGCGTCAGGCGGTAGATCCGGCAGAAGCTTGAGGAACGGTGATGCGGGCGCCTTGAGCCAACAGGAGTTGCTGCAAGGCCCGCGTCGAAACCTCTCGCACGTCCTTGTGGCGCTCCTTAAATGCAATCGCGGCGGCGGCCCCACCCGCATGACCAAGCGCCATGCCGATCGGCATGACACGGATGGCCGCCATCGCCTCGTGGGTTGCAGAGATGCAGCGCCCCACGACGAGGAGGTTGGCAACGCCAAGCGGCACGAGAGATCGATAGGGAATGTCGTACGTGTCTTTGGGATGCTCGAGCGTGCAGTCCGGGCCGTTGGGGTGATGCAAGTCGATCGGATAGCTCGCAACGGTGATGCAGTCGTCGAATCTGCGGCTCTCCAGGATATCGTCACGATCGAGGATGTACTCGCCGATGATCCGGCGGGTCTCCCGGATGCCCAGGCGATGCGCCGTGTCGATGACGTACGCATCCTCAAACCCCGGGATGTACTCCCTCAAAAACTTCTCAACCACCCACACGTCCTTGCGTGCCTGCATTTCACCCCGACTGAGGTCCTCTGCGTCCGTGGCGTCGATCAACACGCGGGTCATGTTGACGGCAACTTCGCCCGGGCGAGGCTGGGTGATAAAGATGACCCGGTTGTTGTGCAAGGGGAAGTCGCCGGCCGCCTTCGCCTCTTCGAGCACCTCCCGCATGCCGACGACGATGAAGTTGTCGGTGCGCACGTAATGTTCCGCGGGAATCAAGTCACAACCAAAGCGCTGAGGGTCGGCGGCGATCGCGAGCCGCGTCTTGGCAATGTCGACGCCGCTCATGCGAAACATCAGCGTGGCCGGCTGCATCTGCCCGTGGGCGTTCCCCTTCTCCCAGGTCGCTCCCGCCAAGTAGGCCACATCGCCATCGCCCGTGCCGTCGATGAACCATTCGCCGGCCACGGCGCTTCTGCCGGACTTGTTCTCGATCAAGAGGTGCGTGATGCGGCGCCGCCCTCCGCCTTGCTCACCTGCAGCCTTGGGGCCTGGCGGCGTATCGAGTTCCCCCTCGACGGCAACGGACTGCACGTCGACGACGAGGCTGTGCAAGAGGACGTCGACGCCGGCCTTCTCCAACTCTTCGATGACGACGCGCTTGAAAATCTCGGGATCGACGGGCGCGTAGCTGATGTGGAGCGGGTCGCAACCGTGTCCCACGCATCCGCCGAGCTCGATGACTCGATCGATGATCTCTTTGCCGATCCCCTTGATCACTTCGTTTCCCTGCTGGTCGAGGAAGGAGAGGAGCGGCAGATATATGGTGGCGTTGCCCCCGCAGAAGGCGTACCGCTCGATGAGCAGCGTGCGGGCGCCGCTTCGGGCAGCCGCGATCGCCGCGCAAAGCCCCGATGTGCCGCCACCTGCGACCACGACGTCGTAGGCGTGACGGACGGGCGTTTGCCGGGCCGGCTCGTTGATCCAGGCTTCGATTTGTTCCGGGTTCATCTGGTCGTGAATCCTCCTATGCACTTTCCCCCAGGCGCTGTACATCCACGTGTCGCCCGTGGACACCATCAGGGCATGGCGCGGCCCGGATTTAGGCCGACTCCTGCCCAAGCGCCCTCGCGGCTAGGGCGTCCAGCTCCTCGACGCTGCGTCGCCATGCCTCGATCGGGTAGTCCGGTCCCGGTCCCCATGGCGGCGTCTCCATCGTCATCGGCGCTTCAAAACCGATGCGCGCCGCAAAACTGAACACGGCGTCCCAGTCGACCTCACCGTGGCCCGGCGCGAGGTGCGAGTCGCGGTCGCCGGCGTTGTCCGCGAGGTGCCAAGCGGCGATGCGCTCGCCCATCGCTTCCAGGATTTGAACCGCCTTTTCACGGCCGGAAAGCAGTCCGTGTCCCGTGTCATAGACGAAGCCCACGTTGGGGTCGTCGATTTGGCGCGCCAATTCACGAATGTGCTCCGGCTCCGAAAAGTATCGCCCGCCGCGCTCTCCCGGCACCATGTTCTCAAGTCCGATGACGACGCCGGCTGCCCTGGCGGCGGGGAGCAGTTCCTCGATGCTCTTTAGCAGTTGGTCGTGGTATCGGTTGAGTCCATTGTCCTCCGCCGGGTAGCGATTGGTGGTCGGGTGCTGGATCACTACCTTGGCGCCCAAGTGGCCGGCAACTCCGATCCAGCGAATCATGCGCTGCACCGCGCCGCGGCGTTGTGTTTCGTAGAACGAAGCGATGTCGTCGTCTGTGGCAAAGGGCAGGTGAAACGAGTTGACCGCGATACCCGCCTGTGCGTACCGTTCGCGGACCTCTTTCAACTCCTGCTCACGCAGGCCGTCCGCCCCGCCAACTCCGTACTCCAGAGCCCGGACGCCCGTGGCCTTGCAAATCTCGATGATCCGCTCCACGTCGAACTTTGCAACTGAACCGATGAATGCCCATGTCCAGGTCTTTCCCACGTCTTTGTCGCTCCTTTCTGACTTTGGCGCTGCCTAATTACGGGTGGTACGTCGCACTTGCCCCTAGGTGGCCGTGCGCGTTCGCATAGCATAGGACGGGCGCCCCCGTCTCGCCGCGAAACTCAAAACAAGTGACGGAGCAATTGTAGATGTCGACTCGCCCGCTCCAAGCGTCGTGTGCGGAAAGGCCGAGCAAGACGGCGAGGAGGTGCCGGGCGAAATGCGCGTGGGTCACGAGCGCAACGGGCGCATCCCCTGGGGCGTGTCGCCGGAGGAGCTCGTCCCGAACAAACTCGGCCCGGGAAAAGAGCTCTTCCCAGCTTTCTTCGGTGCGCTCCGCCGCCCAACCTCGGTCTTTAGGAAATTCGTCGCCAAATGGGATCTCGGGAAACCGAGCCGCCAATTCAGCGCCTGTTAGCCCCGGCTCTTCAAAAAAGTAACCCCACTCGACCAATTCGGCCCACGGGCGAGGCGCGACGCCGATCGCCCGCCCGATCGCAAGCGCCGTCTCGCACGTGCGAATGGCCGGGCTGCAGTATAGATGGGCGATCCCTTTCCCCCGCAACCACGCCCCGGTGAGCTCCGCCTGGCGCAATCCGGCTTCAGTCAGCGGGCAATCGTAAGGGCCCTCGCGGTCCCGATTTCGCTCGGACTCCCCATGTCGTATGATGTAGAGCAACACGCATGCATCATCTCCGTTCGGCGCATACATTCGCAAAGAGCAAGGTTAAGGCGGCTATGCGGGGGAACGCCTAGCGCGCGGCCTCCCGCACGCGGTTTCTCAAGGCCTTCAGGCTGCGCATCGCCGCCCCTCCGCTCCCCTTGCCGAAATGGTCGAAAAGGTTGCGGTACACCGAGTACACCTCTTGATACACCCGGTGACGGCCCGGATTGGGGCGGAACGTCTCCGCGGGCGCTTCGGCCATCCTGGCCACGGCTTCGCTCGCAGTGGCGTAGCCACCCCGCTTTGGTCCGGCCGCGACGGCTGCAAAGATCGCCGAGCCGAGGGCGGACGCTTGCGCGGCGCCGGCCGTTTCGATGGCGCGCCCCGTGACGTCCGCCAACATCTGGAGCATGAGCGGGCTCCGGGCGGCGATCCCGCCGCAGGCCCGCACGGTGTTCACCGCGACGCCCCCGTCTTCGAAGGCCCGGATGATCTCGAAGGCGCCAAAGACCGCCCCTTCCATCAACGCTCGGTACACGTCCTCCGGGCGGGTCTGCAAGGTATAGCCCAAGACCAACCCGCTCAGATCCCCGTCGGCGAGGGGCGATCGGTTGCCGTTCCACCAGTCGAGCGCGATGAGCCCCGTCTCTCCCGGAACGAGGTCCTCAGCGAGGCGCTCGAGGTACTGCTGCGTTGATACGCCAAGGCGAGCCGCCTCTTTGGCGTAGCGGGCCGGCGCAAAGTGTTCGGAAAACCAAGAGAACGTATCGCCCACGGCAGGTTGCCCGGCCTCAAAGCCGATATAGCCGGCCACGATCCCATCACGAACGGCGCCCGAGATGCCGGGAATCGGAAGCCGCGATTCGCCAAGCACCATGTGGCACAGCGAGGTGCCCATGACGAGCACGAGCGTGCCCGGCTTTGCGACCCCCGAGCCGGGTACGGCCGCATGTGCGTCGATGTTGGCGACCGCGACGGGCGTTCCGGGATTCAAACCGAGGTCGGCCGCGGCAAGGGGTGTGAGCCCGCCCGCCCGTTGCCCCGGGGAAAGGTAACGGCCGAGCAGCTTGCTTTGGACCAAAGTGAGGAGGTCGGGATCCAGGGAGGCGAGGTACTCCTCGGGAAACCCGTCGTCCCAAAGCGTCTTGAACGACACGGCGGAGACGCCTCCCACCGCCTCGCCTGTCAACGTCCAGACGATCCAGTCCCCGGCTTCGACAAAGCGCGCAGCCGCCGCAAAGACGCCGGGAGATTGCTTGCTGATCCTCCAGACCTTTGGAAGGAAACTCTCAGCAGGGATTTTGCCGCCGTACCACTTGAGGAAGGACTCGCCGCGCCGCAGCGCATGCTCGGTCATGGCCGTCGCCTCTCCTTGGGCGTTTTGGTCCTTCCACAGGCATACCCACGCGTCCGGGTCGGCTTCAAAACGCGGCTGCCAGCACAAAGGGCGACCGTCTTGATCGACTGGGAGCAGGGTGCATGACGTAAAGTCGAGCCCGATGCCGATCACGGCATCCGGATGCACGCCCGACGACGCAAGCACGCCACGCACACCCTCGCGCAGCGCCACCAAGTAATCGCTCGGGTTTTGGCGCGCCGCCCCGGGCGGCAGCGGAGTCTCGCTGCCGGGCAGGAGGTATTCGATGACCCCGTGCTCGTATGGCGACTCCATCCAGGCCGCCTCCGCGCCCGACTCCACGTCGACCAACACCGTTCGAGCCGAAAGCGTGCCAAAATCAATGCCTACCACGTATCGCCTGGTTGCCACCCAATTGCCTCCCGTACCTTAAAAAGCGTTTTGATCGACGCGTCTTGGCTCAAAATCGAATGCCGCGCGCCTATGCGTACTCGGCGGCGAGTTCCTCGACCAATTCAGGCAAGATGCCGACATCCGCCGCCAAGTCAAACAACGTGTACCGCTCGCGCAAAAACCGACACCAGCCGATCGCCCGGACCGCCACGTCGCGTTGGATACCGAGATCAGATAAGCGCGTCGGACAGCCCGCCTTGTGCAAGACATCAGCAATCTCCGACGGCCGCGGGAGCCTCGAGAGTTCCTGGCGCGCAAGCGACCAGCGGTCGGCAATGCGCGTTCGCCGCGCTTTTCTCGCCGTTTCGTCAAACTTCGAGAGGCCGAAGTTTTCGGGCACGCCGTCGATCTTTAATTCTTTGAGGACCTCCTCAGGTCGGACCTCTACCAAAGCCGCGGCAGGCAACGTGTCTACCTGTTGCAACGCCTCGGCCACCCTGCTCGCGATGAGCGTGCCGACGCCCACGACATGCCCATGGGCAGGCGGACGCATCCCCCGATTGGCACTCCACATCTCAATAAAGTGCGAGACGAGATGCTCCGCCCCCGAGGTGGGCCTGGAGCTTCCCACGTGCAAGACAGAAGCGCCGGCTCGCACCAACGCCTCCATCAAATCGCCCACCGCTTCCGGTGAGCGCTCCGACACGGACGAAGCGGTCAGCATCACACGCCGAGCGATAGCTCCGACCTCCTCGGCGGTCTCTTGACACCAGTACTCATCAAAGAGGACGCGAGCAAGCCTCCAGTCGGTGAGCGACGTCAATTTGCCGAGCACGTCGCCAAATCCCGCCGATACGAGCGGGCGCGGCGCTCCGGTCAATATGTCGAGATCTGCGACCACGGCGTCCGGCGATGTCGACGCGACCGTCGTCTTGACCTTGTTGACGACGATCGCCGAAATCGGAGCAGCGAATCCGTCCATCGAGGGAGCCGTGGCCACGCTCACATACCGCAGACCCCTCTTGGCCGCAATGTACTTTCCCAAGTCGTTGACCGCCCCCGAACCGACGCCGATCACGGCGGTGTGCGCAAGCCCCATAACAGCCTCTTCGGCCATCCGCACCGCCACCTCGTCCGGCTCGAACGGCCGAGCGTCATCGCCCAAGACAAGCGGCTTGGCCTCGATCCCGCCGCTCGAGAGCGACCTCAAGACGCGCTCGCCAAAAAGCTTGTGCGTGGTCGCGTCAAACAGCGCGACTGGCTCGATGGGCGCCCCCGCGCCCGCCGCCTTGCCCAAAAGCTGCGGCAACTCCCGCAGCGCTCCATGAGCTAGGACAAACTCAAGGTTTCGGCGCGTGCGCGGCTTGCCGCACACACACATTGACTCCGATTGGTTGACTGGCACGACCTTGAGGACCCCTATCGCTAGTAAAATCGTTTCAACTTCGTCAGCCTAATGCGATCAAGTTTGCCGCCGCTGTGTCGATACGGTTCGATTGTCATATCCTCATGTCCACGACACAACGGAGTATTGAGCACGCGTGACCGACTTGTTGAAACGTTTTCTGTGCAACCCGCGTACTTCCTCCTGTCAGCCGCGTCCGAGGAACGATTTTTTCTCGGGACGCGCCGATCCATCATCGCATGCGGGCAGAGATTTGTAGCCTGGAGAAGAGCGGGTCGCCCCCTGGGCCGGTGGCAAGGCGGCCTGCGCCGCTCCGGGGGGCGACTTGATCGAGATGCCTTGAAAAACCCTTTTGCCTAAGTGCTTACACGTCTGATTCAAAGACGCCCCACACCGGGTAGTGATCGGATGGATACCTCGCCCCATCCGCACGCCGGTCGACGTGGAGCTCTCGTACACGCCAATGAGACGAGTGGAAGATGTAATCGATCGGCTCCCCCTCCGTCCGTCCCTTGAATCCGTGGAACGTGGCGCCCACCTCGCCTCCCTCGGCCCGCACAACATCGTATGCGTCAAAGAGCAGGCGCTTGCCCTGGCGCTCGGCCTGGAACGCTTGGATGGCGGGATTGCTTGGGTCGGCGTTCATGTCGCCCACGAGTAGGGTGGGAAGAGGATACCTCTGCCACGCGGCGTCAATATGATCGAGGATGAGGTCCGCCCCGATTTCCCTCGCCACTTGATTTGCGTGGTCCAAGTGGGTGTTGTAAAAGAGAAACTCCCGCTCCGTGCCTCGCTCCCGAAAGCGAACGTGGGTGCACATCCGGGCGAGTCCCGTCCCGGGCACTCGGCTCGCCGGCACATCCGGACGATGGGAGAGCCAAAACCGATCGGCCGTGATCGGCTGCAGCCTCTGCTTGCGGTAAAGGACTGCGGAAAACTCGCTCTTCAGCCCGCCTTCACGCCCCTCACCGATCCATTCGTACTCGGGCAACATCTCATCCAACTCGCAGAGCATGGAGAAGAGAGCCTCTTGCACACCGACGACGTCGGGACCGACGTCTCGAATCAGCTCGGCCGCGAGCTCTTTCCGATGGGGCCACGCATTCTCCCCATCGCCTTGATTTGAATACCTGAGGTTAAACGTCATCACGTTCAGTCGCAATGTGCCGACACTCCTAAATGCGATCGATCAAGTTTTTGAAGTCTTTCGTGACCGAATTGGAACACCCTCCCATCTGTTGGGGCGGCAACTCAAGGACGGGGCTGCGAACCACAATCCGGCGATACGTCGTGAGCGCGGGCAGACCGGAGTCC